>JBKPNQ010000180.1:0-5885 GCA_046732715.1 Acidobacteriota bacterium | reverse complement strand
TCCAGATGGCTTTCGGCCTGCTGTCGGCGGCGAAGTATCTCGGCCCCGATCCCATCAAGGGTTGGCTGCCGTTCGACGTGTCCAAAGAGATTCACACGAACCTGCTGATCGTCTGGGTGCTCACAGGCTTCATGGGCGCAGCGTACTGGCTGGTGCCGGAAGAATCCCGCACGGAACTGCACAGTCCGAGGCTCGCGTACGGCGCCCTCGGTCTGTGGACGGTTAGCGGTGTCACGGCGGTGGTCGGCTACCTGTTCCGCTGGACTGCCGGCAATAAGCTTCTCGAGCAGCCACTGCCCGTTAAACTTGGGATCGTCATCGTCATGCTGATGTTCCTCTACAACCTCGGAATGACGATCTGGAAAGCCAAGCGGCTCACGACGACCGAAAGCGTGCTGATGGCGGGCCTCGTCATGACGGCGCTGCTCTACTTGCCGGCGCTCTTCGAGTTCCGCAACTATACGGTCGCGATTTTCTATCGCTGGTGGACGGTTCACCTGTGGGTCGAAGGGGTATGGGAGATGGTTCAGGGAGCGCTGCTGGCCTATCTCCTGATCCGGCTCTCGGGTATCGATCGCGAGGTGATGGAGAAGTGGCTCTACGTGATTGTCGGGCTGACCTTCATCTCCGGTCTGCTCGGTACGGCGCATCATTACTACTTTGTCGGCGTGCCTACATACTGGTTGCCTATCGGTGGATTTTTCTCGGCGCTCGAACCGCTCGTATTTCTCGCGATGTCGGCATATGCGTACTCGGCACTCCGTCGCTCCGGCGTGTCCCATCCGAACACGCTCGCGCTGCACTGGACGCTCGGAAGCGCGCTGTTTTCCGCGCTCGGCGCGGGCCTGCTCGGACTGGCGCACACGTGGCCGTCAGTCAACCGGTGGACGCACGGAACGCTCATCACGCCGATGCACGGCCATGCGGCGTTCTTCGGCGCCTACGTCATGATCGTTCTCGCCGTAATCACCTACGCGTTACCCGCGATGACCGGGCATGAAGAGTCCGAGCGGGAATCCAAGGTTGGGCTCTGGGCGTTCTGGCTGCAAGTCGGCGGCATGTTCGGCATGACCATGGCCTTTGCCGCGGCAGGCATCTCGCAGACGTATCTCGAGCGCATTCTCGGATTCGGCTACCTCGAGACGCAGTCCAAGATTCAGGTGCATTTCCTGATGCTCGTCGGGACCGGGATCCTGTTCACGGCGGGCGTTGCCCTGTTCCTCTGGGACTTCTTCTTCCTGGCGCCGTCCCAACGACGGCCGGCGGGGATGGTTTCGCCGCAGCCCATCCCGACACGATGAGCGATTCCCCCCGTGCCGTTCGGCGGGACTCCGCAGAGGACCGCTGGCCGTCGGCGGATCGACACGCAGGACTGCGCTATCCTGGCGTCGAGGCTCCCTACTACCTCCAGGTCGCCGACGAAGTCGCTGTGTTCGAAGCCTGCCACGCGAGGCGGCTCGCCGCCATGCTGAAAGGACCAACCGGCTGCGGCAAGACGCGCTTCGTCGAACACATGGCCTGGCGCCTGGGACGGCCACTGGTCACCGTCGCGTGCCACGACGATCTCTCCGCGAGCGATCTCACGGGCCGGTATCTGATTCGCGGCGGTGAGACTGTCTGGCTCGACGGCCCGCTGACACTCGCGGCGAGGCTTGGCGCGATTTGCTACCTCGACGAGATCATCGAGGCACGAACCGACACCGTTGTCGTCATTCATCCGCTGACTGATGACCGACGGATTCTGCCTCTCGACAAAGCGGGTGAGTTGCTGGAGGCGCATCCGAACTTTCAACTCGTCGTCTCCTACAATCCGGGGTATCAGCACGGATTAAAGGATCTGAAGCCGAGCACACGACAACGGTTCGTCGCGCTCGAGTTTGCCTTCCCTCCGCCGGAACTGGAATCGGCGATCGTGTCACACGAAGGGCACGTCGATGCGCCGACCGCAACGACCCTGGTGACGCTCACGAGACGCTTGCGGCAGCTCGGCGATCGCGGCCTTGCCGAGGTGCCGAGCACGCGGTTGATCATCGCCGCGGCGCGGCTCATCGCCAGCGGTATTCCGATCCGAACCGCATGCGCCACGGCGCTTCTGGGGCCGCTGACCGACGATCCGGATTTGCTCGCGGCGATGCACGATCTGGTCAACGCCACGATGTGATCGTTGGCGAACCGGCGAATCTGCCGGTATCTCTATGGCCGAACCGGAAGATCTCATTCTCGATGGTGCATACGTCGCGTCGCGGCTGGCGCGCGATATCTGGCGCCGCTACGGTCCGGCGCCTGCCGAGCGCGTGTTGCGATTGGCCGATCGGCGCGTACGCCTCGAACTGTTTCTGAACGCACTGTTCGGATCGCCTATTCCGGTGAGCGCAGCCGAGTTGGCGGCGCCAGTGAGCTGGCTGGGTCGGCTGGCCGGTCGGCGGGGCGATGCCGTTGCAGCGCCGATAGCGGAGACCGACGGCGTTCGGATCCTCCTCCCTCCCGTCATCGATGCGTCCCGCGGCGCCGGCGAGGCGTTTCAGATCTACCAGTTGCTCGCCGTCGAACAGGCGGTCCGCCTGTCGCGCGGCAGCGCGGCACTCGATCCCGAGATCGAGGATAACGAGATTTACGATTGGTTTTCGATCGCCGAGGCGGTGGCCGTCGACGACTGGATCGTCCATCACACGGCCGGACTCATTCCAACGCTTCGTACTGCACGACGGGTGGCGTTGACGCAGAGAGCGAGTCCGATCCCGCACGGAGATCGTGAGCGCGCGATTGAGGACATCGTGCGCGCATTCCTTGCCTCGGATCCGCAGATGCCATTCGCCGGGTTGCCGCTGTTCCCTGCTCCAGCCGACGCGCTCGCGTGGGCCAGCGAGCGCGCACGCCATCGAGGCGGTTATCGTCGCCGGCCGGGTGTGTGGTATTGGGGCCGCCCTCGACGTGCGATCGAAGGCATCGACGGCGCCCTTTCGAACGTCGAAGAAACACCGGACACGAAACGGCCGGGACCACGGCGCGTCGCCGAGATGCGGCGGCGACCACGCCTTCGCGAAGCGGCGGAGGATGAGGACGATCGCGGGAAGGGCACGTGGGTCATTCGCCCCGACGAGCCGCAGGAGAGCGTCGAGGATCCGCTGGGCCTGCAGCGGCCGGCGGATCGGGCTGATGATGTCGATCCTGAATCCCTGGGCGACTCGCTCTCGGAACTGCCCGAGGCGCGCGTGGTGCGGACACCGGGTCAGGCGAAAGAGATCCTCCGAGCCGGCCACGAGCGGCCGCGGACCTCACGTGAAACCGTCTCCGAAGCCAGGGCTGGCGGCATTGCTTACCCGGAGTGGGATTATCGAACCGCGGCGTACCGGCCGGGGGCCGCGATCGTCCGCGAGGTGGTGCCACTTGTCGGAGATCCAGCCTGGGCACAGGCAGCCCTCGCGCGTCATCGCCGGCTCGTGTGGCGCGTGCGTTCGCGCTTCGAGCGCCTGCGCCCACGCCGCGTTCGCATTGCCCGGCAGACCGAAGGGGCTGAACTCGACATCGCTGAGTACGTTGCCGCCGCGGCCGATGCACGTGCCGGTGTTGCTGCCGACGATCGCTGGTACGTGGATGTCCGCCCGGGACGCCGCGAATTGAGTGTCGCGCTGCTGGTTGACGTGAGCGCGTCTACGGACAGCTGGGTTTCCGGACATCAGCGGATCGTCGACGTCGAGAAGGACGCCCTGCTCGTCGTGTGCGAAGCGCTCGCCGCGCTCGGCGATCCGTTCGCGATTCTGGCATTTGCCGGAGAAGGTGCCGAGCATGTCTCGATCGTGTCAGTGAAACGATTCGAGGAACACGCGACCGAGGTCGTCCGGCCACGAATCGCGGCGCTCGAATCGGACGGCTACACACGAATCGGTGCCGCAATCCGCCACGCCACGGCCGGTCTGACTCGCCAGTTCACCGCACGCCGGCTCCTGTTGATCTTGTCGGACGGAAAGCCGAACGACGTCGACACCTATGAAGGGCCGTACGGCATCGAGGATGCGCGTCAGGCTATGGCGGAAGCGCGAAGGCAAGGCATAGACACGTTCTGTTTGACGGTGGATCGTGAAGCCCCGCGCTACGCGCCCAGAATCTTCGGCCGTGCCGGCTTTGCAGTGTTGCGCCGCCCCGATCAGCTGCCCGAAGTGCTCATCGATGTTCTGAGCCGACTCATTCGCCCATGACGGTAGAACCGATCACGCGAACAGCACCAACTCCGACCGATCATCGATCGTCACTTTCGCGATGACCTTTCGGGTCGGCTGCGTCGGTGACGGCCGCGTCCGCGCGTGGTGTCGACACCGGATTGCAAGTGCCGGATCTTTCGCGGCCCTGGCACGCATACTGTTCGTCGCCATCGCGTCGTTGATCGGCTTGGACATTGCCGCCGACTATCGGTCCCGAATTGACGCAGGTCATCCGGTCTCCGAAGGTTTGGCGACGGCGCTCGCACTGAGTGGGGCGGTGGCCCTTTGGCGTCAGCTGCGCAAGGCACGCCGACAGACTGGGGAGCTGACGGTTGCGCTTGAACGCGCCAGGCACGAAGCGGAGCTTTTTCGTGAGGAGGCGCAAGAGGCGCTGCGCGGGTTGGGGGAGGCGATCGTCAATTCGTGCGCTGGCAGCTGACGCCGGCCGAACGTGAGGTGGGATTGCTTGTCCTGAGAAGGGCCATCAGCTACTCGTATCGGAGCGCCACCATCGGATCGACGCGGCTGGCACGGCGGGCAGGTAGCCAGCCCGAGGCGAGCACCACGGCTGCGAGAACGGCAGCGGCGCCGGCGAGGGTGACGTGGTCCGCACCGCGAATCCCGTAGAGCTGTGATTCGACGTAGCGGCCGAGAGCCAGTACGAGCACGGCGCCCAGACCGATACCGATCGCGGCCATGCCGGCTGCGCCGCGCAGGATCATCTGGACCACTGCGCGGCGGTCGGCGCCGAGCGCGATGCGCAGACCGATCTCGCGGGTCCGGCGAGCGACAGCGAACGCCGTGACGCCGTACAATCCGATCGCGCCGAGTCCCGTCGCCAGCACGCCGAACCATAGCGAGAGCGAGGCGAGGAGCCGCTCCGGCTGCAGCACGCGATCGATCTGTTCGTCGAGGCTGATGTAGCCGATCACCGGTAGTTCCGGGTCGAGGCGCCGTACCGTCTCCTCGATGGAACGCCGGAGCGGGCTCGCGTCGGCGACACCCCGCACCAGGAAAAACGAAGCGCTGAGGACATCGAACTGGGTGTACGGCAGATAGAACGTCGGTCTCGGCGCGTTGCGGAGATTGTTGAGCCGGGCGTCCTTCGAAACGCCGACGATCGTGTGCTGAAAGCGTTGCGAGCCGCCGTATTGGAAGGTGATCGTCCGGCCGATGGGATCGAGCTTCGGCAGGTAGCGTTGCACGAACGTTTCGCTTACGATCGCCACACGCAGCGAGCCCACCGTATCCGTCTCCGAGAACTCGCGGCCGCGCAGGAGCGGAGTGCCCACCATTCGAAAATAGCCTGGCGCGACGGCATTGCCGCCGGCGCGCGCGCGGGTGCCGTCCGGGCTCGAATAACCCTCGACATCCAGAGCGAAACCGAACAGCCCGTTATCGAGCAGGGGCGCGACCGACAGTGTGGCGGCATCCACGCCGGGCAGCGCTCGAATCGCCTCGAGCGCCTGGCCCAGGACTGCCTCGGAGCGCTGCCGGTCGTAGCCGGCGGCGCCAGGGTTCACGCGGAATTGCACGAGGCGGTCGGTCTGGAATCCGGTGTCGGTGTGACGAAGGTTGTAGACGGTCCGGCCGAACAGGCCCGACGCCGTCACGAGCACGAGGCTGAGCGCAAGTTGCGCGGTGACGAGCACGCGCCGCCAACGCAGCTGCCCGCCGATCTCTGCC
>JBKPNQ010000179.1:0-21805 GCA_046732715.1 Acidobacteriota bacterium | reverse complement strand
GTGATTCAGGATCAGTGATTCAGGATCAGTGATTAGGGATCAGGGATTCGTCGACCAATCCACCAAACAAACAGGATCAGAAGTGTCGCTGGCACGATGGCGCCCCAGATGCCTTTGATGCCGGCATACTGGAGCACACCTGGGCCGACGTGCGACACGAGCGTCAGCAACAAGGCAGCCCACGCGAACGCACTAATCAGGTTGAGCGTGCTGAAGCGGACGGGTGAAACGTCGCTGTAGGCGCATGCCGCCGTAACGGCGATCCGCAGGCCAGGCAGAAAGCGAATCGCCAGGATCATCAAGGACTGGCGCCGTCGGACGCGAGCGACGATTGCGGCGTGTCGCGCGGCTATCGCTTGCGAACGGGTCAGCCATCCAGCAATCCTTCCGCGAAACGCATAGAAGAACATCTGATCGCCGCTGGCTGCACCCAGCGCCCCGAACGTCATCACCGCGAGCGCATTGAGTTGTCCGGCCGCTACCAATACGGCGGCCGCGACGAACATCACCTCACCCTCGACGATGGCCGCGAGATAGATTGCGGCATACGCGAGCGGTCCGGTGAAGCTTGGAGGCATCAGAGTCTAGCGAGGAACGGAGGTTTAACCATAGAGTTAGCAGAGTAAACAGAGCATCTTCTGTCTCTGTTACCTCGGTTTCCTCTGTGGTGAGGTCCCCTGCCATACCGGTCTCGGCGCGGACCGTTCACGTCGCTGGCCTCACACGCGAATGTGGCTGGCGCCTTGGCGAGCGATGACGCTCAACAGATCACCGCCTTGGCCATGACGGACCGTTCGTGCCGTTCATGGCGGGCAAACACGCTGGGATCAAAGCGCTCGAAGGCACGCAGCCCACGGCCGCGCAGCCGCAGGAACTGCGCCAGGTAGGAAGGCCGCAGGTAGAAACGGTTGTAGGCGGCCTCCAGCAGGAATCGCAGTTCGTCTCCGGTCAGCGACGGATGCGTAAACGTCGGCGTGAAACCGTCGAAGCATTGCCAGTCAGTCTCATAGACACGCGCCTGGAGCTGGCGCCACATCGGCGTTCCGGGATAAGGGGTCAGCAGCTTGAACTGCGCGGCGGTCGAGCCCAGCGCGATGGCGTAGTCGATCGTTGCCGCGATTGATGACCAGTCGTCCTGGAGGAACCCGAGCACGTAGAATGCTGCGGTCACGATCCCCAGTTTGCGGCACTCGGCGACGATTCGCTGCTGATGATGGGGGGGAATCGGCCGCCGGCCCGATCGCTTCAGCGTCTCGGCTGACGAAGTTTCGACGCCAAAGCTGATCGCCGCCAGGCCGGTCTGACGCAGCGTCTGCAACAGGTCAGGGTCGAGTCGATCGAGCCGCGTTTCGCATTCGAAGCGCAGCCTGAGGCGTCGAGCCCGAATCTCGTCGCACAGTGCGAGGCATCGATCGCGATCTTCGGAGAAGAGCGGATCACGAAACACGACATAGGGCTCGCGTTTGATCCCACACAGATACTCGAGCTCGTCGACGATGTTCGAGGCCGGCCGGTCGCGATACCCTGCAAGAATCCGGTGAGGACAATAGGTGCAGAACTCGGGGCACCCGCGGCTGGCCAGCAGGGGAAACGATCCTCCTGCGGGCCGGCCGGTGAATGGTATCGACAGCCCGCGCCGGATGCCCGCGCCAACCAGATCCCAGCGGGGAAACGGAAGCGTCGACAGATTCTCAACCGGCGCGCTCTGCACGCGACCGGACAAGGGCTCGCCGGCGGCTAACCTCGTGATCGCGTGTTCCGGCTCGCCGACGACGACGAAGTCGGCGTGCTGCTCGAAGAGTTCCGGGAGTTTCGAGGCAGCGAGGCCGACGAAGCCAGTTCGCAACCCGCGCCCGCGCTGTTCCTCGGCCCATGTGCACTCGCGACGGTAGTCGACGAGCGAGCTGAGCACGACTGCGGCGTCCCCGTCGACTGACGGTCCGTCGGTGAACACCACGTCGTGGCCAGCGTCGGCACAGAGTGCCGCGATGTAACCCAACTGCACGCTGGGAAGGCTATGCAGGTGCCTTTTCACCGTCGAGACTAGCTGCGTGACCTTGTTGAAGGGTCTGAGCCGCGATCCGTATCCACCGGCGACCGTGTCCTTGCTGACGAACCCGTCGGCCGACGCCAGGTCGGCCAGAACAATCCGCATATGCAACTCCTCGTCTTGACGTCCCGCACCGCATCGACGCTCGATGGCATGGCACGCCCATGACGACCGAGTCAGCGATCGAGCCGCGAACATGTCCGCCGTGGCGACGGCGGTATGAGTGGAATCAGGAACGGGCGAGATGCGGAGGGCCGCGCGCGTCACTCCGACAGTGAGTAAACTTCCCGGGCGGTGCATTCGCCGTCAGCGGGGTGGGGCCGGCTGCGACCGGTACATCCGCAAGCGGCGACGGCACGACGGCCAGGAGCCGGTTGGGGTCGTTCAGCGCGCTGTTGTCTTCGCGGAGGATTTGGAGACCGCTTACGATGTGGAAAACACGGTCTGCGCGGAGCGGACGCAGCCGCGCGTGCGGTGATCGAAAGGCGAAGCGCCCGCGTCCCTTGTTGATCCAAAAATACAGGCCCGAATGCTGGGTCTCGGCCACGACGTCTGAATCACCGTCGCGATCGATGTCGACAACGACGATCCTGATGATCGGATCGTTCGCCTCGACGCGCAGCCAGTGGCGTGTCCGCGACAGGCGAGCCGCGAGCAGCCATGGTTGGTGCTCTGGATCACTCCGGTCATGGACGCCGTCGCCCTCGAGATCCGCGCGCAGCGGTTCGGCGCCCGCGGTTGTGGGAAGCGCGAGCGCAAGCACACTGCAGAGTGCGACGGCATATCGGCGCAGGGCGAACGGTGCGCGGAGGATGGTGTGGTGTGTCAACAGCGCGACGTCCTCAACCACGCTGAGATGATGCAAGATTCGGACTCATCAACGATTAACGAATCCGATCCGGGGGAGTATTTGCTGGCCGATTCATCGAGGATGGCGAGCTGAAGCTCACGGCAACTGGTCAACGGCTGCTCTGGGCCGGAATTACTGCGTTGGCGATGGTTGGTCGATTTCGATCATGCGCGCCGACCAGCCGGCCTCCCTGACACAGCCGCCTCGTCCTGGCGTGAATCACACTGTAGAGAGCACGGCGACATCTCCCGAAACGCCACACCGTCCAACAAACCCGCCACAGTTTGTTCAGCAGCAAACCGGCTTGGGGCGACTCTGACTCGAACCTTTCGACTCGCCCGCGAATTCGTGCTCGCGCAGGTCCGGCTGGAAACTGGAGACTGAGCTGGAAGCGGGAAGCTGGCAGCGGGAAGCTGGAAGCTTACACAACGACTCCGCCGTCCATGCGCAGGATAGTCGTCGCCCATCGGCGCGCGAAGTCGTCGTCGTGGGTCGACAGCAGGATCGTCCGGTTTTGACCGGCGAGGCGTGCGAGCAACTCTCCGAGTTCGTTCCGGCGCGAAGGGTCGAGCGAGGCGGTGGGTTCATCCATCATCAGCATCGGGGGATCGACGGCAAGTGCCCTGGCGATTGCCACCCGCTGCGCTTCTCCGCCCGACAGTTCTCGCGGCAGCGCCGAGGCTCGATGTTCGACACCCAATGACGCGAGTAGTTCCTTCGCGCGGCCTTCGGCCGCCGCCGTTGGAACGCCAAGGACGTGAGTGGGCGCCAGCGTGATGTTTCGCAGTGCCGACAGGTGCTCAAACAGGTGATGAAACTGGAAGACGAAACCGACCTGGCGCCGGAGGCTTTTCAGAAGCACGGCACCTGGATGCATTCCGCCCTGCAGCCGGACTCCCTCAATGTCGATCGTGCCGCGATCGAAGCGTTCGAGCCCGGCGATCACCCGAAGAATGGTGGTCTTGCCGGATCCTGACGGTCCCATCAGGGCGGCGACACCGCCGCGGGCGATGGTGAACGTCGCACCAGCAAGGATCGTGCGGTCGCCGCGCCGAAGATGCACATCACGGACGTCCAGGATGGCGCTCATGTCGTTGGCGCCCTCCATCGCTCCTCCAGCCGCCGCGCCAGCGCGCCCAGCGGAAGCGACATGACGAGATACATCGCGGCGCACAGGGTTCCGGGGATGACCCAGCTGCCAAGGTTCGTCGCGAAGATCTGCGTCTGCTTCGTCAACTCGACGACGGTGAGGACCGAGACGAGCGACGAATCCTTCAACAGCGCGACGAAATCGTTGGTCATGGGCGCCAGCGCGAGGCGAAACGCCTGCGGTCCGCGCACCAGCCGGAGCACCTGTCGCTCTGTCAGTCCCAGCGTTCGCGCCGCTTCAAGTTGCCCGACCGGGATCGCCTCGAGCGCGCCGCGGTAGATCTCGCTCTCGTACGCGGCGTAGTTGAGCGCCAGGCCGGCGAGCGCCGCGAGAAACGCTGGCAGCTTCACGACCGCTGCGAGCCCGTAGTAGATCACGAAGAGCTGAAGCAGTACGGGCGTGCCACGTATCAGCTCGACGTACCCCGTCAGCGCGAGCCGGACGAGTCCTCTCCCGTAGACGCGGCCGCTCGCGATCAACACTCCCAGACCGACCGCGATCGCCATCGCCAGGCACGACAGAATCAATGTGACGCCGGCCGCCTTGACGAGCGACGGCAGGTAGCGCAGCGTGGCCTCTCGCCGGCTCATCGTCGCGACGACGATTGGTTCGTTCGAGCCCGAGATCGACACGGCGGGGACGACCTGCCTTGCAACCAGGCTCGCGTAGAGCGCCGGCTGGTCGTCGTTCCACACGCCCCATTTCTTGAAAATCGCTTCCAGCCTGCCGTCACCCATCGCGGCGCGCAGGATTTCGTCAATCGAGTCGCGCAGCGGCGCGTTCCTGGACGCGAGGACGCCGACGTAGTGGCTCATGGCGACCGCTTGAGGCTGCACCGTGATCCCGGGCATGTTCTTTCGACGCCGCTCGGCCAGCACGTTGTCGAGCAGCACACCATCGAGTCTGCCGAGCAAGAGATCGCTGTACGGATGGACGTCATCGTCGTAGGACACGGCCTGCAGGCCATAGCGCCGTTCGCCTTGCAGCAGGATTTCGTAGGCGATGGTGCCGCCGAGCGTGCCGACGCGGTGGCCGCGCAGGTCCGCGAGGCCACGAAAACGGCTGACGTCCGCGTCACGGACCGCGAGCACTTCGCGAAACGCGTAGTACGGGATCGTCGTCGCCATCGCCGCCCGCCGAGTCGGCGTGTCTTCCATGCCGCTCAAGCCGATCTCGGCCGTTCCGCGTTCGATGGCTTGATCGATCGAACCGTACGGAACGAACAAAAAGTGAGGCGTTCGCTTCAGCGCGCGCGCGATGAGCTCCGCAATCTCGACATCGAATCCGGTGACCTTATTGGGATCATTCGGATCCGCCTCAACGAACGGCGCTCCGCCTTCCGGGTCGCCAGCCCACTGCAACTCAGATTGCTGAGCATGCGTTCTAACCGAGAGCAAGCCGCTCAATCCGAGACACAGCAGGGCCAAGCGCCTGCGTCGCGCGGTCATCACACGACCCCGATCAGCCGCAGCGCCGCGACCGCGGCAAAGACAAGGAGCAGCCCGTCGAAGAGCCGCTGCGGGATGTGCGTGGTCAGCCATCGCCCGACGAACATGCCTGCGAGGATCGCTGGACTGAGGATGGCGTTCAACGCGAGCGTCTGGCCGTGAATCAGGCCGAGCGCGATGCTGAAGGGGACCTTGAAGGCATTGATGATGAAGAAAAACCACGCGCTCGTTGCAACCAGTTCGAACTTGGGGAGCGCGATGGCGAGGCAGTAGATCATGAAGATGGGGCCTGCGGCGTTGGCCAGCATCGTCGCGCCGCCGGCGATGAGACCGATCGTCCAGGCAAACCACGGGGCGTGCGGCACGTTGCCAAACCACTCCGGCTTATACAAGCGAACGACCTGCAATGCCGTCAGCACGAGAATCGTCACGCCGATGATCGGCTTGTACACCGCCTCGCTCAAGCCGCGCATGACGATCGCCGCCACCATGACGCCAAGGCACGCGGGCGGAAGCATCCGTCGCACGTACACCCAGCGCGCATGCTGATGAAAGATGCGGACGGCCAACACGTCGCCGATGAGCAGCATCGGCAGCACGACGCCGGTCGATTCCCGCGCGCCGAACAGGAATGCGAAGATCAGCACGTGAACGAGGCTCATGCCGGCGAGCCCCGACTTGCCGATGCCGATGCCGGCGGCGGCCACAATGGCGAGAATCCACTGAGCGTGGGAGAGGTGAGGCAAAAGGATTGCTGATTGTTGATTGCTGATTGCTGATTGATCAAGCCAAAGATCGCCGCCACGATAATTCGGCTTCGAGACAATCAGAAGTCAGCAATCAGAAATCAGCAATTCAAGCGCCCTTCCACCGTTATACTGGAGGGCTCCACCTCGATGTTGATCAGGCCCCTCAGTTCCTTCGCCACGCTCCGCAACCGCGTCAAAGGCGCTGACTATTTCCGATCCGGTGCTGTGGTCGAGATTGCCGGCGGCGAGTGGAGCGCGCACGCGGTCGTCCGCGGCACGCGTGACTACCGCGTCGACCTGCGGCGCGAGAGCGGCACCGATCGCTTCACCGCTTCGTGCGAGTGTCCGTACTACATCGACCGTGCCGATATTTGTAAGCACATCTGGGCTGCGCTCCTCGAGGCTGACAGGCGCGGACTGCTCAACGGGGACGGCGCGATCCTCCCAACCGCGACGCTCGAGCCGGAGTATCGTCCGACGCCCGATTTGTCCGCGGCCGCGCGCGGATCGGACACTACAACAACCGCCAAGACACCTGTGTGGGCCCAATTCCTCAACGAGCTTCACCAGGATGCAACCGCTGCCGAACGTGCGCATCCCGCGCCGCGCTTCTCGAACGGAGAGATTGTCTACTCCATTGATGTACGTGGCACGTTGAACGGGTACGGCACCGTGCTCAATGTGCTCTTCCGCCAGCGCCGCAAGAATGGATCGTGGAGCAAGCCGCGGTCCGCGAGCGCCACGCCAAGCGAGGCAGAGCACCTGGCGAATCCGGCCGATCGTGAAATCCTTTCACTCTTGTTGGGCGCTGGAAATCCGTGGACTTACGGCACCACCTACGAGCCGGGGTTCTCACGTTCGCGCTACGTGCTCAACGGACCGCTGGAGGACGTGATCCTGCCGAAGATTGCCCGTTCGGGGCGCGGCGGTCTCGACCGCATCGGCGATCAGGAAGGCTTCTTCCCGTTCACCTGGGACGACGGTCCGGCGTGGCGCTTCGAAGTCCGGATTGCGGTCGAAGGGAAGGCGTCGATCAAAGTCGACGGACGGTTCGTGCGCGATGGCGAGTGGCTGGAGCTTCGGGAGCCCGTGCTCCTCCTCAGTCGAGGATTCCTCTTCACCCGGACCACGGCAGCGCGACTCGAGATCGGCGAAGGGTTCTCGTGGATCGCGCGCCTTCGAGCGCTCGGTCCCATTACCATGCCGATTGAGCAGTCGAACGCGCTCGTGGAAACGATTGCTCGATCGGGACTCGATCCCCGTTCGCTGCCGCCGGATTTGCAGTATGACGTCGTGGACGGCACGCCGCGTCCGGGTGTGCGGGTCGGCCGTCCCGAGCGGCCTAACCCGTACGCGGTCCGACAGGATCTGCGCGCGACCGTGCAGTTCGAGTACGGTGGCGCCATCGTCGAAGGTCCGGCTGGTTTGGCCGCCTACGATCGGGAAAACCGGCGGCTGATCCGGCGGGATCGCGCCGCGGAGCAGGCGGCGATCGATCGTCTTCACGAGCTCGGGTTCCGATACACCTGGAGTCACTTCGAATCGCGCCAGCTGCTTGGAATCTCGCCGGAACAGTTCCCGCGCGTCGTGCACTCACTGGTTCAGGAAGGCTGGCGCGTCGAGGCCGAGGGCCGGCCGTTCCGACCCGCGGTGAGCATGCGGCTCGAGGTCGCGTCGGGTATCGATTGGTTCGATCTGCGCGGCGCCATCGACTTCGGCGACGGCCGTTCGGCCCCGTTCCCGCAGCTGCTTGCCGCCGTCGCGCGCGGCGACGATGTGGTGGTGCTCGACGATGGGAGCGTCGGGCTGCTGCCTGAAGACTGGCTGCGTCGATATGCGGCGATCGCCGGATTCGGCAGCATCGATGGGGACAGCATCCGCTTCGGTCGATCGCAGGTGGCGCTGCTCGATGCGCTGCTCGCCGCGCAGCCCGCGATCGCCTACGACGAGACATTTGCGCGCCTGCGTTCGGAGCTGCATACGTTCGAGGGCATCCGACCAGAAGATCCGCCGCGCTCGTTTCGCGGCACGCTTCGCGAGTACCAGCGCGAGGCGCTCGGCTGGTTTGATTTTCTGCGTCGGTTCCAGTTCGGCGGCTGCCTTGCCGACGACATGGGGCTGGGCAAGACGGTCATGGTGCTCGCGCTTCTCGATGCCCGCCGTCAGACGAACGGAAGCGATGGACGGCTGCCTTCAATCGTGGTCGTGCCTCGCTCGCTGGTGTTCAACTGGAGGGACGAGGCGGCGCGCTTCTCGCCAAAACTCAAGATCGCTGATTACACCGGGGCCCAGCGCGATCCGAAGTCGCTTGCCGGCGCCGATGTCGTGCTGACGACCTACGGAACGCTGCGACGCGACGCCGCACGCCTGACCGGCCTCGAGTTCGATTACGCGATCCTCGATGAGGCTCAGGCGATCAAGAACGCCGCAACCGCGTCGGCGAAGTCGGCGCGATTGCTTCGCGCGCGCCATCGATTGGCGTTGAGCGGCACACCGATCGAAAATCACCTGGGCGAACTATGGAGCCTCTTCGAGTTTCTGAACCCGGGACTTCTCGGAACGGCGAAAGCGTTTCAGCACGCCAGCTCGGCGCGCCTGAGGGGGGACGACAACCTCGAGTGGCTGTCGCGCTCGTTGCGGCCATTCATCCTTCGCCGGACGAAGGAACAGGTCGCGCCCGAGCTGCCTCGGCGTACTGAACAGACGCTGCAGTGCGAACTCGAGCCGGCACAGCGTCGTCACTACGACGAACTGCGCGCGCACTATCGGCAGACATTGCTGACGCGCATTGCCCGTGACGGCGTCAATCGATCGAAGATGCAAATCCTGGAGGCGTTGCTGCGGCTGCGTCAGGCAGCGTGCCACAGCGGCCTGATCGATCCGGCGCGGGCGCACGAGCCGTCGGCGAAATTCGAGGTACTCATTCCGCGGCTGCTCGAGGTCATCGCCGAGGGCCACAAGGCGCTGGTGTTCTCACAGTTCACGAGCCTGCTTGCGTTACTGCGTCCACGGCTGGATTCGCTCAACACGCCGTATGAGTATCTCGACGGCCGCACG
Source organism: Acidobacteriota bacterium (assembly GCA_046732715.1). Taxonomy (GTDB): domain Bacteria; phylum Acidobacteriota; class Vicinamibacteria; order Vicinamibacterales; family 2-12-FULL-66-21; genus JALZOC01. The sequence goes on along the minus strand of JBKPNQ010000179.1, from coordinate 12,501 downwards.
CGCGATCGAGCCGCGCGGGTCGAACGCTTTCAGACCGATGCGAACTGTCCCCTCTTCCTGATCAGCCTGAAGGCGGGCGGCTTGGGTCTCAACCTGACGGCCGCCGAATATGTCTTCCTTCTGGACCCATGGTGGAATCCAGCGGTTGAGGCGCAGGCTATCGATCGCGCGCACCGTATCGGTCAGTCCCGTCACGTGTTCGCCTACCGGCTGCTGGCGCGCGATACGGTTGAGGAGAAAGTTGCGGAACTGCAACAGAGCAAGCGAGATTTGGCCGACGCCATCCTCAAGGCCGATGCCGGTTTCGTTCGGTCCCTCAAGGCCGAAGACTTGGAAATGCTCCTGTCCTGATCCCTTTTGTCTCCTTCAGACTAGCGGGATTTCAATAGTGTGATCGGCCTCTGGGCTCAGGCTTGGTACAATAGGAGGTTGTCGTCAGGAACGACGCTTGCTCTGTGGACAGGGCAGTGAGACGGATAGGAAACCACGTGCTGAAAGTAGATCTTCACCTCCATACGTCGGAGGATCCCGCGGACGTTATCTCACACGACGCCTATCAGTTAATCGATCGCGCGGCCGAGCTTGGATTCAATGCTCTGGCTATCACGCTCCACGATCGGGTGCTGGCTGACCCACGACTCAACGCATACGCGCAGGACCGAGGCATCGTCCTCGTGCCCGGAGTCGAGCGGACCATTGAAGAGCGCCACGTTCTTCTGCTCAACTTCCCCGCCGGCACCGATCACGTTCGAACGTTCAGTGATCTCGCGGCGCTTCGATCGAGAGGCCACGGGGTCGTGATTGCCGCGCATCCCTTCTTCCCGAACGGCAATTCCCTTCGCTCGCGGCTCATCGAGCATCCGGACTTGTTCGATGCGGTTGAATGGAACTATTTCTGGACCCGCGGACTGAACTTCAATGCAAAGGCCGCCCGCTGGGCTGCCGAACAGGGCAAGCCCGTTGTCGCAAGCTCCGATCTCCACGATCTTCGGCAGTTCGGTCGTACGTGTTCGTTTGTGTTTGCTGAACCTAACCCGGATGCGATTTGCGCGGCCATTCGGGAAGGCCGTGTGTCGATCCAGACGAGTCCGGTTCCCAAGGTCGAGCTCGTCCGCGTCGTGAGTGGAATGATTCGTCGCGGGAGCAAGCCGCAATTGAGCGCCGATTCCCCGAGCCTGGCGCCGACGATATAAATCGGTCAGCGACGATACTCGCGCCGCGAGCGATCACGGTGTCGGGGAGTTCCGCCTTCGCCGAGGCTACGGCGGACATCGTCGAAGCTTAGCAGCGTGCCGAGGGGCGAAGGTCCTCGGTTGAACTAAGACTCGAGTTTGATCAACTCGATGTCGAAGACGAGCATACCCTGTGGGCCGTCTTTGCCTTCGTAGGCAAGCCGCGGCGGTATCCAGAATCTTCGCTTCTCGCCGACTACCATCATCTGCAGACCCTGGGTCCAGCCGGCAATCACTCCGTCGAGGCTGAAGGCCGCCGGTTCACCCCGTGCGACCGAACTGTCGAACATCTTTCCATCGGTCGTCCATCCTGTGTAGTGCACGACCACTTGTGAGTTAGCGCGCGGATGCCGCGTTCCCGTCCCTGCCTTGAGCACCTTCGATGCCAGACCGGTTGGTGTGCGCGTCGCGTCCGCCGGCGGGGCCGCGACATCGGGCGGTGCCGGGATCGACGGCGTCGATGACGCCGGCGCAGTCTCGTTCGTGTTCCGGCCTGACGAGCATCCCGCCGCGGTCGCGACGATCAGACACAGCCATAGACGCATCCTCGGATAGCGCATATCTCATTATTGTGCTTCCACCCAAAGTTTGCTGATTGCTGATGGCTCTGTTCAACCATCAGCAATCAACCATCAGCAATCCGTGTATTTCGCAATCAGCGTTCTTCTTTTGCACCTTGGCCTGACATAATCACCCGATGGATTTGCAACAGCGCGCGGTAGAGCTGGCGAAGAGTAATAGCTACGGAGCGGAAGCGCTCGATGTCAACCTGCAGATCACCCGAAGCGATCCCTCGAATCAGGGGGCCTGGACCCGCCTGGCGCGCTGCTATCTCGAGCAGCGGCGATTCTCGGACGCTGCCGGCGCGCTGGCCACGGTGCTGGACTTGAATCCTTCGAACACGATCGCGAAGAGCTTGATGACGGAGGTCACAAAGCGCCGTGCCATGGCGTTGCCGACGGTTGATGCCGTGTCAGGCTTTACCAGCCACGATTTCGATGCGTTGAGCCATCTCGCGCCGGTGGATGCCGCACGGGCGCTCGGGCCGAAGATCGAAACCCTGCTCATGTCTTTGAACGACCAGCGCACCGCGCAACGCATCGTCCAGACGAGAAATCGGGCCGGCCAGTCCGGCTCGAAACTGTTTCATCGCAACAGCTATCACGAGGCGGGCAACGGCCACCTGCATGCCTACCATCACGGCGGACGCTGGGAGCCTCAGTTCAATCTCGGCTTCCTCGGCGGAAACGTGTGGAACGGCAACTGGATGCGAATGGGGCTGGGCTTCAACCTCGCCGTCGGCGGTCGCGACGACCAAATCGATGGCCAGGAAAACATGGTTCGCTATTTTGAATCGTTCCAGCAGCAGCTTGGCTCCGCGTGGAAGCGCCATCTCGCCGACTGGTTATCAACATCGGGCGGGTTCATTCAGTACGGCCAACGCGGTCCGGCCGTCGATCTACTCCCGTCGCAGGCCGTCGACTGGTTGATCAACTGCCGTAATCCCGCGGCACAGGAATGGATTTTTGTCGGACGATGGTTGTCTCTTTCGAAGGCTGAGGACGCCGCGATCCTGACCGACATGCGGCAGGTGGTTGCTGCCGTCGAAGATACGTTCGCCGCCGTGTTTCCGTTATGGGGGGCGATCTACACCTGAGATACCGGAGGTTGCGAAGGTACGGAGAAGATTCACAACGAAGGAGCGAAGCGGACGAAGATCACACTCCGATCGCGATCGCGATCACAATCGCGATCGCTCCCAACCCCATCAGCGCGCCGAACAGCGGGATCACGAACTTCAGCCAGTCGCCATACGTCACGCCAGCTGCTGCCGTGACCGCCATCAGCGCACCGTTGGTCGGTGTCAGCAGCTCGGTCAACCCTGCGCCGTACTGGTAGGCAAGGATGACGACCTGACGCGACAGGCCGATGAGGTCCGACATCGGAACCAGCACCGGCATCGTCAGCACCGCCTGGCCGCTGACGCTGGGGACGGGCCCGTGCACGGCGGCCTGCACGATCAGCATGCCAAGCGCTGAAAGCGTGACGGGCAGATTCTGTAGCGGTGTCACCAGCGCGTTGACGATCGTGTCGATAATCCGTCCTTGATCGAGCACGACGAAGATGGCTCTCGCAAAACCGATCAACATGGCGGCATACGCCATCGACGCGAAGCCGGTGACAAATGCCTGGGCAGTACCTGCCGCCCCAAGTCCGCCAATCAGGCCGGCCGACACGCCCATCGCGAAGAACAACGCTGACATCTGATCGAAGTCCCAGCCGAGGCGCATCACGCCGTACACGAACACCACGAACGTGACGATGACCAGCAACAAGACAATGGTGCGTCTTGCATCGAGCGCGATGACCGACGTGTTGGCCGTCGCCGTCTCGTCCGGAATGACGCGGGTCCGCACCGCATGTCGCCACGTTCCCGCGATCCAGACGACGAGCGCGACGGCGAGAAAGCACGATCGGAAGGCGGAGCCCGACAGCAACGGCACGCCCGCCAGTTTCTGCGCAATCTGGACCTGGAACGGATCGATGGGACTGAAGGCAGCACCGACGGCGGCGGCACCGATGCTGATCGCCACGGCCGTCAGCGCATCGAAGCCGAGCCGCCGCGTCACCAGCAGCAGCACCGGCACGAGCGCGATGATCTCCTCTGACATGTGCTCGAGCGCACCGCCGGTCGCAAACGCCAGCGAGACGATGGGGATCAGCAGTGTCTCGCGATTGTCGAGCCGCCGCACGAGCCATCCGACTGCCTGACGCAGCGCGCCCGTTTGATCGACAACCGTGAACGCTCCACCGACGAGAAACACCAGGAAAATGACGGAACCTGCCGCCGCGAGACCCTTCGGAATGGCAACCAGTGCGTCGAACGGTCGTACCGGACTGGAATCGACGTGGTGATAGGTACCTGCAACAACGATGTCTCGACCGGTGACCGGGTCCGGGCGGCGATCGTACTGACCCGCCGGGAGCAGATAACTTCCCAGAGCTGCGGCCAGGATGCAGGCGGTGAGCAGGGTCAGGGGGTGGGGAAACGAAACTCGCGGCACGCGCGCGCATCGTAGCACGCCGAAAGCGCCTGCGGCCCGAGCGAGGCGCTGGAAGGAAGCGCCGCGCAGCGGCGCCGCCGAGCGAGAGCGAGTGAGAGCCCCGCGAGCATTGAGAAACGACGCAACCCTTTGTCGTCGCCGACCGTCCAAGAGCGCATGCAAGACATCCGCTTCGCCCTTCGAACGCTGAGAAAGCAGCCCGTCTTTACCCTGGTGGCCGTGCTCACGTTGACGCTCGGCATTGGCGCGAACACCGCCATTTTCAGCCTGCTGTATCAAACGTTGCTCCGTCCTTTGCCGTATGGGCAGGCCGATCGGCTGGTATTCGTCTGGAACACCTACCCGTTGATGGGCCTTCCACAGGCCAGCGTCTCCATCCCTGACTATCTCGATCGAAAGACGCAGGCGTCGGCGATTGAAGAGGCCGCGCTTTTTACTCCTCGGCCCGCGAACCTGGCGGAAGAAGGACGTCCTGAGCAACTCCGTGCCCTGGCCGTTACGCCGTCGTTCTTGCCGACCCTCGGCCGCCAGCCAGTCCTGGGTCGCGGTTTCACCGAAGAGGACGCGAAGCCTGGCGCAGACAAGTACGTGATCTTGACCTACGGGTTGTGGAACTCCCGGTTCGCGGCCGATCGTTCACTCGTCGGCCGGGATATTCGCCTGAACGGTGAAGCGCATCGCGTCGTTGGCGTGCTGCCGGCGGATTTCGAATTGCCAGGGCGCGACATCGCGCTGCTGCTGCCATTTGGCTTCACGCCCGACCAGATGTCCGACAGCGCGCGCGGCAACGAGTTCAGCATGATGATTGCCAGGCTGAAGCCGGGGGCCACGATTGAACAGTTCACGGCGCAGATGAAAACGATCGTCGATCAAAACAACGAGCGCCTCCCGAGGCGCGCCCAGTTTGCGAAGCGCAGTGGCTTCGGCGGATATGCGGTCCCCATTCGCGATCAATTGGTTGGGGACGTGCGCACGCCGCTCCTGGTTCTGCAGGCGGGCGTCATCCTGGTCTTGCTGATTGCGTGCGCGAACGTGGCCAATCTGTTGTTGATGCGGGCGACTGGCCGCGGCCGCGAGCTGGCGATTCGCACCACGCTTGGCGCCGGACACTGGCGGCTGGTTCGACAAATGCTGACCGAAGGGGTCGTCTTGTCGGTGATTGGCGGCGCCGGCGGGCTTGCGCTCGGGATCGCGGGTCTCCGCGGCTTGATAGCGATGAGCTCGCAGCAACTGCCAGGCGCGACCGAAGCCACGATGCAGCCCGCGGTTCTGCTGTTCACGCTCGGCCTGTCGATCGCTACGGGACTCATCTTCGGCGCGATCCCGGCAATCGCCGTCATCCGGGGGAACACGTCGGCGTACCTGAAAGACGACAGTGCTCGTGGAAGCGCTGGCCGAGGAACTGGATTGGCAAGGGCCTCGCTCGTGGTCGGCGAGACGGCTCTCGCGTTGATGCTGCTCGTCGGCGCAGGCCTCTTGATCAAAAGCTTCGCGCGTCTGCAGGCCGTCGATCCTGGTTTCTCTGCGGACAGAGTTCTGACCGCACAGATCGCCCTGCCACCGCTTCGCTATCCCGATGCTGTGGCACGCCGCGCCTTCTGGGCGCGACTGGTCGACAAGGCCCGAGGCCTTCCCGGCGTGACCGCTGTCGGGCTGACCTCGAACGTCCCGTTCAACGGCAGCGTCAGTTCAGGCTCATATTCGATCGTTGGCTATACGCCGGGACCGAACGAAACGGCGCCGCATGGCCGACAGGAAGTCGTCGGCGGCGATTATTTCCGCGCGATGCAGATCCCGTTGATCGAAGGCCGTGCGTTCAACGACGGCGATACTGCCGAGAGCACCCCGGTGGTCGTCGTCGATCAATATCTGGTGCAACGGTACTTTCCCGGCCAGAGCGCGCTTGGTCATCAGATTCAGCGTGGCGGCGCCGACAGCCCTCGACTGACCATCGTCGGCGTCGTCGGCACGATCAACAGCATCGATCTGGCGCAGCCAGTGATCAAGGAGCGACTCTACTATCCAGTCACCCAGGCGGCGCAACCCCGGCTCGCGGTGGTGTTGAAGACTGGCCTGGACCCCGTTCGCTTGGTGGCGCAGCTGCGCGATGCCGTTCAGTCCATCGATCCGGATCAGCCGATCGCCGATGTCCGCACGATGGAGCAGTGGATGTCGCGATCGCTGGAGACGCGACGCGCGCCCATGGTGTTGCTGGCGCTTTTTGGAGCCGTTGCGCTCGCGCTGTCGGCGATCGGTATTTACGGCGTTCTGGCGTTTGGCGTCGCCCAGCGCGTTCGCGAATTCGGCATCCGTCAGGCGCTCGGGGCGAACCGGTCCGCAATCCTGTCCCTTGTGTTGATTCAGGGATTGCGCACGGCGGCAGTTGGTGTCGCTCTCGGCCTCGTCGGATCGTACGTGCTCTCCCGTTTTCTGCAGACGTTGCTCTTTGGAGTGCAGCCGCACGATGTCGGCGTGTTCATCGTCGTCTCTGTGCTGTTGTTCTTCGTTGCGGTTGCGGCGTGCTACATCCCCGCGCGGCGCGCGACCGAGATCGATCCGATCGTGGCGCTCAGGGAGTTCTGATATGGTCTAAGCCAGTTTCCAGTTTCCAGTTTCCAGTTGCCAGTTGCCAGTTCCAGTCTCCGGTTTCCAGTTCCCAGTTGCCAGTGTCCGGTTCCCAGGTGCCAGTTTCAAGTTCCGAGTTGCCAGTGTCCAGTTCCCAGTAGCTAGCCACCAGCAGCCGCTGGAAAGGCAGAAGCCAGAAGCCAGCCGGGGTAAGATGGCATCTCAGCCTGATGATGCCCCTTCATATCCCACTCCTGGTTCTCGCTCTGCACGTTCAAGATCAGCCACCCGCTCGAGTCGATTGCAAGGAATGGCATGAGTGTCGCCAGTTTGCGCTCGATGCGGCCGAGCGGCAGGACTACGAGACCTTCCACGACCTCGCGTGGCGGGCCGTGCAAACCGGGCCCAAGAACGATCCGACGCTCATGTATCTCCTCGCGCGGGCGCAAAGCTTGAGCGGCCGTCCGAGCGATGCCCTCGTCATGCTGCAGCGGCTTGCGCGAATGGGAACAAAAACCGACGCCGCGACGAACGATGACTTTCGTCGAGTCCGCGCCTTGCCGGGTTGGGCAGAATTGGAGGGGAATGCGCCTTCAGCCGGGGCCGCGGCGCCGCCCGCGGCGGCCGCAACACCACCCACGGCGACCGCAACGCCGTCAGCGGCCAGGACCGAAAGTCGATCGGTCGCGGGCGAGGCAAGGCCCGCCGCAGCGTCATCTGGCGAATCGTTGCGGTTCAAGACGCCACTGATGCCCGCGGGCCTCGCCTACGATGCCGTGTCGAGACGGTTCATTGTCGGTGATCGCGAATCGCGGAGGCTGACCGTCGTCGATGAGTTTTCCCAGCATGTTGCGAACCTCGCCAGTGCACAGTCGGCCGGGTTTGGCACGATTGCCGCCCTCGAGAGCGATCCGAGGCTCGGAAACCTTTGGGTGGTCAGCGGCGGGGAATCGTCCGCGGGCAACCCGCAGGATCCGTCGGCAAGTCCGAAGCGGACGACGTTGCACAAGCTTCAGCTGATCTCTGGCCGGGTATTGCAGAGCTACGAACTTGCCGAACGCTTTGCTTCGGCGACATTCGTTGATGTGGCTGCTGCCGCTGACAGCACGGTCCTAATCCTCGACGCCGCCGGTCATCGAGTGTTTCGCCTGCGCGCGAAAGCTCAAGACCTGGAGGTTGCCGCCACGCTACCAGACGATCGTTTCGTGAGCATCGCGCCCGCATCGGAGAACCTGGCATATGTTGCCAACGAGGAAGGCATTTCAGTCGTCGATCTGGCGACGCGGAAGGTCACGCCGCTCAAAGCTGGATCGCGCATAGATCTCGCGCGTGTTGCGCGACTGCGCTGGCACAAGGGATCGCTCGTGGGCATTCAACAGGCAGACGGAGCGTACCGAGCCGTGCGGTTCGCGCTGGATCGCACCGGTCATCGGGTGACCAGCGCGCAGATCCTTGATGCGGCGCTCCCGGCCGTGGCCCCGACGTCGGCCGCGATCTCGGGTGGCATTCTCTATTACCTCGCGGCTGGCGAGGGGACGGAAATGATCATCCGCAAGATCACTCTCCCATGAACGAACCTTGTAGAACCCTGTAGAACCCTGGAGAGCCTTGCGTACCCGATTTGCCCCAGCGCCGACCGGCTGGCTCCATCTCGGTCATGTGCTGAACGCCGAATACGTCTGGCAGCGCGCGAGGGCATCGGGAGGCCAGGTCCTGCTGCGAATCGAGGATCACGATCGCGCGCGATCGCGAGCGATCTTTGAGGCAGGCATTCTCGATGATCTGGACTGGCTTGGTTACCGACCCGACGTTTTTCCGACTGACGCGTACCGGGCCGGCCGCTGCGATGGCCGCCAGAGCGATCGCGATCATGTCTACCGTGAAGCGCTCGCTCGCCTGCGCGAGCAAGGCCTCGTCTATGGGTGCGAATGCTCTCGCAGGGTAGCCGCTCAGGCCGCACCATCACTCGCACAGGCCTCCGAGCTTCGTTACGCAGGGGTTTGCCGGCACAAACAGCTTCCGTTGAACGACGGCTACGGCTGGCGTCTCCGTATCGATCCTGGTGTCGAGGAGTTCGTGGACGAAAGGCTCGGTCTGCAGCGCCAGGATCCGGAGCAGCAATGCGGCGACGTGCTCTTGCGCGATCGGCACGGCAACTGGACGTATCAGTTCGCGGTCACGGTCGATGACTGGCGGCAGAACATCGATTACGTGATCAGGGGCGTCGATCTCCTCGCGTCAACCGGCCGCCAGATCCGAATTGCGCGACTGCTCGGTCGCGAGCAGCCACCGACGTTCCGCCACCATCCGCTGATCATGAAGACGTCCGAGCAGAAGCTGAGCAAGTCCGACGGCGATACCGGCGTTCGGGAGCTTCGTGCCCGGGGATGGTCGGCGAAGGGCGTGATCGAAGCTGCTCTCGCAATGAGCTAGCGGAGTCTCTCGGAGGAGAAACGAAGTTTCACAACGAAGAAACGAAGAAAACGAAGACGAACGAAGAAGTTCCGGCGACTCCGTTATCCCTCGCGCAGCACCTGTGCAGGATCAATTCGTGACGCGCGGCGCGCTGGCAGCCAGCCAGCCGATATGCCGATCAGGCTCAGGACGACGGCCGCGCCGGCGAGCGTGAGCGGATCGTGCTTGTCCAGGCCGTAGAGCAACGTGGAAACGAAACGCGCGAGAACCCAACTGATTCCACCGCCAACGAGCACTCCAATCGCGACGAGAATCCCGACACGTCGCAGAACCAGCCCGATGACGCCTGCCGGTGCGGCACCGAGCGCCATCCGGATGCCGAGTTCCGTGCGGCGGCGGTTGACCGCGTATGACGTGACGCCGTAGAGCCCGAGACCGGCGAGCAGCAGCGCAAGCGCGCCGAAGAATCCCGACATGATGGCCACCACTCGTTCCTGGATCAGCGAGTTGTTCACCTGCTCGGACAGCAGCCGGAATGTCATTGTCAGATCCGGGTTCACCGTTGACAATGCTGCCGCCACGCTCTTGGTGAGCAGCGCTGGCGACCCGCCACTGGCTCGCACGGAGACGGAAATGCCTGACGGTGCCTCTCCCTGTTGCGCGATCGGCACATACATCGTTGGTGGCACCGGCGCGCGAATCGAGCGGTAGACCGCATCCTGCACGTAGCCGACGATTTCCTGATCGAATGCGGGCCGGTCCGGATAGTCCGGCTGCTTGAAGTGGTGGCCGATCGGGTTGCCACCATTCGTGAACTTTCGCGCGAACGCTTCGTTGACGATGACGACGTGTGGCGCCGACTTCGTGTCGCGATCAGTGAAGTCGCGTCCGCCAAGAAATCGTGTGCCGTAGGCCTGAAACCACCCCGGGCTGACCAGATTCACGTAGACGCCGCGATCCTGTTCGCCAAGGACCCGGTCATCGATCCGCTCGATCGCAAATTGCCACGTGCTGCCGCTGACTGGTGTGACCGCCGACGCCGCCGCACTGGAGACGCCTGGCACTCGCGCGGCAGCCTCGCGCAACCGTTCGTACAGACCCACCCGCTCATCGGGGCTGGCGGTGGCGCGCGACGCGTTGACGCTGGCGACGAGAATCGGGTCGCGGTCGAATCCGAGGGGAAGGTTTGAAAGCGACGTGAACGTGCGGACGAAGAGACCGGCCGCCACGAGCAGCAGGAGCGACAAGGCCACCTGCGCGATGACCAGCGCGTTTCCGAGTCCGAACCGTCGATCGCCAAGGACGCTCCGCCCGCGTTCTTTCAGCGCGTCGTTGGGCGTTACGCCGGAGGCGCGAAATGCCGGGGCGGTTCCGAAAACGAGTGCCGTCACCACGGCAATCAGCGCCGTGAAGCCCAGCACGCGCCAGTCGGTCCCGATATCCAGGAAGACGGTGTTCGTCGACGTGGACAGTTGACGGACGAGCAGCGCCGCGCCCCATCTGGCGAACAGGATCGCAAGCGCCGCTCCGCAGGCGGCAAGAAGCAGGCTCTCGGTCAGTAGCTGTCGAATGAGCCGGCCACGCGACGCACCGAGTGCGAGTCGGACGCTCATCTCATGCCGGCGGGCGGTGGCTAGGGCGAGCAGCAGGTTCGCGATGTTGGCGCAGGCGATGAGCAGCACTAGCGCGACGACCGCCATGATCGTCAGCAGAGCGGTTCGATAGCGATCGCGAAAATACGAGTTTCCCGACGCGGCAGGGATCAGGTTGAACGGTTCGGTCAGATACTTGGCCTTGTCGTCTTCGCGGAAATTCTGCGGAATCGTCGCCTCTCTGATTTGCGACTGAACGCCGCGTATGGCGGCCTTACCCCCGTCGAGCGATTGCCCCGTCTTCAGACGTACGACGACGCTAAGCCACCAGTAAGAGCGCTTGTCGAGTGCGCTTTCTTTTCCGCGAATCAGTGGCTCGGTGCCGAACGGAATCGCGAGGTCGAACGTGCGTCCGACCTCGATGCCGAAGAACTCCGGCGGGGTGACGCCGACAATCGTGAACGGCACACGCTCGATGGTGACCGTTTGTCCGACAACGTCCGCCGCGCCGCCGTACTTGGTCTGCCAGTAGCGGTAGCTCATGACGGCGACCGGACCATCCGGACCACCGCCGCGGCGATCGTCCGCCTCAGTAAAGGTGCGTCCAAGAATCGCGGGCACGCCGAGCACGTCGAAAACGCGGCCGCTCCCCCAGAATCCATCGACGTACTCCGTCTGCGCCGTGCGCGACAGGTTGAACCGGCTCGAAGAATAAGCAAAGGCACTGTCAAAGCGATCCGATCGATCGCGGATCTGTTCCCAGATCGGGTAGGTCCATGAATCGTTGCCCCGGTCTGTTCCGAGCACCGCCAACCGATCCGGTGCCTTGACGGGCAGCGATCGGAGCATGAGGCTGTCCAGGATGGAGAAGATGGCCGTGTTCGCGCCAATTCCAAGCGCGAGCGAGAGGATCGCGACCAGCGTCACGACGGGGGTGGCCTTCAACGTGCGGAACGCGTCTTTCAGATCGTTCATCATCAGCTTCCAGCTTCCGGTGCAGTTTCCGGTTGCCAGTTTGCAGTTGCCAGTTGCCAGTTGCCAGTTCCCAGTTACGCTCCTTAGCGAACCGCGAACCGCGAACCGCGAACCGCGAACCGCGAACCGCGAACCGCGAACCGCGAACCGCGAACCGCGAACCGCGAACCCAGCGTCTGTTGGACGAAGCAGATAGTAATGCGGTTGGTCGCGTCCGTTCCCCCAGTTGATCAACAATCGTCAGTTGCGGCGCGACACCCCTGGCACTCCAGGCACGCATTTCGAAGGAGTCACCGTTTGCAGCTCGAAGGCGTCTATTCCGTTCTCCCGACAGCGTTTCATCCAAACGGCGATCTTGATGAGCTGAGCCTCCGGAAGGTCATCGACCTCTTCATTGCCGCTGGTGTGAACGGCGTCACCGCGCTCGGAGTCACCGGCGAGGTCGCACGCCTCGAAGACGATGAGCGTCGTCGAGTGCTCGAGGTGGTGATCGATCAGGTCAAGGGGCGGATCGGCGTCGTCGCTGGCACCACGGCGGAAGGGACGCGCACGTGTCTTGCGCACAGCCGGCACGCGAGAGATGCCCGCGCGACCGCGGTGATGGTCAGCCCGCCGCGAATGCCAAAGCTGAACTCGGAGGCGGTCGTGCGGCACTAC
>JBKPNQ010000178.1:0-23656 GCA_046732715.1 Acidobacteriota bacterium | reverse complement strand
GAACCAGCAGAAATTGGAAGCGCAAGGCATGGCCCGGAAGGCGATCGATTACAGCGTGCTCGAGCGAGACGTTCAGAGCAGCAAACAGATCTACGAGAGCCTTCTGCAGCGCGCCAAGGAAACGGGGATCAGCAGCGAGCTGAAGACGAGCAACATCCGGATCGTCGACCGCGCGGAGCAGCCCCGTCATCCGATCGCGCCCAGGACGATGTTGAACCTGGCGCTCGCGCTCGTCGGCGGTGTCATTCTCGGCCTCGCGCTGGCATTGTTCTTCGAATACGTCGACAGCAGCATCAAAACGCCCGACGAGATCAGGAGCTATCTCGGGCTGACCACGCTGGGGATGGTGCCAGCGTTGAATGCCAAAGCGTTGAAGGGGCGTGAGCCGCTCATCCATACCGGCGTGCCGCCGAATTTCGCCGAGGCGTTCCGCACCATGCGAACCAACGTGCTCTTTGCCGCCGCAGACGAAGGATCGCGAACCCTCGTGATCACCAGTACGGGGCCTGGTGAGGGCAAGACGATCGTCGCAGCGAATCTGGCGATTGGATTCGCGCAGGCCGGCCAACGCGTGATCCTGATTGATGCGGACATGCGACGTCCGCGCGTGCACGAGATGTTCGGTCAGAAGCAGGAACCCGGACTGTCGAACCTGATGGTTGGTCACGCCGTGCCCACCGCGACGATCTGTAAGAGCGGCGTGCCCGGACTCTGGCTGCTGCCGGCCGGTCGCATTCCGCCGAATCCCGCTGAACTGCTCGGATCGCGCCGGTTCAAAGAGTTCATTGCGCTTCTCTCGCAGCATTTCGACTCGGTCATCATCGATTCGCCGCCGATCATGGCGGTCACCGACTCGGCCGTCGCGGCAAGCGCCGCCAGTGGTGTCGTGTTCGTCGTTGGGGCAGAAATGACGAGCCGACAGGCGGCGAAGGCAGCGATCGAGCAACTGCAGAACGGCCGTCCGCGGTTCCTCGGGGCCGTCCTCAATCGCGTGGAATTGGAACGGAACGCGTACTACTACTCGGGCTACTACCGGCGCGAATACGCCCAGTACTATCAGGGCGCCACGGCAGCCGCCAGGTGATTGCACGATGAGGGCGAACATCTCGTGGGCCTTCGCGGGCAATTCGGTGTACGCGGGTTGTCAGTGGATGGTGTTCGTGCTCGTCGTTCGCTCGCTCGATCTCGGGCCGGCGGGTCAGTTCGCGTACTGGATCGCGGTGACCGGCCCGGTTTTCGTCCTCGCCAACGTGCGACTCAGGAATCTCGTCGTGACCGCCGACGATTCCACCTTCGACTTCTCCGACTATCTGAACGCCCGGCTGCTCACGACCGCGGCGGCCGTGGGTATCGTCGTGCTGATCAGCGCGTGGCTGTCGGCCGATCGGCACACGCTCGCGCTCGTCGCGCTGGTGACCACCGCACGAGCGTGCGACGCGATTTCCGAGATCTGCCATGGCCTGTTCCAGCGTGAACTGGACATGCGGACCGCTGGCCTTGGGCTGATGATCAACGGCATTCTGAGTGCCGCGCTGGTAGGCGCCGGCCTGTGGATGTGGCCCTCGCTGCCCGGAGCCGTCGGCATGTACGCGGCCGCCTCCCTGGTGACGTTGATCGGTTGGGATCTGCCGCACATGCGGAAGACCTTGAGGATCCGAGATGCGTCAATCACCAGGAGCGGCAGGCTGCCGGCCGCCGTGAACGTGATTTGGCGAGCACTGCCGCTCGGCCTCAGCGCTGTCGTCGGCAGCCTGCAGATCAACCTGCCACGTTACGCCATCGCGGTGTACCTGGGTCCCCCCGCGCTGGCCGTCTTCAGCGCGCTCGCCTACATCCCGACGTTGGGCAACCTGATCGCGAACGCCGTTGCGCAGGCGGCGCTGCCGGTTCTGGCCAGAGACCTTCGAGTATCGCGAGTGGCGTACGTGGCACGCCTGCGGACGCTCGTTCGCTCCGGTGTGGCGCTGGGTGCGATCAGCGTACTGACGGCGGCGCTGATGGGACGTGCGCTCGTCACGCTGATATACAGCGCAGAGATTGCCGGCCACCTCGACGTTCTGATTGGTCTGATGATCGCGTCGGCGCTGTCCTATTCATTCCTCTTCCTGGGGACGGCGTTGACGGCGCGTCTGCGTTTCGCGACCCAGTGCTTCATCAGCCTGGCGGGACTGCTCACCGTGGGCTCCTTGGTCCTGCCGCTGGTCAGCCGTTATGGGCTCCGCGGCGCCGCATACGCGCTGTGCGCGGGAGCGCTGGTCGAGGGATCGGCCTACGCCGCGGTGACCGTTCACGATCTCAAAGCGGACGGGCGCCTCCACCGCAACACCCCCGGACTCATGGACGAATGCACAGGTGAGGCCGCATGACGACCCCGTGGCTTCGCGTCCTGCACGTGTTCGGGCAGATGGCCCGGGGAGGGGCCGAGCTCAGAACCCTCGAGCTCGCCGAATCGTTCAGCGGTGAACAGGTTCGATCGGACTTCCTGGTTCTGAGCGGTCTCGAGGGACCGCTCGACGCACGCGTCAGAGCCGCTGGAGGCGAGGTCATCAAGTGTCGAGTCGATGCTCGATTTCCGTTACGTCTGTATCGGCTGCTGCGCGAGCGGCGGTACGACGTCGTGCACTCGCACGTTCACTACTTCTCCGGCGTGATCCTCGCCCTCGCGCGCCTCGCCGGCACGCCTGGCCGGATCGCGAACTTCCACACGGCGGTGGTCAACGATAAAGAGGAGACGATCCGGCGGCGTGCACAGCTCGCCACCTGCAAGCGCTTCATTCAGTTTGGCGCCACCGATTTGCTCGCGGTTGGCGAAGGGACCATGCACGGTGCCTGGGGCCCGCAGTGGAAATCGGATCGCCGGTGTCGGGTGGTGTACAGCGGGCTGCCTGCAGCACGGCTGCGTGTGCAGGTGAAGACACCCGAGACGCCCACCCTCATCAACGTCGCGTCGATTCAGCCGCTCAAGAATCAGCTGCGGCTGATTGGGATCCTCAGCCGCGCCCTTCGCGGTGTTCCCGATCTGAGACTCCGCCTCGTGGGTCGCGAGGTCGGAGATTACGGCTTGAAAGTGCGGCGCGCGGCGAGCGAGGCCGGTCTGTCCGATCGGCTCGAGCTGGTCGGCGAGGTCGAGGACCCGATGCCGTGGATCGCCGAGTCGAATCTGCTGATCCTGCCATCGCTCTGGGAAGGCCTCCCAGGGGCTGCGCTCGAAGCGTGCGCGCTTGGCATTCCGGTGCTCGCCGCCGATCTGCCCGGGACGCGAGAATTGGCCAGCCATTTTCCGCATCTCTCGGTGTTGTCCCTCACAGAAGATGACGAGGCCTGGGCGGCGGCTGTCGTGCGATTGAGTCGACCAGGCCTGAGAGCCACCCGTGACGCGCAAGAGCGCTTTGCACGAAGTCCGTTCACGCTGGCCCGCAGCCGCGAGGCCCATTACGAGATCTGGAGTCGCGTCCGTGCGTCTGCGTGAGTGGACCCTACGGGGGCGCTCGGGCTCGTTCACCTGGGGCGTGCTTACGGGACTGATCGCTCTGACCGCAGCGATTGCGCTGCCGACGGAAGGCCTCGAAGTATCCGCCGGGCACTTCTGGTGGATCGCGCTGGGCTCAATCACGGTCGTCGCCGTGCTCCTGGCCCGGAGCGGTATCTGGAGCGCGACCGGCGCCTATGCCGCCGTGTTCTGGTGTTTTCATTTCGGACTGATCGCGGTCCTCGCGAGTGGCCTCATCGAGCCTCATGAGCTCTCGATGTGGGATCAACAATGGCTGCTTGGTCCGTTTGGCGCCGATGCTGCCGTGCTGGCACTGATCGGCTTTACGGCATTTGCCGCGGGTGCGAGCCTGATCAACCCGTCAGCCACCGTCGCCGACTCGCGAACGAATCCACCGGGCCCCACCAAAGGCGCTCACCCATTCGGTCGTGCCGGCTCCGTGCTGGTCTTTGTCGCAATCGTGCTTTGGTGCGGCAGTGTGCTGATGACGAGCGGAGCCAGCGGGTTCTACGGGGCCTACGGCGATTACCTGAACGCCATCGACCAGGTCGGCGGGCTCATGGGGCTGGTGTGGCTCGCGCTGGGTGGCGGGATCGTCATGTCGGTCACGGGCAGCCATGGCTGGCTGCGAACCAGTGCCATCGCTGCGTTCGGGTGCATGGCGCTCATCGCCCTTCCGATCGGTTTGAGAGGGGAAATCATGTTCCCCACGATTGCGGCTCTGGTCGCCGCAGCCCGCTGCGGCTGGACGTTGTCGCCGGGGAAAGCGTGTGCCTTTCTGATCGCGTTGCTCATCGTGATTCCGTCAGTGCGTGAGATTCGAAGCACCGGTCTCCAGGGACTGCCCGAGGTGGCCCTCGAACTGCGTATCTTCGACGCGTTCGTCGAAATGGGAGGCTCGCTCCATCCGGTCGAGAAGGTCGTCCGCTGGCGCGCCGAAGGTGAAGCGCTCGACATGGGCAGCTCGTACTGGGCGCCGGTCGAGCGCGCAGCCGCGCGCGTCCTGCCTGGCCTGCCGACCAGTGCCGCAGAAGACGACATGCGAATCATGAACGTTCTGGTGACTGACAGGGTCGGCGCGATCGGCTTTTCCCCGGTCGCGGAGGCGTATCGGAATTTTGGCGCGGTGGGCGTCGTACTCGTCCTCGGTCTTCTGGGCGCAGGGCTTGCGGCCATCGACGGGATCGCAGATCGCGGGCTGGCGGTGCTGGCGATCGCCATCTTTTATGTGCCGCTGCTGATCAACGTTCGAAACTCCTTCGTGTCGGTCCCGCTGCAATGCGGCGTCGGCACTTTATTCGTGGCCGGGATCCATGTCATGCGGCACGTCTCCGCAGCGATCAGGTGTAGACCCTATGCGCGTCCTGCTTACGTCAGAAGCGAGATTTGAGCGCACTCCGGACGGCGAGATCTGGGGCCCGCCTGCGTATGGACTCGCGCTGTGGGCACGGTATCTGGACGTGTTTTCGAGTGTGATGATCGCTGCGCGAGTCGCCAATGTGACCGGCGCGTCGCCCGGCTGCGTCAGGGCGTCGTCGGCCGACGTGCAGTTCTGTCCGCTTGTTCCATATTCAGGACTCTCCGGGTTGCTAACCAACTTCCCTGGCGTCCGCGCCAGCGTCGTTTCTGCGGTGCAGCACACCGCCGCCATCATCGTCAGGGCACCATCACCGATTGCGTATCTCACGTCACGGGCGGCGGCCAGGGTGGGCCGTCCGTTCGCAGCGGAGATCGTCGGTGATTCGGATCAGGTGTTCTCACGGGGCGCCTTTCACCATCCGCTCCGGGTGCCGATCAGATGGGTCGCCAGATCGACACAGCAGCAGCTCTCGCGTGAGGCGATTGCCGTCCTGTATGTGACCAATACCGTGCTCCAGCGCCGCTACCCCAGCCATGGGCAGCCCTACGCCGCGTCGGACGCCGCGCTGGACGATCTCGCGTTCGCATCCGAGGACCGGCCCGAGTGGCGGCCGCCAGCGGAGTTCGTGCTCGTCACCGTTGGAGGGCTGGATCAGCCCTATAAGGGAACGGGCGTACTGCTCGACGCGGTATACGAGCTTCGTCGCCGAGGTGCGGGCGTAAAGCTCCGCGTCGTTGGCGGCGGTCGGCTCGTCGCGCACTACCAGAGACAGTGCGAGGCATTGGGTCTCTCGCCGGTGGTCGAGTTCGTTGGCCAGCAGGATCGTGGAGGCGTCCGTGCAGCGCTGGACGCTGCGCATCTGTTCGTCCTGCCCTCCCTCACCGAGGGCCTCCCCCGCGCGTTGCTCGAAGCGATGGCGCGCGGCCTGCCCGCGGTCGCCACCAGCGTCGGCGGCGTGCCCGAATTGCTTCCTTCGGAGTGTCTCGTTCCTCCGCGGGATGCCCACGCGCTGGCCGTCCGCATCGAACAGATGATGTCCGACCAATCAGGGAGACGTCGCTGTGGACACCGAAATCGAGCTCACGCACGCATGCATCACGAGCGGTGGCAGTCAACGATTCGGAGGGACTTTTTCACCGCCGTCAGGCACGCGAGCGCGAGTCAATTTCCGGAGGCGCGCTGTGCATGAATCCGTCAGCGTGACTGCGAGGTCGAGTCCTGTGCAATCCGTCGCCTCACGCGACGTCGGTGCAAGGGAACGGATCGTCCTCGATCAGGACGCGGTGACAGGTCCGCGGCTCGCGTACTACCGGCAGGCGGCCGACGTCGAATACTGGACTGATCTCTGGAAACAGGCGGGCGAGACGTCATATGTCCGAGCCAGCCGCGGACATTTGCCCCATCAGTTGCGGCAGACATTCCGGCGCTGGGCGAAGCGCGGCGGCAGGACGCTCGAAGCCGGATGCGGCCTGGGCCACTTTACTGTCGCAGCCGACGCGCTCGGTTATCAGGCCGAAGGGCTTGATTGGTCGGCAGAGACCATCGAGACGATCCGCCACAAATTTCCGTCCATCCCGTGGCACGTGGGAGACGTGCGGAGGCTGGAGTTTGCGAGCGAAAGTTTCGACACGGTCTACTCCCCGGGCGTGTGCGAGCACTTCATCGAAGGACCGATCACGGTTCTCTCGGAGACACACCGCATCCTTCGCCGTGGTGGAGTCGCGATCGTCTCAACCCCCTGTTTCAATGCGTGGCAGCAGCGACATGTCGACCGTGTGACCCGCGGCGGGCGCGGTACCGATGGCGAGTTCTATCAGTACGCCTTCACGCCCGAAGGCCTGACGACGCTACTGACAGGACTCGGCTTCGAGGTCGTGCAAGTGCGACCATATGCCGCTCTCGACACATTCATCCACGACGCCGCTTGGCACCTCCCGCCGCGGCTGGCCCATGTTGCGGCGGGGTTGACGGACTACGTTCCCGTCGTTCGCGACTGGGGCAGCACGTGTATCTGGGTTGCCCGCAAGTGCTGACGTCTGCTTTCGCGCTGCCCGGACGTGCGTGGAGCGCGCAGGTGAGACCATGGTAGTGGGGATCACCGGGGCGTCAGGGTTCGTCGGCTCCGCCCTCATGCGCCGGCACATCGACGCTGGAGACGTTGTGCGCTGCCTCAGCCGGCAGTCGAAGGCGATGTCGCAGTCAGGCGTGCAGGTGATCGAAGGGGACCTCGAGAGACCGGACGACGCGCTGGCGCGATTCTCGGACGGCCTCGACGTGCTGTACCACTGCGCCGCCGAGGTGCGGGATGTGCGGCGGATGCAGGCCGTCAATGTGGAAGGGGTGCGCGCGTTGCTTCGCGCCGCCGCCGGGCGCATAGGCCGATGGGTTCAGTTGAGCAGTGTCGGCGTCTATGGCGCGAGTCAGGGCGGCCTCATTTCCGAGGACACTCCGGTTGCGCCGCGGGGGATCTACGAGCAGACCAAGGCCGACGCAGATGCACTGGTCACGGAAGCCGGACGTCTGAGGAAGATCTCGTCGTATGCGGTGCTGCGCCCGTCGATCGTATTCGGGCCAGGAATGCCGAATCAATCCATTGCGCAGATGATGCGCATGGTACAGCGTCGGCTCTTCTTCTATATCGGCCGGAGCGGCGCGTCCGCCAACTACGTTCACGTGTCGAACGTCGCGGATGCTCTTCTGCTGTGTGGGACTTCGCCGCAGGCTGGCGGCCGGGTCTACAACCTGTCCGACTGGTGCACCGTGGAAGACTTCGTCGACGCGATGGCTGACGCGCTCGGCTGTCCGCGGCCGCGCCTGCGGCTCCCGGAATGGCCAGTCCGCCGAGCGGTTCGGCTGATCAACCATATTGCTCCCCTGCCACTGACCGACTCGCGCGTCGATGCCCTCGTCAATCGAAACCGGTACTCGATTCACCGCATTCAACGCGATTTGACATTTTCGCTCGCGGTCTCGATTCCCGCTGGCCTGACGCAGATGGTTGCAATGAGGACCGCGGCATGAAGCCCAACCGCGAGCGAGCGGAGCGAAGCGAGCCACGCGACCGGAGCGAGCCGTCGCAGCGGCGAGCGAGGGCGCGTGTAGGGGAGTCCGAGGGGCGAAGCCGTTCGGTTAAGGTCTGCATCGTGGTGGCGAGCGAGATGACGCTTCGTAGTTTTCTCGTCGCTCAGCTTGTCGCGATGCAGGCGCGCTACGACATCACGGTTGTCGTCAACAGCAGAAATCCGGCGCTTCTCGAAGACCTCGGCGTCGTCGCGAGACTGCAGGCACTCCCGATCGAGCGGGCGATTGCGCCGCTCTCTGATCTATGGTGCCTGGCACGCCTGATACGCCTCATGCGCACAGAGCGTTTCGATCTCGTGCACTCGATGACACCCAAGGCTGGACTGCTGGCAATGGTGGCGGCGCGGATCGCGCGGGTGCCGGTGCGCATCCACACGTTTACCGGTCAGGTTTGGGCGACGCAAACGGGCATCGCTCGCGCGGCGCTCAGGTGGCTCGACAAAACCATGGCGAGTGCCGCAACCTTCGCGCTCGCCGACAGTGAGTCGCAGCGGTCCTTTCTTGCCGGCGAGCGGGTGGTCTCCGCGTCGAAGATCGCGGTGCTGGCCAACGGCTCGGTCAGTGGCGTCGACGCAACCAGATTCCGGCCGCACCCGATGCGCCGTCGCATCGTTCGTGAGTCGCTGGGCATCCCGATGGCTGACGTCGTGCTGCTCTTCATGGGGAGGATCAACCGCGACAAGGGCGTGATGGATCTCGCGCGTGCGTTTGCGATCCTGGCGGATCGCCGGGCTGACATCCGCCTGCTGATGGTCGGACCCGACGAGGAAGGTCTCACAGGGGCCATCCGCGACGTGTGCAGCCGCCATCTCGGACGCCTGCATTGCTGCGCGCACACGAACGCGCCAGAGGATTTCATGACCGCCGCCGACATCCTGTGCCTGCCGAGCTATAGAGAAGGATTCGGCACCGTGATCATCGAGGCCGCCGCTGCCGGCCTGCCCGCCGTCGCATCACGCATTTACGGCGTCGTCGATGCGGTCGTCGACGGACAGACCGGTCTGCTGCACGAACCTGCGGATCTCGACGGGCTGACCGGTCAGCTGGAGCGATTGATTTCGGACCCCGAACTCCGGCGATCACTCGGTGCAGACGCGCGGGCACGGGCAGCCCGCGATTTTTCGCAGAGCACGATGACGTCTGCCGTCCTCGACGTCTACTCTCGATTGCTCGACGTTGCACCGGGTCACCAGACGGCGGTCTCGGGCCGAGCGGCACAGATTGCCGAAGGGTCGTTCCTCGTCGAAACGCACGGGAGCGCGAAATGATTGCTCCCGGTCTGTACGCGCGACGCGGCAAGCGGGCCTTCGACGTCGCGGCCGCGAGCGCGGGGATAGTGGTGCTGGTACCGCTTGCCCTCTGCCTCGCCGGCCTGATTTGGTGTGTCCTCGGCGCGCCCGTTCTATTCCGTCAACGTCGTCCGGGACTTCACGGCGTGCCGTTCACGCTGATCAAATTCCGGTCGATGACAGACCGCTACGACTCCTCGGGCAGACTCATGCCGGACTGCGAACGTCTCACGACGCTCGGGCGCTGGCTCCGCGCCTCGAGTCTCGACGAGATTCCAGAATTGTGGCACGTGTTCACCGGCGAGATGAGTCTGGTTGGCCCGCGGCCGCTGCTGATGAAGTATCTGTCGCTTTATACCCCACAGCAGGCTCGCAGACATGATGTCCGGCCGGGCATCACCGGTCTGGCTCAGGTGAAGGGTCGTAATGGACTGAGCTGGGAGGAACGGTTCGAATGGGACCTCTATTACGTGGAGCATTGCTCGCTCGAACTCGACCTCAGAATTCTGGCTCGCACGGCACTCGAAGTACTCGCCCGGCGCGGCATTGCGCAGCCGGGTCGTGCCACCGTCGATGATTTTCAAGGAACCACGAGTCATGGCTGATCAGAGGCTGAATATCGCATTTGCCGGCGACCGCGACGTGTCGGTCGACGTGCTGGCGGCATTGCTGGAACTGGGAGATGTACCGCAGGCGCTGTTGCTGTCCGATCAGGATCGCGCGTCGCACGATACCGCTCTGGTGAGGCTCTGCGAGAGCGCGGGGATTTCACCACCGGTCATCCGCGGACGGCAGTTGTCGAGCGCTGCATCGGTGGAATTCCTCCAGCGGCTCGATCTCGACTACATCGTGTGTGTGCACTTTCCTTATATGCTGCGACGCCCCGTCCTGGATACGGCGAGACGCGGCGTGCTCAACCTTCATCCCTCCTATCTTCCATACAACCGGGGATGGCATACCCCAACATGGGCGATTCTCGACGGGACGCCCGCGGGCGCGTCTCTTCACTACGTCGACGAGTCCCTGGACACCGGCGACATCGTGTGCCAGCGGCCCGCGGTGATCGACCCGGCCGACACGGCTCACACGCTCTACGCGAAGCTCAAAAAGCTGGAAGTGGAGGTGTTCAGAGAGGGGTGGCAACAGATCAGGGAGGGCAGCGCCAGAGTAACTCCGCAGACCGACGACCAGGCGACGGCGCATCGACGGCAGTCGCTTTTTGATCCGGCCGTGCAGCGACTCGAGCTCGACGCCGTCGTCCGAACGCGCGATCTCCTGCGCCAGCTGCGGGCGCTGACGACGAACCGGCTCGACGAAGCGGCGTACTTCGAGACCGCTGCGGGAAAGTATCGAGTTCAGGTGACGATCACTCCAGAGGCTGTCAGTCGGGAGACGAATCGTCAGACATGTCTGGCGCATCGATCGGGTGTCGCGAGATGACGCGCATCTATTTGTCGCCGCCGGATGTCGGGCTGCTCGAACGCGAGCTGCTTCTCGACGCCTTCGACTCGAACTGGATTGCTCCGCTCGGCCCGCACGTAGACGCCTTCGAGCGCGAGTTCGCCGCGACCCTGGGCGTCCCCTACGCCGTTGCGCTGTCGAGCGGCACCAGCGCGCTCCACCTGGCGCTGGCGGCCCTCGGCGTGGGACGGGGCGATGTCGTGGTGACCTCGACACTGACCTTCGCAGCGACGGCCAATGCGATCACCTATGTTGGCGCGACACCGGTATTCGTCGATGCGTCGCGTGACACGTGGACGATGGATCCCGACCTGCTGGAGGAGGAGCTGGCGGCGCAATCGAGGTCTGGCCGTCGTCCGGCTGCGGTGTTGGCGGTCGACCTGTATGGGCAGTGCTGCGATTACGACCGGCTCATCGCCGTGTGCGAGCGGTACGGTGTCCCGCTGATTGAGGATGCCGCCGAGGCGCTGGGCGCGTCGTGCGGAACCCGGAACGCCGGTGCGTTCGGCGCCTGCGCGGCCTTCTCTTTCAACGGCAACAAGATCATCACGACCAGCGGTGGCGGCATGCTGGTGTCCCACAGCCGAGCGGTGACGGATCGGGCACGACACCTGGCAACCCAGGCTCGTGACCCGCTGCCACATTACGAGCATTCCGAGATCGGGTTCAACTACCGCATGAGCAACCTGCTGGCCGCAATCGGACGTGGGCAGTTGACCACGCTTCCGGACAAAGTACAACGCCGCCGCAGAATTCGCAGCAGATATCAAGACACGCTCGGCAGCTATTCAGGGATTCAGTTCCTGCCCGAAGCGCCGTACGGCCGCTCGAACGCGTGGCTGACCTGCGTCACGGTGGATTCCTCGCTCTTTGGCGTGACGAGCGAACAGATCCGCCTGCATCTGGAATCGTGCGACATCGAGGCGCGCAGTGTCTGGAAGCCGATGCATCTCCAGCCGGTGTTCCGCCACTGCCGCACTCGCGGCGGCAGCGTCTCGGCGGACCTCTTCAACATGGGCCTTTGTCTCCCGAGCGGTTCCGGCATGTCCGATGCGGATCAATGGCGCGTGATCGAAGCGATCGCCGACGCGCCGCGACGGCTCACCAGCACACTAGAGAAAGAGACGATGACAGAAAGGATGACCCGTGTCTGACAGGGCTTCTCATCCTGCGAGACGGTCGCTTCAGGTGCAGCGCGCGCTCACCATCGCGGTGCAACTCGGAGTCGTGGTGCTGTCGAACCGTCTGGCGTTCATGCTGCGATTCGACGGCGATCTGCCGCACCGCGCCAACGAAGCATTCTGGCTGACGCTGCCGTGGCTGGTCGCGATTCGGGCAATGACCTTCATACCCTTCCGGTTGTACGAAGGCCTGTGGCGTCATACGAGCATCTACGATCTGCGCGCGATCGCGGGCAGTGTCACCGTCAGCTCAGTGATCTTTTTTCTGTTCACGCAGACGCCGATCGGTCCCGCCATGTATCCGCGGTCGATTTTTGTGGTCGACGCGTTGATCGTGATGCTGCTCCTCGGTGGCGTGCGCATGGGTCGTCGGCTTTCCTCGGAACTTGCGCGCGGAAAGCCGCAGAAGCGTGTCTTGATATTCGGTGCAGGCGATACCGGCGAACTGATCGTTCGCGACATGAAGCACAGCACATCGAACAATCACCACCCGATTGGTTTCGTCGATGACGATCTCGCCAAGTCGGGGCATTCCATCCACGGCGTGCCGGTGCTGGGAACCCGAAAAGACCTGCCGAAAATCGTCGAGCGATTCCGACCGGATGAAGTGCTTCTGGCGCTTCCCAACGCGGAAGCGGCTGCCGTCCGCGCGATGGTTCGCTCGCTGGAGCCGTTCAAGATACCCATCAAGACGGTTCCGAAACCGCGAAACCTGCTCGATCGCGAAACCAATATTTCGCAGATTCGAAGCCTGGCGGTCGAGGACCTGCTCGCGCGCGCGCCGGTGGGTCTCGACCCGGAGCCGGTGAAATGCCTGATTGCCGGCCGCCGGGTGCTGGTCACCGGGGCAGGCGGTTCGATTGGCTCCGAGCTCTGCCGCCAGATTTCAAAACTGAAGCCGGTCTCTCTGATCATGCTCGATCGGTACGAGAACAGTCTGCATGCCATTCGCATGGAACTCGAGGATGGTGAGCACGCGTTCGGCCTGCACCCCGTGATTGGCGATGTCACTGACGCGACTCGGATCGCCGACGTGATGGAGCAGCATCAGCCCGAGATCATCTTTCATGCGGCTGCGCACAAGCACGTGCCCCTGATGGAGGAAAGTCCCTGCGAAGCGATTAAGAACAACCTTCGCGGCACCCGGCTGATGGCAGAGGCCGCCGAACGGTATGGCGCCGACCGCTTCATCTTGATCTCGACAGACAAGGCGGTCAACCCGACGAGCGTCATGGGCGCCTCCAAGCGGCTCGCGGAGCTCGTCGTTCAAGCCAAGGCGATCGGCAGTGGCACGTCGTTCGCGGTGGTGCGGTTCGGCAACGTGCTCGCCAGCAACGGCAGCGTGGTCCCGCGTTTCATCGATCAGATCAAGAAAGGCGGTCCGGTCACGGTTACCCATCCGGACATGCGCCGGTTCTTCATGCTGATTCCAGAAGCCGTGCAGCTCGTACTGCACGCCGCCGCCCAGGCGCACAGCGGCGAGATTTACGTCCTCGAGATGGGAGATCAGGTGAAGGTACTGGATATGGCGCGGGACCTGATCCGCCTCTCGGGATTCGTACCAGAAGAGGACATCGCGATCGAATTTGTCGGATTGCGTCCGGGAGAGAAACTCTACGAAGAATTGGTCGGCAAGGACGAGTACGTCCAGGCCTCCGCAATCGACAAAATCCTGCGGGTGATGAGCCGCACACCACCGGCTGATGATTTCCCGTCCTCGATCTCAGCCCTCGAACGGGCTGCCGCCGAGGGCCGGCGAGAACTGGTGATCACCGCTCTGCAGACGCTTGTCGGCCTGTCCTCGACGGCAGAAGAGTCCACGCAGTCCTCCGTGATCGCCGATCAGCCTGCTGCGCTCGTCGACAATTCACCGGCCAGACGGAGTCCGGCGGCGGACACCTTCCTCAAACAATCATGTCCGCACTGTCAATCGCCGACGCTGCATCGATCGCGCGCCCGCACGATCGCTGAGCGCCTGCGCCGTACCAGCTCCGTACAGCGGTTGTTCCGCTGCGACACGTGCAATTGGCGGGGCTGGTTGATCCCGCTCGAATTCGGCGATTACGAATCGCCCGAACCGGTTGCGATGCCCGATCTCGTCGCACTCGACACCGCGGTGCAGGATCGGCCAAAGACGTCTCGCCCCAGCTTCTCGCCGAGGGATCTGCAGTGATTCACGCGCCATCAGCGGTCGCCGCGAATGCCGGCGCCTCCCCCAGGGGTCGAGCGGGCGCGCTGGCGCAGGTGCTTCCTCTGTGTGCGATCGTGTGGGGCGCACTGGCCTTCGGCGGGGTATATGCGTGGGCATACTGGCCGCTCGCTGGCGTGTGCCTCCTCTCGGGATGTCTGGCAATCTACGTCGCTCGCGACGCGCCGGTAAAACCGGCCGACGCACCGTTGCGGCTCGTCCTCACCGTGGTGGCAGGCGCCATTCTCGTTCAATTGTTTCCGCTGCCAGTACACACGCTCTCGACCATCAGCCCACACACGGTCGATCTGCTTCACAAGCTGAATCCCGCCTTTGCCGCCGGCCTGATGCGCTGGCACGCAATCTCGGTCTGGCCGAACGACACGCTCGTGGCCTTCGCGCTCTACGCTTCATTGGCGCTCCTCCTCGTCGGAACGGCTCGCCTTTTATCGGCGACGGGAAGCCGCCGCCTGGTTCAGGCACTGACCGTGTTCGGCGTCATCCTGGCGCTGATCGGAATCATCCAGAAGCCCCTGTACTCGGGAGCCATCTACGGGCTCTGGCCTCTTGACATCGGCCGGATGCCGTTCGGACCGTTCGTCAACAGGAATCACTTCGCCGGCTGGATGCTGATGGCGCTGCCGCTCACGCTGGCGCTGCTGTCCGGCGGGATTCATCGCAGCATGCGGGGACTCAAACCCGGCTGGCGCCACAAGGTGCTGTGGTTCTCCTCACCCGAGGCAAGTCAGCTCATTCTGGTTGCCGCTGCTGCGGTCATCATGGCGCTGTCGCTGATGTTGACGATGTCGAGGTCCGGGATCGCGGCCTTCATGTTGTCGCTCGTGATCATGGCGTCGTTCGTTGTGAGCGCGTCTGATACACGTTCGCGGAGGCTCGCCTCTACGGCGTGCTTCGTGCTCCTCGTCATCATCGTCGTCGTATGGTCCGGTCCTGAGGTCCTTGCCAGCCGGTTCGCCGCCGGCGACTGGGGGGAGTTCAACAATCGGCGGGGCGCATGGACGGACGCCTGGAGCGTTGTGCGAGACTTTCCGCTGTCGGGGACGGGACTCAATACGTACTGGGCCGCCGCCCTCTTCTATCAGCACCACGAGCTCGAGTATTTCTTCGCGCAATCACACAACGATTATTTCCAGATTGCAGCTGAAGGTGGCCTCCTACTGGTCCTGCCGGTGATCGCGTGTATCGCAGTTTTCGTTCGCAACGTGTCGCGGTCCATGTACGATGGACGGGGTTCGATGGGATGGTGGCTTCGTGCCGGCGCGGTGACGTCGCTGCTGGCCATTGCCTGTCAGGAGACCGTCGAGTTCAGCCTGCAGATGCCCGGTAACGCCGTGCTCTTCACCATCATCTGCGCAATCGCGCTGCACAATCCTGCGAACATCGACGATCCGCCAGAAGAAGGTGGCGTGGCCGAGCCACGATTGCGGCGTGCCACACCAGGCCGGACGGAAACGGGCCAGGCGTCTTCGAGACCGATCACACTCGAATTTGCCAGACGGATTGATCGCCGCTGAGGGAGAGCAGGATTTTTTCGAATGCCGCTGAGAATCGGGTTTGATATGGACGGCGTGCTCGCGGATTTCTCATCCGCCTTTCACGAGGTGGAAGTGCGTCTGTTTGGCCGCGGAAAGGCGATTCGGCCGGAGTTTCCGGAAGAAGCGGAGGAAAAACAGTCGGGCGGGTCAGCTACAGGAAACCTGGGCGCCGGCAGCGTCGACGATACTCGGCGGCGCTCCGAAGCAATCTGGAAGGCGATCCGGTCGACGCCGGGCTTCTGGACAACGCTCAAGCCGCTCGACCCAACGGCGGTCCAGCGGATCCGGGATGAGATGATCCGGCATCGGTGGGAAGTCTTCTTCATTACCCAGCGGCCCGAGACGGTCGGGGAGACGGTGCAGCGGCAGACGCAGCGCTGGCTTCTTGCGCAGGGGTTCGACGTCCCGAGTGTGCTGGTGATCGGCGGCTCGCGCGGCGCTGCCGCGAAGGCCCTGCGGCTGGACTACCACGTCGACGATAGCCCCCAGAACTGTCTGGATGTGATGTCAGAGGGTCACGCGAAGCCAATCCTGATTGTGCCGTCAGGCAACGAAGCAACGGCCCGCCGGGCGCGCAGCCTGGGGATTGGCGTGGCAAAAAGCATTGGCGAGTGCCTCGATATTCTCGATCAGGTCGCGGTCGCCGGCGAGGAGCCTGGAGTCTTGCAGAAGCTTGCCGCCGCAGTGGGATGGAAGTGAACCGATCCGCAAAAAAATGCTGAATGCTGATTTCTGAATGCTGAATTGCCCGAACGCTTCGCGTTCGACGTCTGTTTCAATCAGCAATCACCATTCAGCACTTCACGATGAGTCAGTAGTTCACCGCCCGATAGTTGTTTTGAACAACCCATGCCATTGCGGAATTCGCGGCGATCATGAAAACGATCGAGGCGGTCCTGTTCCTCTTCCACATCTTTTCGCTCGCGTAGATGAGCCCAGCCGTCCCGGCGGCCTTCAGCGCAACCAGGCCGACCTGGTTTCCAACGACCCCTCGTAACACTGGATTGGCTTCAACGGCGCCGCGGTCGATCGCGCGCCATGTGGAGTGGGTATCAAGTACCTGCAAGGTGCCGAACGAGACGTACAGCGGGACGAGTGGATCAGGACGCCGTTCGCGGGCCCGGCCAACTTCGGCCGTGTGGAGGAAAGGCCGCGCGGGTGCGGGCAACGCCGTGGGTGGGGCCAGCGTCGCCACTGCGCCATCGTCAAGCGTTGCGCGCTCGAGTTCCTGTGCCGAGAGGCGTCCGGCAGAACCGGCGGCACTGATCAGCAGGACGAAAGCGATCCGTAAGCAGGCGAAGCGGACCATGCACGAACCTCCCGTTGCGGCGGGCATGCAGCCGCATCGACGGGCCCGGCAGATTCCGGGCGTCAGTTCGTCGTCACAACCACAACCGATCGGGACAAGTTCTGCCGGTTGCGGCCGGAGACGGTTCGCGGTGGTTAGACATCAACAGTGCTGCCACGAACGACAATCACATGGTCCGCTGTCAACTTCGTGAAATTGCAGGGGCTTTCGCGTCGGCGCGCGTGGGTGGAGGGTCGCTCGAGTCGAGACGCGCTCAGCGTTTTCCTGATATGGGCAGAACTTTGCCACGCCCGCAGGCGACTATGCGCTGCGAACGATGGGCGGCGGGGCCGGCGGGCTCAGGGGAAGCACGCGACCGCCCGGGCGGGCGATCGCGTGAGCGAGATCGAGATCTGTTACGGGGTTAGTTGATGGAGAAAACCCCGCTGCTCTTGTAGGACTCGTACGCGACGGATGAGCCGGCGCTCCGGACCCAGACTTGAAGCGCGTGGTCGCCCACGTCGTTGGCAGTCGGGGTCCATGTGTAGCTGTTCATAGAACTGTAGTTCTGCACCATGACCCAGCCGGTGCTGTCCCATCTCCAGAATTGATACTGGAGCGGGCCCGCAGTTCCGCCACTGGCTGACGCCGTCCACGTGATAGGCGTGCCAAACGTCGCCGGTAGCGAGACGTTCGAAGTGAGACTCACGAGTTGTGCCGGACCTTGAGATACCACCAGCTCGTTGGTGGTGCGATAGACCTCGTAGGCGAGGGACGAACCAACCCGTCGCGCCCAGGCTTGAAGGTAATAGCTGCCGGTGCTGGCCGGTATCCACCTGAAATTGTGGTCGGCACCATAGGTCTTGCCAAGCGACCAGCTGCCAGTTGCCACCGAGTAGACCCAGAACTCGTATTCGAAGTTGGCTGTCGGATCCGGAATGTCGGCTGTCCAGTCCACCATGCTTCCGGGCGCCACCGGAAAGACCGTATTGGTCGTCAGCTTCATCGACGCGCGCTGGATGGTGAACGTGTCACTGACGCGCGAACTCTCGAAATTCTGAGTGGAGCCGTTGCTTCGGACCCAAACCTGCACCTGGTAGTCCCCTTCACTTCCCCACGTGGGCGTCCAGGTGTACGTCTCACTCGGTCCATAGGGCTGGACCACATTCCAGCCAGTTGTGGGTGAATAGAGAGAGAACTGGTACTGAATTGGCCCCGACGACCCGCCCATGACGCGAGCAGTCCATTTAATAGCGGTGCCAGTGGTTGCCGGAGAAGACACGTCGGAGGTCAGCGCGGTGACCGTGAGCGGCGACTGCGAGACAGTAAAGTAGTTAGTCGTACCGGTGTACTCATATTGCGCGGTGCTGCCAACGGATCGTGCCCATCCTTGAATCGCATAGAAGCCGTTCGCCGTTGGGGTCCACGTCGCGACGTTGCTGGTTGCGTACTCGCGAAATACCGTCCAGTCGGGACTGGGTGATTGGTTGACGAGGAACCTGTACTCGAGGGTGCTCGTGCTCGCGGCATCAACCAGGGCCGTCCACGTCACCTCGTTTCCAGGTGGCGTAGGAAAGTCGACATCGGCCGAAAGCTCGAACGGAAGAACCGCCACCGCGAATGCTGGAGTTCCCAACCAGCTTTCGTACTGGGCGCTCGAACCGACGGCTCGAGCCCAGACTTGAACGCCGTACGGCGCCCCCGCGTCGGCTTGCGTCGGCGTCCACGTGAACGTGTTGCTGGCCGTGTAGTCCTGTGCCAGCGTCCATCCGGTTTTTCGATACAACCAGAATCGATACTCGAGTGGAACCGACCCAGTGGCGGTGGCAGTCCACGTGACGGACCTTCGCGCGAGCAATGGATAGCTGGCGCTCGCCTGGATGCTGGTGACCTTGGTGGGAACCCACTGCACTTCGTTCGACAACGAACTCGTCAGGCCGCTGCTGCTGTACGCAAGCGCTGCGAAGTAGCGGTTAATCGTCCAGTCGAATCCTGCGGGCCGGTAGCTCACGACATTCCCGACGTCCACCTGCTCGGTGTAGACGCCAGACTGACTGCCATAAACGAGGCGGTAACCGGTCACATTGGGGTCTGGACTCGGGTCCCATACGAGCGCCTGCGCCTGCAGTGCAGACGGAGCGCACAACACGATCACAGCCGAGACCATCACACCGCGGGCCAAGCGCATTCCAAATCTCCTCTTCGGGCGCGGTGGTGAGGGGGCAAGACGTGTTCCGTCGCGAGGCGCGAGCGTGCGAGAGCGTTACTCCTGTGTAATCAGCAGCATAGATGCTTGTGGGTGGTGCGTGTTGCGAAAGCAGAGGAAGGATTCAGTGACAAGAATGTAACGGCTTCGACGGACCGCGTGGGCGACTTCGCACATTCTCGTCGCTTCCCCCAGGTCCGGACGACGCGCCACCGTACGCGATCACGGAGAATTCGCCGATGCGGATGTCGCGTGCGGCGGCGTCGGTCGGGGCCCGGCGGATGCGGGCGAGGTGCTCGTCACTTGAGCATGGCTTTGACCGCATCCAGCCCGGCCTGCGCGCAGGCTGCGTCGTCTTCCTTCGAGGCGCCGCTGACGCCTATCCCGCCGAGAATCTGCCCCTTGGAATTCTTGATCGGAATCCCGCCGCCAAACTTGATCAGGTTGGGAACAAGTTCGATACCCGGTGTCTCCGCCTTCGATATGTCACCAACCTCGGCGGTCGATTTTTCCATGGCCACGGCGGTGAAGGCCTTCATCTGCGAGATCTTCTCGGCGACCAGCGGCGCGCCATCCTGGCGCAGATAGTATTTCAAGTTGCCGCCGTCATCGACGATGGCGATATGAACCTTGATGCCCATGTCGCTGGCCTTTTTGTCGGCCGCCTCGGCCATCGCTTTCGCTGTCTTCAGCGTCAGGAAGGGCTTCATTTCTTGCGCCGACGCCGTTCCACACACGAGCAGAGCGGTCGCCATAGCAACAATGATCAGGCCGTTTCGATTTCTCAAAACCTGTTCCATGTTCAGTCCTTGTGTTTGACTCTACCTGTCAGATGTCGCTCATACAGTGAGTCCTGGTCGATGGCTTTGCCGTACGGAAACGTCTGACAGCCGATCGGCCAGCCATACGACTGGCGCCGAGGACGGCGCGCTCGGCGAGCGCTGTGCACGCGACAGCGGCGCCGGCGGCTGTGCGCTGAATGAACGCTAGTCGCGAGACGGCAGGCATTTTCACGCTCCTCGGTATCGAGCAAGCGCGCACCAGCGCCAGTGCTGGATCTCCGCCAGTCTTGCCGTGAGCTCCCTTCTCAGTCGAGTGACTGGACCATGATACGCGCGAAGCGAATCGTATGCGGATCCTGAATACCAGATTGCCGAGCGGATCGGACACGTCACCCTTGTCATCTCTGCTTCGATTCCCCGCGTAAATGATAACGGCGGGCAGGAAGAAGTCCGCTCGAGGCCTGCGTCTGGACTCCCTCTACTCGATGCACATCGCGACGTCGTCGCGATGACGGTGCTAACTGCGCGTCAGCACGTAAATGCCCCACTGGCCATCGCGGCGGCTGTGGAACGCGACCCGTCGGCCATCCGGCGACCAGGCGAACTCCTCCGCGGTCGGATCCGTGAGCACGCGGAGCATCGAGCCATCGGCAAGGTCGAGAAGCCAGGCGCCGTTGCGGAAGACCTGGAAGATGATCTTCGTCCCATTCGGCGACACCGCGGGCGTCCGCACCAGCTGCCCTTTCACGGGCGTCCGATAGCGAGTGGTCTCGCCGGTCTGCAGGTCCATCACCATCAGCGTGTCTTCGTGGCTGTAGGCGATGCGGCGGTCGTCGGGGAACCACGAGGCCGCCCACGTCTGACCATATCGATAGTTCGTGACGCGGCGCGCACCGCCGCCGACGGCGGGCTGCACCCACAGATTCCACACCGAGGGCTTGTCCGCTTCAGCCCGAATGTAGGCGAGCCACTCGCCATTCCGCGACCACGTCGGCAGCGCGGCGTACCCCCCGGCGCTGACCCTGCGGACCTGTGAGCCGTCCCGGTTCGCCACGTAGACACCGCGCTCACCGTCGCGGTCTGAGTCGAACGCGACGAAACGCCCATCCGGCGATGGCTGCGCGTGATAGTTGTGCGAGCCATCATCGACGATCGTCATGATGCCCAGGTCTCCACCTATCTGGTTGCCCGCGCCGGCGATCTCGATCGCACTGCGCCCGTCGCGCTCGCGGCCGGTGTGGAAGAAAATCGCCGTGCCGTCCGATGTGAAGGCCGGAGAGAAGGCGGGCCCATTCGTTGCGCGGACGCCCTGGACGGCCGTGACGTGTTCATCGTGTTCAACGGACCCGCGCGACGCGGCCGGGGACGCGATCTCACGAGACACCGCGGGAGTCACAGGCGCGCGCACGATCTCGTCCCTCAGTTCCACTTCCACCCGGTTCGCATCGTCCGCTGCAGGTGAAGCCGCCGAGATCCCGCCTGACAGGCGCGCGGAGCCGGATGGCCTTGTCGCGACACGCCAGTCGGTGATTCGGTCCGCGACGACGAAGCCCATTGCAAACGACGCCACGAGTGCCGCGGCGGCCTCCACTGCCCACCGCCGCCATGAGTGCACAGGCGAGCCCGCTTCCCCGTCGACCCCGAAGGACCTGAACATCGGCGGCGCGGCGGCAATCGGCCGTAGTGTCTCGCTCGAGGACACTGTCGGATTGCTGACGACGAGTGCCGGCCGCGTCGGAACGACGGTGGGCGGCGGCGCCACTGGCAATTGCACGGTCGCACGCGGCGCCACCGGCGTCGGCGCCGCGATCGGACGCGATGGACGCGCCCCGCGTTGCAGGACGCCTCTCAGCACGTCGCGGCTCTCTCCATTTTCGAACCGCTTCAGCGTCCGCGAGAACTCACCGAGCGACCCGAAGGGCGGCGCTTCGACCATCTCGAGCCCGCGCGCGAGTGCATAGCGAAGCGGCGCCGGGACGTTGGGGGTACCATCCGGCAGCAGGGTCAGCAGCAGATCGGCGACGCTTGCCACCGAGGGTGCGCCGTCGGTGCTGATGCAGAACGCCGAGCCGTCGGAGCCGAGCTGGATGTTCTCGAGAATCGGAATACCGCAGGGCTGCGCCAGGAGCTCCTGTGCGAGCGCAACCGCTTCGTGCGTCTCCAGGCGCACACCGCGCCCCAGCAGGTGAGAAAGAGCAATCGTGAGCATCAGTGTTCGTCGTGAGTGCAAGGGACGACCCACGCCAGATCGCCGCAGATTAGGCCGGTAAATACAGTTGCGCTGTACTACAAAATGGAACGGCTGACCGGTTTACAACGCGGGACAAACCCACATCAGAACTCCGTCGAGCTCTCGCGCTCGGCCGAGGACGGGTACGGTGTCGTGTACGGGATTGTGGGACCGATCAGACCAACCCGTCGTACATGACGATGTCGGCGCCATTCTCTGCGACGGCGGCGTAGAGATAGCGGCCGTCTGGCGACCAGCAGACCTGACGGGCAATCAGCGTCGGCCGTCCCTCGAAGTCGGTCAGCGGACGCATCGGCCCGCCGTTGGTTGGCAGCGCCCAGATGTTCGTCGTCGCGCCGTCGATGAGCGGCAGCGCCAGCCGTCGCGCGACCACGATGGACCGAAGCCTTCGGGTACGAGCTGTCGCAGGCCGCGGCGTTCGGATTGATCACGCGAATGCCGGTCGTCTGATGCGAGCAGACGAAGGCGATGCGATCGCCGGCTGGCGACCAGAGGGGCAAGCCCATCGTGACCGATCGATCGCGCTCGAACGTCAGTTGCCGCGGCGCGGCTCCGTCCGTGCCGGCGATCCACAGGTTGCCGTGAGCGCCGTTGTCTGAGAGGAACACGATCTCCCGGCCGTCCGGGCTGACCGACGGTGTTTGCAAGGTGCCGGTTTGATGCGTCATGCGTTGGGCTGCGGCGACGTTCTCGGTCGCCGAGCCGGTGGTGGGAAAGCGCCAGATGGCCGCAGCAGTGTCGGAAATCACTGATGGCGCGGATCGTCGACCGCCATATCACGCGGTCGCTATCGGCCAGCTCCGCGCTGCTTTAACATCGACGCAATCTCCGCGTGTTGACGCCGCTCGGCCCACGCGAGCGGTGTGGCCCAGGACTCAGCCTCCGGCTCGATCGGATCGGCTCCGCGGGCCACCAGCAGTTTGGCAAGCTCTATACGTCCCCAGCGACACGCCCACCCAAGAGGCGTACTCTTCAAGAATTCGTCCCGGATGTCTGTGCGGGCCCCTGCGTCCAGCAGCAGGGACGCCAGGGACATGCCGACGCCATGGTCCCGTGCGATCACCTCGTGCAGCATCGTCTGTCCAGATTCCGGTGTACGGAGATTGGGATCGCAGCGTTCGAGAATCAGCCGAAACGACTCGCGGCAGTCGGCCTGTTCGGCGTCGTTCAAGTCCTCGTGCCCGGGCAACGGACGCCACAGCATCCAGAACCATCGCGGGTCGTCTCGCGGCCAGTCGATCCGCACCAGCGGCATGCGCACGATGTCGGCACTTCGTCCGCTGGCGCCGCTCCACAGGAGCTGTTCGGCGACCTTCTCACTCGAGAACGGGCCGGCCAGATGCGGGTCCAGCTCGCCGTCGAGCATGCGGCGTGCAAGATCCGGCCTGCGCAAGTACCCGGCGAACTCGGCGTCAATCCAGCCTCCATGTTCCACCATCAAGTCGATCATTGCGGGGTCTGGCCCCTGCCCGCGCGGGGACCCTCCGCTGTAGGCTGCAAACGTTGGTGAGCCTGATGTGAAC
>JBKPNQ010000177.1:0-18066 GCA_046732715.1 Acidobacteriota bacterium | reverse complement strand
GACGACGGTCTCGGTGCGGACCGGCGAACGGCTCCCCGCGGCGCGAGCGCTGAAGCAACCCGAAGTCAGGCTCGAATGGCTGGTGGACGCCGGTGAACTCGTGCTTGACCTCGACCCAGCGCACCGGTCGATCGACGTCGCGAGCGTCGAGACCGAGGTGAAATACGAAGGGTACCTACGTCGCCAGGCGACCGTCGTGAATCGGCAGCAGCGCCAGGAATCCCGACTGATCCCTGGTGACTTCGTGTTCAAAGGAATCCCTGGGTTGTCGCGGGAAATGGTGGACCGCCTCACGCAGATCCGGCCGGCGACGCTCGGCCAAGCATCGAGAATCCCAGGCGTCACGCCGGCCGCGGTCGCGTTGCTCGGAACACACCTGGACAGGCGACGCGCTCCCAGTTCGTTGGCCGGCGACGCGGACTCGCTTCATCACACGAACAAACAGAAGGGCTCGGCACTCTGATACTCTCATGCGGTGCCCGCGCGTGATTTCCGCACTCGGCTCGCCCGCCGCGCCAAAAAAGCTGGCGTGTTCCTTTCGGATGAATTAGCAAGCCAGCTAGCCTCGTATTACGACCTCCTTTCCCATTGGAACCGCAAAATCAATCTGACGGCGCTCGATCAGCCAGACGATGCGATAGATCGATTGCTGCTCGAGCCCGTTCTGGCGGCTCGGTACTTGCCATCAGCGATTTCGAGCCTAATGGATATTGGCTCGGGCGGTGGATCTCCGGCGATCCCACTAAAGCTCTGTGCGCAGGCCGCGTCTCTTACCATGGTCGAGGCCAAAGCCCGAAAATCAGCATTTCTGCGCGAGGCCGTCAGAACCCTTCGCTTGGAACGCACCGTCGTCGAAACCGCGCGCTATGAGGAGTTGCTGGCGCGTCCGGAACTCCATGAAGCCGTCGACGTACTCACGCTTCGCGCGGTTCGGGTGGAGGTTCGCACGCTGCTGACGCTGCAGGCGTTTGTCAGACCGGGCGGATTGTTGTTCCTTTTCAGGGGAGCGAGCGCGCCTGACTCACCGGAGGTTGTTCCGCCGCTGCGGTGGACTGGGACGTTTCCTTTGATAGAGAACCTACAGAGCCGCCTGACGCTGCTGCAGAAAATCCTCTAGTCGGATTGTTTCACGTGGAACACCAGGGTTCTACTGGGTTCCGCAGGGTTCCGCTAGGTTCGTTCGCGCATTTCTGCTGACACAACGAGTTGACAATGTCGGTCCTCCAGAGGACCATGCAGATGCGACCGACGACGCGCCGTTGTTTGGTTGATTAACCTAAAATGTCGGCCAGGGTCAGGGCAGTTGCAAATCAAAAAGGTGGCGTCGGAAAGAC
Organism: Acidobacteriota bacterium; assembly: GCA_046732715.1. Lineage (GTDB taxonomy): Bacteria > Acidobacteriota > Vicinamibacteria > Vicinamibacterales > 2-12-FULL-66-21 > JALZOC01. Next base: position 16,732 of record JBKPNQ010000177.1, on the reverse strand, counting down.
CACCACCGCTATCAACCTCGCCGCCTCGCTCGCGACGGCCGAGCAGCGCGTCCTGTTAGTGGATATGGACCCTCAGGCCAACTTGACCAGCGGCGTCGGCCTCAAAGGCCGTGCGGCACCTGGCAGGACGATCTATCAGGCGCTGACGGCCGACGTTGATGACGCGTCGCAGTTCGTGGTCGCGACGGCAGTGCAGGGACTCTCGCTGATTCCCGCCGATCGGAATCTGACCGGTGCAGAAATCGACCTCGTCACTATTCCCCATCGTGAAAACCGGCTTCGCGTCTGCCTCGATCAACTCCGGGGCAGCTTTGACTACATCTTCGTCGATACGCCCCCCTCGCTCGGCCTGCTGACGCTGAACGCGCTCGTTGCCGCCGATGCGGTCATCATCCCCCTCAACTGCGAGTACTTTGCGCTCGAAGGGCTCGCCGATCTGGTCGCCACGTTGCGGCGCGTCCGCGCCGCGTTCAACCCGTCCCTCGACATTGCCGGCGTGCTGATGACGATGTACGACGAACGAACGAACCTCGGGCAACAGGTGTCGCGTGACATCCGCGCGTTCTTTCAGGACCGCGTGTTCGACACGGTGATTCCGCGCAACATCCGGCTGGGCGAGGCGCCGAGTCACGGGGTTCCGGCAATCCTGTACGACGTCAAGTCACGCGGCGCGGAAGCGTATCTGGCGCTCGCCCGCGAAATGCTCGAACGCGATCGCCGCGCGACACCTACCACCACGGAGCAGCAGCATGGCTGACAAGCGCCCCGCACTCGGACGAGGTCTCTCCGCTCTCATCCCCGACGCTGCGGCCCCCTCGCTCAACGATCGATCGCTCGACGTTGACACGGATCTCTTGCGTCCCAACCCGTTTCAACCGCGCACGGCGATCGATGAAACGAAAATCGAGGAGCTCGCGCGTTCGATTCGCGCCAACGGCATCATTCAACCGATCGTCGTTCGTCGAGCCGCCGAAGGGTACGAGATCGTGGCGGGCGAGCGGAGATGGCGGGCATCGCAGCGTGCCGGGCTTCTCAAAGTACCGGTCGTGGTCCGCGACATCCCCGACGATCGTCTCCTCGCCGCGGCGCTCATCGAGAACATTCAGCGCGAGGATCTGAATCCGGTCGAAGAAGCCCACGCCTATCGTCGTCTGTCCGACGAGTACCACCTGACGCAGGAGCAGATTGCCGATGCCGTCGGAAAGGATCGATCGTCGGTCGCGAACTATCTTCGGCTGCTGAAGCTGCCGCAGGAAGTACTCGCCGGTCTCGGATCGGGGGCGCTGTCGATGGGACACGCGCGCGCCCTGCTCGGCCTCCCCGATGACGGGTCCCAATTACGAGTGTCGCGCGACGTCATCGGTCGAAGTCTCTCGGTACGTGAAACCGAAGCGCTCGTGAAAAAGGTGACGGAGCCCGCGCCGGAAAAGACCCCCATCGAAAAGGACGTCCACACGCGCGCGGCCGAAGAACGAATGAGGTTCGCTCTCGGAACACGCGTCCGGATCGAACGAAAGCGCAAGGGCGGCCACATCGAAATCGATTTTGGCTCGGAGGAAGAACTGCAACGGCTCTTCGAGATACTTACAGAGGGTGAATAAGGAGTGCCGATTGTCGATTGCTGATTGAAGAGCAATCGAGCGCCAATCAACAATCCGCAATCAGAGATCAGCAATGAAGAAGCGCCTGACTGACTACGCCGCGTGCGCCGGTTGAGCGAGCAAGCTCGCCGCGGGTGAGCTCGCCCAGGTGCTGGGCGATCTGCCGTCTTATCACGACGACCGGGTCCTCATCGACTATCGGACCTCGGACGATGCCGGTGTGTACAGAATCGGCAGCGATCGAGCGCTCGTGCAGACGGTTGATTTTTTTACGCCGATTGTTGACGACCCCTACGTGTACGGGCAGATTGCGGCGGCCAACGCGCTGAGCGATGTCTACGCGATGGGGGGACGGCCGCTGACGGCGCTTGCGATCGCGGCGTTCCCGAAGGACGCCGAGCGCGACATCTTGCGCAGCATTTTCGCCGGCGGTCTCGACAAGCTGCACGAAGCGGACGTCGCGCTGCTGGGCGGGCACACCGTCCAAGATTCCGAAATCAAGTTCGGCTACGCCGTCACCGGCGAAGTGGATCCGTCGCGCGTGCTGGCAAATGCCGGCGCGCAGCCAGGCGATCTGCTGATTCTGACCAAACCTATCGGAACCGGGATCATCGCCACGGCGCTCAAGTTCGAGCGGGCACCGCAGGCCGCGATCGATGCGGCGACGCGATCGATGACGGCGCTGAATCGCGTGGCCGCCGAGGTCCTCGCGAGGGCGGGGACCGTGATTCATGCCTGTACTGACATCACCGGTTTTGGCCTGATCGGTCATGCGTCGGAGATGGCGGCCGCGAGCGCGTGCTCGATCGAAATCGAGTCCACGCGCGTCCCGATGCTTGACGGCGTCCGTGAGTTGGTACGAGACAACATTCCAGGCGGCGGGCGCACGAATCGGGAGCATTTCGGTCCCGCCGTGCGCGTTGGTGCCGGCGTGGACGACACCGTCCTCGACCTGCTCTACGACCCGCAAACGTCCGGCGGCCTCCTGATTGCCGTCGCCCCGGCGGAGGGAGACCGGCTTTTGGCTGAACTTGTGAGGGCCTCGGTGTCAGCGGTTTCGATAGGGCGCGCCGTTGCGATGTCGGAGGCGCGGGTGGTGGTGCTGTAGGTCGGCGAAAACGGAGTCGGCGAAGGGAACGATGCCGGCCCACCTCGTCTCCCAGACCGTTGCCTTCGACCGAGGCGGAATGGTATAAATTAACGTTTGTCCCGCGCGTAAAATCCTGCGGCTTGAGGGGCTGTTCCGCGCCTCGGAGGTGTTGTGCTCCCGGATCTGTCTGTCGTCTGGGTGATCTTTTTCGTCCTGCTGCTGACATTCGTGCTCAACCGGCTGCTGTTCACGCCGTTGCTGCGCGTGATGGCCGAGCGGCAGCGTGCGGTCAGCTCGGCCCGTGAACTGGCTGAGCGTTCGGCGCATGAAGCCAGGCGTGCGACGGCCGAATTCGATCGAAAAACCGGCGAGGCGCGAGCGGAACTGTACCGGCAGATGGACGAGATGCGCCGGACGGCGATGGACGAGCGCGCCGCCATCGTGAACCGGACGCGCGCCGAGGCGGAATCGGAAATCGCCGCAGCCTCTGCGAAACTTCAGGCGGAGGCAGAAGACGCGCAGCGCCGGCTCTCGACCGACGCCGAGGCGCTTGGCGCCGCCGTCGCTGAACGCATTCTGGGCCGCAAGGCATCCTGAAATCCCGGCATTCCCTGACGCATGTGTGATTCGCGGCTTATGAAATTCGACTGCCACACTCGAGGAGTCCGCGCGTCTTTGCGCACGCTGACCCTGGCGGCGGTCGTCCTGTTGTCTGCCGTGGCCTCGACCGCTCCGATCCTCGCCGTGCAAGAGCACGAGGCAGCCGGCGCGGCCGACGCTCCGCACGGCCAGACCATCCTCCAGTCGATTGCCAAGATCGTCAATTTCGCCATCCTCGGCGGAGTGCTGTTCTACTACTTGAGAACGCCGATCAGCACCTACCTCGCGTCGCGGGGGACACAGATTCGACAGGATCTGGTGACCGCCGCGGAGATGAGAGCGGCGGCGGCGGCCCAGCTCGCCGAGATCGAGAAGAGGATGCAGGCGTTGCCGGCGGAGCTCGAGGCGTTGAAAGCGCGGGGAGCCGAAGACGTCAAGTCGGAGCAGGCGCGGATCGCGCAGGCTGCGGCCGCCGAACGGGAGCGCTTGATTGCCCAGACCCACCGCGAGATCGACACGCGGCTCAGAATGGCGCGTCGTCAGCTGACGGAGCACGCGGCCGGGCTCGCCATCCAGATCGCCGAGGAGCGGATCAAGCGAACCATCACGCCCGAGGATCAGCTGCGTCTCGTGGATCGCTACGCGACGCAGTTGAGGGACGCACAATGACGAGCCGTGCCGCCGCCACCAGGTACGCCCGTGCGCTGTTCGATGTGGCGTTGAAAGAAAGCGATGTCCAGCAAGCGGGTCGCGACCTCCAGGCCTTCGCGCAGCTGGTGGCCGGGCATGAAGCGCTGCCGAAGATTCTGGCCAATCCGGCGATTCCCGCGCCGAAGAAACGTGCGCTCATCGACCAGCTGATCGCGCGCGCTGGATCGCTGTCGCCGGTCGTGGCGAAGCTGTTGGGATTGCTTGCCGATCGCGATCGGCTGGTCCTGCTCCCGGAGATCACCGCGGCCTATCAGCACCGGCTGATGGATCACGCCCAGGTGGTCCGCGCCGAGATCGTCACCGCCGTGGGACTGCCTGCCGATCGCGTCGTGGCGCTGGAACAGGGGCTCGCCAATGCAACCGGACGGCAGGTTCAGCTCGAGAGCCGCGTCGATCCGTCGATTATCGGCGGCGCCATCGCGCGCGTGGGCAGCACCGTGTACGACGGCAGTGTCACGAGACAACTCGAGAAGATGAAGGAAACACTCACGGCTGGTTCGTGACCGGCAGCGCGCGCGATGCGGCAGCGCTCGAGTGGGGCTCAAGCGCATTGAGAGATGTGGGGCCCGCGAGCAGTAAGGAAAGCAGACGCAAGCGCTCGGGCGAAGACAACGCACTATCAGCGAGTCAAGCATGGACATCAAAGCGGAAGAAATCTCCAAGATCATTCGCGACCAGATCGGCAGCTACGCCGTCAACGTGGACGTGGCGGAAGTCGGCACGATCGTGTCGATCGGCGACGGCATCGCGCGGGTGCACGGGGTCGAAAAGACCATGGCCGGCGAGATGCTCGAGTTCCCGCACGGCGTATACGGCATCGCGCTCAATCTCGAAGAAGAGAGCGTCGGCGCGGTGCTGCTCGGCGAGTACACCGAGATCCGCGAAGGGGATACCGTCAAGCGGACCGGCCGCATCATCTCGGTGCCCGTCGGCGAGGAGCTCGTCGGCCGCGTGGTGAACGCGCTCGGGCAACCGGTGGACGGCAAGGGGCCGATTGCGTCGAAGCAGTTCATGGAAATCGAGCGCATCGCGCCGGGCGTCGTCGATCGCAGCCCGGTGAAGGAGCCGCTGCAGACCGGCCTGAAGGCGATCGATGCGATGGTGCCGATCGGCCGCGGCCAGCGCGAGCTGATCATTGGCGACCGTCAGACCGGCAAGACCGCCGTCGCGGTCGACACGATCATCAATCAGAAGGGGAAGGACGTCATCTGCATCTACAACGCGATCGGGCAGAAACAGTCCACGATCGCGCAGGTGGTGCGGATCCTCGAAGACGCCGGCGCGATGGAGTACACGATCGTCGTTGCCGCCGGCGCATCAGATCCGGCGCCGCTGCTCTACATCAGTCCCTACGCGGCGTGCGCCATGGGTGAGTATTTCAGGGACGGCGGGCGGCACGCGCTCTGTGTCTACGACGATTTATCCAAGCACGCGCAGGCGTATCGCGAGATCTCGCTGCTGCTCCGCCGCCCGCCGGGCCGCGAGGCGTATCCGGGCGACGTCTTCTATCTGCACTCACGTCTGCTCGAGCGCGCCGCGAAGATGAAGAAGGAACTCGGTGGCGGTTCGCTGACGGCGCTCCCGATCATCGAAACGCAGGCCGGCGACCTGTCCGCGTACATCCCGACCAACGTCATCTCCATCACCGACGGTCAGATCTTCCTGGAGAGCGACCTGTTCCACCAGGGCGTCCGGCCGGCGATCAACGTCGGCAACTCGGTGTCGCGCGTCGGCGGCTCCGCGCAGGTCAGAGCGATGCGCCAGGTGGCAGGGTCGCTCCGGCTCGATCTCGCGCAGTACCGTGAGCTGGCGGCCTTTGCGCAGTTCGGCAGCGACCTCGATAAGGCAACGCTGAACCAGCTCAATCGCGGCCGCCGGCTCGTCGAGGTCCTGAAGCAGCCGCAGTATCAGCCGCTCGCGGTCGAGAAGCAGGTCATCATCATTTACGCGGCGACCAACGGGTTCCTCGATGCCATGGACGTCGAGCACGTTCGCGCCTATGAGATCGCGCTGTTCCAGTTCCTCGACACACGCCGCAGCCAGCTGCTCGCGTCGCTGGCCGAGAAGAAGCAGATCGACGATCAGATCAAGTCGGACCTGACACAGGCGCTCAAGGAATTCGGCGACACGTTTGCCGGCGGACGGAAGACGGCGGCATAGGACGTAGTTCCCAGTCGCCGGTTTCCAGTTTCCAGTAAGAAACAATTCGGGGGCTGGGAACTGGCAACTGGCAACTGGTTACTAGTTACTGACAAACATGCCTTCTCTCTTAGATATTCGCCGCCGCGTTCGCGCCGTGAAGTCGACGCAGCAGATCACCAAGGCGATGAAGATGGTCGCGGCCTCGCGGCTGCGTCGCGCGCAGGAACGCGTCCAGCAGGCGCGTCCCTTTGCGCTGCAGATGCGGCGCGTGCTGCACAGCCTGGCGTCCCGGGTCGATTCGTCCGCCCATCCGCTGCTCGACGAGCGAGCCGAGCCCAGGGCGAACGGACGCGCGTTGCTGATCGTGGTGAGCGCCGATCGCGGGTTGTGCGGCAGTTTCAACACCAACATCATCAAGGCGGCTGGGAACTTCATCACCGAGACCCCGAGCCGCCACGTCGTGCTGGGACTCGTCGGACGCCGGGGACGTGACTTTTTCGCGCGGCGTGGGTTCGAGATCCGGTACGAGCAGGTCAACCTGTTCGCCCAGCTGAAATTCGACAACGCGCAGGCCATTGCCAAGGCCGCGATCGAATCGTTTGTCGACGGCGACGTTGACAGCGTCCACCTCGTCTACAACGAGTTCAAGTCGGTGATGTTGCAGCAGGTGGCGATCGAACGGCTGCTCCCGATACCGCGAGGCGCATTCGATGCGCCGGTCGCGGCCGGTGCGCCCGGAACCGCGGAGCCGCAGATCGATTACTTGTACGAGCCTGAACCCGCCGAGTTGTTCAAGGCGCTGCTTCCAAGTTACGTTGAAGTCCAGGTCTATCGGGCGTTGCTCGAATCGAACGCGGCCTTCTACGCGGCACAGATGACCGCGATGGATGCAGCCACCCGCAACTCGGGCGAGATGATCGAGCAGCTGACGCTGTACATGAATAAGGTCCGTCAGGCGGCAATTACCCGAGAGATTATTGAAGTCGTGTCGGGCGCTGAGGCACTGTAAATGAAGTTTCCAGTTCCCAGGTTCAGAAGGGCTCTCTGGACTGCGAACTGGCAACTGGAGACTGGGAACTGGAAACTGGCAACTGGAAACTGATATCAAATGGCAACAGTCGCAGAAGCAAAAAAAGTCGGCAAGGTCGTCCAGGTGATCGGCCCGGTCGTGGACCTGGAGTTCGAAGTCGGGCACCTGCCGGAGATCTACAACGCGGTCCGCATCCAGTCCAAGAATATCGACGTCATCGTCGAGGTCGAGCAGCATCTCGGCGAGAACCGGGTACGAACGGTCGCGATGAAGCCGACCGATGGGATGCAGCGCGGAATGGAGGCGATCGATACCGGTGCGCCGATTTCGATGCCAGTCGGTCCGGCCACGCTCGGACGCGTGATGAACGTGCTCGGTGAGCCGGTCGACTTTCCGGACAAACCCGTGCAGTCGAAAGAGCGCTGGTCGATTCACCGGAAGGCGCCGACGCTCGATCAGCAGTCCACCGAACTGCAGATGTTCGAGACCGGCATCAAGGTCATCGACCTGCTCGAGCCGTACGTCCGCGGCGGCAAGATTGGCCTGTTCGGCGGCGCCGGTGTCGGCAAGACGGTCATCATCCAGGAACTGATTCACAACGTCGCAATGAAGCACGGCGGTGTGTCGGTGTTCGCGGGCGTTGGCGAACGGACGCGCGAAGGCAATGACCTGTGGCTCGAGTTCCAGGAAAGCGGCGTCATCAACATCAACGATTTCGAGAAGTCCCGCGCCGCACTGGTCTACGGCCAGATGACGGAACCGCCTGGCGCGCGGCTGCGCGTGGCGCTGAGCGGCCTGACCGTCGCGGAATATTTCCGTGACGCCGAGAACAAGGACGTCCTGCTGTTCATCGACAACATCTTCCGTTTCACACAGGCGGGCTCGGAAGTCTCGGCGCTCCTCGGCCGGATGCCGTCGGCGGTCGGATACCAGCCGACGCTCCTGACCGAGATGGGCGAGCTGCAGGAGCGGATTACGTCGACCAAGAAAGGGTCGATCACCTCGGTGCAGGCGATTTACGTCCCCGCGGACGACTACACCGATCCGGCGCCGGCCACGACATTCGCACACCTCGACGCCACCACCAACCTCTCGCGCGCGATTGTCGAACTCGGAATCTACCCGGCCGTCGATCCGCTGGCGTCGACTTCTCGCATTCTTGATGCGCGCATCATCGGCGAGGAGCACTACAATACCGCCCGCGCCGTGAAACAGATCCTGCAGCGCTACAAGGACCTGCAGGACATCATCGCCATTCTCGGCATCGACGAGCTGTCAGAAGAAGACAAGCTGACCGTGGCCCGGGCCCGGCGTATTCAGAGGTTCATGTCGCAGCCGTTCTTCGTCGGCGAGCAGTTCACCGGCAAGCCGGGCAAATACGTCCAGGTGGCCGACACGGTGCGAAGCTTCAAGGACATCGTGGAAGGGCAGTACGATCATCTGCCCGAGCAGGCCTTCTTCATGGTCGGCACGATCGAGGAAGCGGTCGAGGCGGCGGAGAAGATGAAGGGGTGATCAGGGCGGCTGGCAGCTGGAAGCATAGAGATGGCTTTACCGACACACATCGATTTGCAAATCGTGACGCCTGAGCGGTTGCTCGTTCAGGAACAGGTGGACGAAGTCGAGATCCCCGGATCCAAGGGATACTTCGGCGTGCTGCCGGGTCACACGCCGATGCTGGCCTCGCTGGCGGTCGGTGAATTGTGGTATCGCAAGGGCCAGGACAAACTCTTCCTGTCGATTGCGTATGGATTTGCCGAGGTTCTGCCGGATCGGGTGACGATCCTTGCGCGGCTCGCCGAACGCGCGGAGGATATAGATGTCGAGCGTGCGGAATCGGCGCGGCGCCGCGCGGAGGAGCGGCTGGCGCAGTCGAAATCGGACGTCGATTATGAGCGTGCCCGCGCGGCGCTGTCGAAATCTCTGATGCGGTTGCAGGTGTCCGCACGGTTGCCGGGAGGGGCGCGCATGGGAGAGTTGAAGCGGCTTCGCGACGTCGCGAAGAGCTGACCTCGAGAATCATGACGCCGCTGCCCTCGCTGACATGGGCCGTCACCTCGGACGCCGGTCTGAAGCGAACCAGCAACGAGGATAGCTACTCGACTCGTCCTGACGTCGGCCTGTTCGTCGTCGCGGATGGTATGGGAGGGCACGTCGCTGGCGAGGTCGCCTCACGCGTGGCGGTCGAGGCCATCGAAGCCTTCATTCAGGAGACCGCCGGCGCCGACCGGAACCGCACCTGGCCGTTCCCCTTCGATCCCTCCATCAGCCTGGAAGCCAATCGGCTTCGCGCCGCTTTCCGTCTCGCGAACAGAAAGATCGCCTCGGCGATTGCTGATTCGCAGGATCTCCGGGGCATGGCGACGACCGCATCGGCGGTCCTGCTCGGGGCGCGCAGCGCCAGCGTGGCGCACGTCGGCGACAGTCGTGTCTACGTGTTGCGTGAAGGTACGCTCCAGCAGATCACACACGATCACTCCTGGGTGGAAGAGCAGGTGCGCGCCGGGGCGCTGACGCCGACGGCGGCACGTCAGCACCCGTGGCGGAATGTCGTCACCCGGGCACTGTCCGGCGGGGAGGACCCGGAAGTCGACGTCACCGAGGTATCTCCGAAGCCGGGCGAGCGCTATTTGTTGTGCTCGGATGGTCTGTTCACGGTCGTGCCAGACAGCCACATCGCCGAGATCCTCGGAGAGCCGGGTGTGCCGCTTGAATCCATCGCGCGCAACCTGGTCGAGGCCGCGAACGAAGGAGGCGGGCCGGACAACATCACCGCGCTGATCCTGCAGATCGATGCTGGGTAACCTCGCCGGGCTGGTCCGCTACCGCGGACTGATTCAGAGCCTGGTCGCGCGCGAGTTGAAGGCGCGATACCGCGGTTCCGTCCTCGGGTTCTTCTGGTCCTTCATCAACCCACTGCTCCTGCTCCTGGTCTACTCGTTCGTTTTCAAGAACCTGCTCGCGGCACGTTACGAAGGCATCGACCACTACGAGTTGTTCCTCTTCTGCGGGCTTCTTCCGTGGACATGGTTTTCGACCTCCCTCCTCGAATCGTCCGGGGTTCTTATTTCCGGCGGCAACCTGATCAAGAAAGTGCTGTTTCCCGCCGAAGTTCTGCCGATCGTCACCGTGCTGGCGAACATGGTGCATTTCTTCCTCGGGCTGCCGATCCTGATCGCATTCCTGATTTACTTCTCGGCGCCGATCACCGCGATGGACATTTTGTGGTTCCCGGTGGTGGTGATCGTGCAGGCGATCTTCACGCTCGGATGGGCGCTCGTCCTCTCGGCCCTGACGGTGCACTTCCGCGACATCCGCGACATCCTCGGCCACCTCCTGACAATCTGGTTCTTTTCCACGCCGGTCATCTACCCGTACACATTGATGACCAAGCATTGGCAGCAGGGGCTGCTGAACCTGAACCCGATGTCGCATGTGATCATCACGTATCAGGAGATCCTGTATTTTCCAGGCGCGGTCGGCCATTGGGCCTGGCTGGTCGTCGTCGGCGCCTTGTCCGTGCTGTTCTTTCTGTTCGGCTACTGGGTCTTCGACCGATTGCGGGATACATTTGCGGAGGAAGTATAGAGTTAGTTTCCAGTCTCCAGTTCCCAGCTTCCAGAACGTCATTCTCTTGAACTGGTAACTGGCAACTGGGAACTGGGAACTGGGAACTGACATGCATGCGATCGAAATCATCAACGCATCCAAGGTCTATCGCCGGTTCAGCCAGCGACGGCAGCTCACGACGCTGAAAAGCGCGCTGCTCTCGCGCAGCCTCACGCGCGATCTCCGTCCAGACGAGACGTTTGCCGCCGTGCGCGACGTGACGGTCAGCGTTCGACGCGGCCGTACGTTAGGCGTCATCGGCCGCAACGGCTCCGGAAAGAGCACGCTGCTAAAGCTGGTCGCGGGTATTACGAAACCGACGACCGGCACGGTCCACGTCAATGGGCGCATCTCCGCGTTGATCGAGCTCGGCGCGGGTTTCCATCCGGAGATCTCCGGCCGCGAGAACGTCTTCATCAACGGCATCATGCTGGGCTTGACCAAGCGCCAGATCGCGCGCCGGTTCGATGAAATCGTGGACTTCGCCGAGCTGACGGACTTCATTGACGCGCCGGTCAAAACCTACTCGTCAGGCATGTACATGCGGCTTGGATTCGCGGTGGCGATCCACGTCGATCCCGATGTGCTTCTCGTCGATGAAGTGCTCGCGGTTGGTGACGAGGGATTCACTCACAAGTGCCTGGACAAGTTCGCGGAATTCAAGCGCCGCGGCAAGACGATCCTGCTGGTGACGCACTCGCTTGGGCTCGTCGAACGATTCTGCGATGAAGCGCTGTGGATGGACGCTGGAATCATGAAGGCCCTCGGCGACCCGAAACGGGTCGTGGGTGCCTACATCACCGACGTCGAGGTGAGCGAGGAGCAGCAATTGGCGGCGGGCGATGCCAAGGCGCAGGAATCAGTCGCCGTCGTGTCGCCCGATGAACCGGCGACGGCGGTCCTCCCGGATCACCCGATCGAGACGGCGGCCGGGCCGGCCGACATGTTTCGGGCGACCGAGGGGCGATGGGGTTCACGCGAGATTGAGATCACGGACGTTGAGCTCCGCGGGCCCGATAACGAGCCCGGGCATGTCTTCCACAGCGGCCAGCCGCTCACCATCCGCATGACATTTCGATCGCCGATTGAAAACCAGGATTTCGTGATTGGAATCGGGATCTTCAACGCCGAGGGGGTCTGCTGTTACGGAACCAATACCAACATCGAGGAGCTGAAAGCCGTCCGTATTCTGGGCGATGCCGAAGCCTATTTCACGATCGAGAGCCTCGATCTCGTAGAGGGCACCTACAAGCTGGACGTTGCCATCCACAAACTCGACGGATACCCGTACGACTACCATCGGCTGCTTTACACGTTCCGCGTGAAATCACGAACCAAGGACGTTGGCATCTATCGCCCTCGCCACGCCTGGCGCTTTTCACAAGGCATGGCGTTCGATCGCGTCGAACAGCCGTGAAGCTCGAGACGGACAGCACGTCACGGGTGCTGACCTGGCCAGAGGCGGATGCCTTCGTGAAATCCGCGCGCGCCGCCGGGCGCCGCATCGTCTTCACCAACGGTGTGTTCGATCTCCTGCACCCCGGCCACATGCGATATCTCCGGCACGCACGACGGCTGGGCGATTTGTTGATCGTGGGCTTGAACGCCGATGCATCGGTGAGGCGCAACAAGGGTCCCGACAGGCCGATCACCCCGGAACACGAACGCGCAGAAGTCCTCGCCGCGCTCGATTGCGTCGATGCGGTCGTCATTTTTCCGCAAGACACCCCCGCAGAAATCGTGCGGCTCATTCAACCCGATATCCTGGTCAAAGGCGCGGACTGGCCCGCCGATCAGATCGTCGGCCGCGATACGGTCGAGGCCCGCGGAGGCAGAGTCGTACTCGTTCCTACCGAGGCAGGCCATTCAACCTCCGCCATCGTCAACCGGATCCGGCGGAGCCGTTGAATGCTGAATGCTGATTGATTGGGTCATCAATTCAGCACTCAGCATTCAGCATTTCGCCGATTACAATATAAGGTTTCGACCGTTTCGCCGTGCCCTCGTACACCTCCAGTTCGCTGACGCTCCGCTCTCTCCTGAAGTCGGCGGCGAGCCGCCTTCGGCTTGGTGTGCCCGCGTCGCGCGTGTCCGGCCTGACCGCACCCGCGAAAGCGCTCTTTGCCGCAGTCGCGGCCGACCGCGGCCGCGTCCTGCTCGTCGTCCCGACTGACGCTGACATCGAGACGATGACGCGGGATGCGCGCTTTTTCTTTTCCGCCCTCGAGGGACTGGCTGAGACGGAAGTCGAGCGCGCGGTGCTTCCCTTTCCGTCGCATGAGGTCGATCCGTATCGAGGACTGGCTCCGCACTTCGACATCGCGTCAGCGCGCGCGCGTGCGCTGCACGCCATAGCCGAACGGACCGCGAAACTGATTGTCGCATCGGCAGCCGCCCTGCTTCCGCGCCTGAGTTCGCCCGCAAGACTGAATGCGGTTTCCCTCGCATTGGTCCCTGGTCAGGACGTTTCACCCACCGAGCTGGGAGACCTGCTCGCGGCTGCCGGCTTCACGCGTCAGGATCCCGTGGACGAAAACGGCGAGTTCTGCGTCCGTGGCGGCGTCGTCGATTTCTTCCCGGCAGGAGCACGGGAGCCGGTTCGGCTCGAGTTCGTCGGCGACACGATTGAGTCGATCCGCTCCTACGATCCTGCGACACAGCGATCGACCGCAGCGCTCGACCAGGCGGCTATCGCACCGTTGCAGGAGCTGGTTGCCGACTCGGACGCGCCAGACCGATCGGCGACCGTGTTCGACTATTTGTGGGCGGACGGTCGGCCGCTCGTCCTCGTGTCGGAGCCCGACGAGGTCCGGGCGCACGGCGAGAAGCTGACCGCGCAGCTGCAGGCCAGTTACGACGAGGCCGTCGCCAAGGGAAACCGGCCGCAGCCGCCGGCGGATCTGGTGCTCCGTTGGGACGAGACGACACCGTGGCTCTCACCCGCAACCGCTCTCGAAACCCTTTCCGTTGAGGACGCGGTTCACATCGCCTGTCAGCCCGCCCTGGAGTACGCCGGCCGGGTACCGGATTGGGTTGCCGAGATCCGCCGCACGCGCGAAGCGGGCGACACGATGATCTTTGTGGCGAACTCGGCTGGCAGGGCCGAGCGCACCATCGAGGTACTCGCCGACTACGAGATCTATGCGGCTCCGATCGAGGGAGCTGAGGAAGTCCGGACCGCTGCGGTCCTGGTCGGTGTTGGTCATTTGTCTCGGGGCTTTCGATTGCCCGAGGCAGGCCTCCAGTTCTGGGCCGAGACGGACGTCTTCGAAGAGGAACGCAAGACACACGAGCGGCGGCGCTCGGCGACGGGGACGTTCCTCTCCGATTTCCGCGACCTGAAAGTCGGAGACCTGGTCGTCCACGTCGATCATGGGATCGGGGTCTTCGTTGGCCTGAAGCGAATCGACGTCGGCCTCGCGCCGCAGGAGTTCATGGAGCTCCGATACGCCGGCGAAGACAAACTCTTCGTTCCCGTCGAGCGGCTCGATCTCGTTCAGAAGTACACCGGCGCGTCACGCCCGGCGCTCGATCGGCTCGGCGGGACGACGTGGGAGAAGGCCAAGACGCGCGTGAAGAAGGCCATGCGCGACATGGCCGAGGAGCTACTCAAGCTGTACGCCGCGCGCAAGGCCATGCCCGGTTTTGCGTTCTCGCCGGATTCGCACTGGCAGCAGGAATTTGAAGACGCCTTCGAGTGGGAGCTGACGGTCGATCAGGCGAATGCGATCGGCGACATCAAGCGGGACATGCAGATGCCGGCGACGATGGACCGGTTGCTCTGCGGCGACGTCGGGTACGGGAAGACCGAAGTGGCGATGCGCGCGGCATTCAAAGCGGTGATGGACGGCAAACAGGTCGCGGTACTCGCGCCCACCACGGTTCTCGCATTCCAGCACCAGAAGACGCTCAGGGATCGATTCGCCGCATTTCCCGTCCGTATCGATATGGTCAGCCGCTTCAGGACCAAGGCTGAACAGAAGCAAACGATCGAGGACTTGAAGGCCGGCAAAATCGAGATCATTGTCGGGACCCACCGTCTGCTGTCGAAGGACGTGCAGTTCCGCGACCTGGGACTGCTGGTCGTCGATGAGGAGCAGCGCTTCGGCGTCGCGCACAAGGAACGCATCAAGCAGATGCGGAAGCGCGTCGACGTGCTGACGATGACCGCGACGCCGATTCCGCGCACGCTCAACATGTCGCTGGCGGGCATCCGCGACATGTCGATCATCGAAACGCCTCCCAAAGATCGCCTTTCGATCCAGACCAACGTCGTCAAATTCGATCAGGAAGTCATCCGCCGCGCGATTCTCACCGAGATGGAACGCGGCGGCCAGGTCTATTTCGTCCACAACCGCGTCGAGTCCATTTACTCGCTCGGCAATTTGATCACGCGGCTTGTGCCTGAGGCGCGGATCGTTGTCGGTCACGGACAGATGAGCGAGGACGAACTCGAGCGGGCGATGGTGGACTTCGTCGCTCACAAATTCGACGTCCTCCTGGCCACGACGATCATCGAGAACGGCCTCGACATTGCCAACGCAAACACGATCATCATCAACCGCGCCGATCGCTACGGGCTGTCTCAGCTCTACCAGCTCCGCGGTCGTGTCGGGCGATCCGATCGCCGTGCCTACGCGTACCTGCTCATCCCGCCGGAGGAAGCGCTTTCGCCGGTCGCCAAGAAGCGTCTCGCCGCGATTCGCGAGTTCAGCGATCTGGGCAGCGGATTCCGGGTGGCGGCGCTTGATCTGGAAATCCGCGGCGCCGGCAACCTGCTCGGTGGCGAGCAGAGCGGTCACATCGAGGCCGTCGGCTTCGACATGTACATGAAGCTGCTCGAGCAAACGATAAAGGAACTGAAGGGCGAGGAAACCGAGGATGAGATCCGCGCCAACGTCAACCTTCGCGTGGACCTCCGGATTGACGACGACTACATCCCGGACATGAATCAGCGCCTGACGGTTTATCGCCGCATGGCGGCGGTGCGGACCGACGATGAGCTCGAACGTCTGGTTCTGGAAGCTCGCGATCGATACGGCCCGCCGCCCGAGTCGGTGCTGAACCTGGCGGAATACGCGGCGATTCGTCTCCTGGCCGACAGAATTGGGCTCGAATCGGTAGACCGCGAAGCCTCTATCGTCGTCCTAAAGTTCAGGGCGGACGCGAAACTCGACCCGGCGTGGCTGTTCCGGGTCGTCCAGCAGCGTGGCGACGTCACGCTGGTTCCTCCCGCGACGCTCAAACTCGACCTCAAAAAGGAAAGAGGCGCGCGAGCGACGCCCCCGCCGGCGCGACCGGTGTCTGGAAGAAAGGGGCGCGACCCTGTGGCCGCCGGTTCGTGGTGGGCGGCGCGTGCCCAGGCCGGGGAGGTGGCGCCGGGGTTTACAAAGGACGAAATCATGCGACCCGCCAAGGAGAACCCCCGGGCAGAAGGGGGCGTCTTTGCCAGGGTTTCAGGGCTGCTGCGCGAGTTGAGCGGCGGCCGCTCGATCGAGTAAAATATTATGTTCCAGCAGTTTAGAGCCAGTCACATGAAGTACTTGTCAACGCTTGCTCTCGCCGTGGCGCTCACGGTCCCGGTCCGTGCGCAGCAGATCATCGAGCGGGTCCTCGTGAAGGTGAACGGCGACATCTTTACTCAGAGCGAACTCGAAGACCGCCAGACCGCTGCCATCCGTGCCCGGATGGGTGCGGATTTCAAGCCTGAGATGGTCAACGACAACGCGGAGCTGAAGAAGGCGATCGACGAGGTGACACCCCAGTTGCTCGTCGACGCCGTCGATGAGCTGCTCCTTCTCCAGATGGGGAAAGAAAAGGGTTACCACCTCAGCGACGATCAGTTCAAAGGGTGGCTCGACAATCTCCGCAAGGAACAAAACCTTACCGACGATCAGAAGTTCAAGGCCGCGCTCGCCCAGGAAGGGATGTCGATTGACGATCTACGGA
>JBKPNQ010000176.1:0-14566 GCA_046732715.1 Acidobacteriota bacterium | reverse complement strand
AGACGGCGGCCGTTCAGAACTATACGAAGCCGTTGATGCATGCCGGCGACGAGCTTGTTGCCACCGATGTGCGTCACGCAGTGGTCGAGCGGTTTGCCGCGGATGCGTTCGTGCCGAACGACGTCACGCTCGACGGCGCCGCCCATCAGCTGGTCATCCTGACCGGCCCGAACATGGGCGGGAAGTCCACGTATCTTCGACAGACCGCGCTGCTGTGCCTGATGGCTCAGGCCGGCTCGTTCGTGCCGGCGCGGACCGCCAAGCTGCCGGTCGTCGATCGACTGTTCGCGCGGGTCGGCGCGTCGGACAACATCGCCAGGGGACAGTCGACGTTCATGGTCGAAATGCAGGAGACGGCGAACATCCTCCACAGTGCGACGTCGCGAAGCGTCGTGATCCTCGACGAGATCGGCCGCGGCACGTCGACCTTCGACGGGTTGAGCCTGGCCTGGGCGGTGGCCGAACATCTCGCCTCGAATAGCCGGGCGCGGCCCAAGACGATCTTCGCGACGCACTATCACGAGCTCACCGATCTCGCCGATGCGATTCCGGGCGTCGTCAACTTCCACGTCGTCGTCCGCGAATGGAAAGAGGACATCGTCTTTTTGCGCAAGGTCGTGCCCGGACGGTCCGATCGCAGCTACGGAATCCACGTTGCTCGGCTTGCCGGCCTGCCGCCGGCAGTGGTCGCGCGCGCGCGAGAGATTCTGAATGGGCTCGAGCGTGACGAGCTCTCGAGAGGCGGCCGCCCGTCGATGAGCGCGTCCGGCCGCGAGCCTCAGGGCCAGATGGGGCTGTTTCAGGCACCGGCAGAAATCGATGCCGTGCGCCGACGGCTTCGTGGCCTCGATGTCAACGAGATCACGCCGATGCAGGCGCTTGCCCTGCTCGCCGAACTCAAGGACGAGGCAGGCGAATGATCAGCCGTCGGCGACTGCTGATGTCCCTGGTTGCCGGCGTTCTAACCGCGGCCACGATGGCGTGCACGGAATCCCGGCCGCCGGGGAACGTGGTGATCCTCGGCACGACGAACTCGGCGACAAATCTCGATCCGCGGGTAGGCACGGATGAAGCGTCTCAGAAAATCCACCAGCTCATTTTCAATACGCTGGTACATATCGACAGCCAGCTGCGCGTCGTACCTGAACTGGCCGAATCAATCGACCATCCCGATCCGCTGACCTACGTCGCCCGGCTGCGTCATGGCGTGCTGTTTCACAACGGCCGCGAACTGACCTCCGATGATGTCGTCTACACGTTCCGCAGTTTTCTCGATCCGACGTTCAAAGGGCGCTCGGGCGCCTACCGGGTTCTCGCTGCCGTCACTGCGCTCGATCCCTACACCGTCGAGTTCAAGCTGAAGAATCCGCTCAATTCATTTCCGGTCAACCTGGTCATGGGGATCGTGCAGGCGGGATCGGGCAGCGCCAACGCACGCACGCCCGTCGGCACGGGACCGTATCGATTAAAGGAATTCGTTCCAGACGATCACGTCTCGCTGAGCGCCTTCGATCAGTACTATGACGGCCGGCCGCGAAACGACGGCATCCTGCTGAAGGTCATACCCGACGACACGATGCGCGGGCTCGAGCTGCGAAAGGGTTCCGTTGATCTGATCGTCAATGATTTATCGCCGGACATCGTGTGGCAGCTCCAACGCGAGGGCCGGGTGCAGGTCGAGACCGCGCCGGGTACTGACTACGCGTACATCGGTCTGAACCTGAGCGATCCGATCCTCAGCCACGTCGAGGTTCGGAAAGCCATTGGCTACGCCATCGATCGCGACGCCATCGTCAAGTATCTGCGACGCGGGTTTGCGACCACCGCGGTTGGCATTGTGCCGCCGATGTCGTGGGCCTTCGAGCGAAACGTTTTCGATTTCCGACACGATCCCGCCGAGGCGGAACGCCTCCTGGACGCCGCTGGCTTCCGCGATCCCGACGGCCCCGGTCCGCTTCCCCGTTTCCGGCTATCGCTGAAGACATCGACCACGGAGGTGTATCGAATTCAGGCGGCGGCGATCCAGCACGATCTGGCGCGAGTCGGCATCGCCATCGACGTGCGGTCATCGGAGTTTCAAACGCTGTCGGCTGACGTGCTGCGCGGAAACTTTGAGATGTACACGCTGCAGTTCGTCGGCGTGACCGATCCCGATATTTTGCGCCTCGTGTATCACTCACAACAGGTGCCGCCAACCGGCCTCAATCGCGTCCGCTACCGAAACGCCGATGTCGATCGATTCATCGAAGGGGCGGCGGCGGCGACCGACGAAGTTCAGCGACGCGCCTTGTACGCGCAGGCGCAGCAGCGCATCGCCCAGGACGTGCCCTACATTGCCCTTTGGTACAAGACGAACGTCGCGATCTTCCAGCCGGAGATTCACGGCGTCAGCTTGTCGCCGATCGCGGACTTCACATTCCTGAGAGGCGTGTATCGGCGACCCGCCGGCAGCGATTCGGGTTCGTGAGACTTCGTCTCGCCCTGTGGGCGGCGTTGTCGATCGTTGCCTGCACATGCCAGCCGGTCAGCGCCGCGAACCGTTACGATCCGCGGTTTCGTTTTCGGTCGATTCAAACGCCGCGATTCACGATTCACTTCCATCAAGGCGAGGAGACGCTCGCCCGGCGGCTCGCCGCGATCGCCGAGGATGTCGCGGCCCGCGTCGCGGGTGAGCTGGGGACGCCAAACGGCCGCGTCCACGTCATCCTCGTCGATCAGCACGATGTGGCGAACGGGTGGGCGAATCCGGTTCCGTACAACGTCATCGAGATAAGCGCCGCGGCGCCATCTGGCGAGAGCTCGATCGGAAATACGGACGACTGGCTGCGGCTGGTCCTGTCGCACGAGTACACGCACATCGTGCACCTCGACAAGGCGCGCGGCTGGATCGGCGGACTCCGCCGGGTGTTTGGCCATTCGCCGCTGCTCTATCCAAACCTGTTCCTGCCGTTGGCGCAGATCGAAGGGCTCGCGACCTACAACGAGAGCATGCTCACCGGACAGGGCCGCATTCCTGCGGGCGACTTCAGGAACATCATCGAGCGCGCAGCCGGCGCTCGACGGTTCGAACCTATCGATCGCACGAATGGCGGACTGGTCGACTGGCCCGGTGGCGCCGCGCAGTATGCCTATGGCGCGTACTTCAACAAATATCTGGCGGATCGCTTCGGCGCTGAGTCGATCGCCAGGCTGGCGGATGAAACGTCACGACGCGTCCCGTACTTTTCTGCGCCGGCGTTCAAAAAGGTGTTCAAGCGATCGCTGGGCGAGCTCTGGGAAGACTTCGAGGCGGACGCCACGGCGCGTGCGCGCGATGAACCAGCCGCAAGCATCCGGCTGACGCACCATGGGTTCGGCGTCGGATCACCCGTGTTTGGATCGGCTGGGCGACTGTTCTATTCAATCGCCAACCCACACGGATTTCCGTCACTGATGCAACTGCGGGCTGCCGGATCCGCACCACGTCGAGTGACATCGCGATATTCCGGCAATCAGGCTTCCGCCGCCGGTGGACTGCTGGTCTTCGACCAGGCCGAACTGGTCGACAACGTCGGGTTACAGTCAGACCTCTATGCGGTCGCACAGGACGGCGGCCGCAGTCGTCGTCTTACCCACGGCGCGCGTGCCGGCGACCCTGATGTTGCGCCCGATGGGCGAACCATCGTGTGCACGGTTCAGTCCGCGGATCGCCGTTTCCTGGCGACGCTGCAGCTGCCAGACGCTGGAAGGATGGCGACGCCAGAGGTGCTGCTGTCGGCGCCATCGATCGACTACTCGGCGCCGCGATGGTCGCCGGATGGTCGATCGATTGCGGTCGAGCGCCGACGGCTCGCTGGACCTTCCGAGATCGTGTTGGTCGACGTAGCGGCTCGCACCGAGCGCGTCCTGGTGTCGTCGCGCGATGCCCGAAACGTCACGCCGTTTTGGCTGACGGCGACTGTTCTCTTGTTTGCGTCCGACCGGAACGGCCAGCCGTTTTCGATCTATGCGATCGACCTGCCGAGCGGTGGCGTGAAACGGCTGAACGGTGTCGGGCACTCGGCGCAGTCGCCGGTCGTGTCGCGTGATGGCCGTACGCTCGTCTTCGTTGGTTACACCGCCGACGGGTACGATCTGTTTTCGTTGCCGCTTGTGTCGGCTTCGTGGTCGGAGGTGGCCGGTGTGGCCGCGCCGGCGCCGTCGCAAGACCGACCGGTCGGGCTTGCCCCGGTGACAAGTCCCGATACGCCCTATCGTCCCTGGCCAGCAGTGCTTCCCCGCTTCTGGACGCCGGTCATCGAGTCCGATGCTTCCGAACTGTCACTTGGCGCCGAGAGCGCGGGCAGCGACCCGCTCGGTCGTCACACCTACGGCGGAATTGTCGCGTGGTCGGCGTCGAGGTTGCGGCCGGACTGGTCCGTGTCGTACGCCTACGATCGGTGGTGGCCGACGTTGTTCGCCAGCGTTTCAGACGATACGGATCCATTTCGCGAGGGCGAGATTCGGACGCGCGAGGTGAACGCCGGAGCCGTGTTCGTCATCGCGCGGGTTCGCTGGTCTCAGGCGCTGCTCGCGAGCGTGAACGCATCGCGCGATGAATTCTCGTGCGACGGATGCGAGGAGACGCTCCCCGCCAACGTGAAGCGCGGTGCTATCCGGACTGGATGGATTGTCGACACGGCGAAGGAGTACGGCTACTCGGTCAGCCGCGAATCAGGAGCGACGTTTCGAGTCACCTGGGAGGTGGCACCGGACGCACTGGGTTCGGACGCCGGCAACAGTTCAGCGACACTCGACACGCGCGGCTACTTCCGTCTCGGTCCACGGCATGCCGCCGTCGCGGTCAGGGCCGCGGGGGCGACGGCGTGGGGCGATGAGCGCGCGCGGCGTGTTTTCAGTGCCTCAGGCAACGGTCCGGTCGCGAGCGGGTTTGATTTTGGCCGCGATGCCATCGGATTGCTGCGCGGGCTCGCGTCGGACTCAATTGTGGGGACCCACGCGGCCGTCGCCAACGTCGATTACCGGGTCCCGATCGCCAGGCCGCAACGTGGCGTGGGGACCGTGCCGCTCTTCTTCCGCACCATCCACGCGGCGATTTTTGCCGACGCAGGCCACGCCTGGGACCATGGATTCGATACCTCCGACGTCCGGTTCTCAACCGGTGTGGAACTGTCGATGGACACGGTGGTTGGGTACTGGCTGCCGCTGACGTTTACCACCGGTGTCGCCTGGCGCAGTGACCCCGTCGGCAACCACGACGGCGTCGCCGTGTTCGGACGCATCGGAAGGGCCTTCTAGATTGCTGATTTGACGATTGCTGATTGCCGATTGATTTGAGTTCTGTCGGCAATCAACAATCAGCCATCAACAATCAGCCATCAACAATTCCGACTATGCCTTTTCCCTTCGATTACGACCACACCGCGCCGCTGGCATTTGGCGGCACGATGCCGACCATGAAGTCGTTCGACGACTCGCGGGTCGTCATTCTTCCCGTTCCCGTCGATCGGACCACGTCATATGTCTCGGGGACCCGTAACGGTCCGCGCGAAATCCTCGAGGCGTCCGCTCACATGGAGCTGTGGGACGAAGAAGTCGGCGCCGACGTGCACGGTGTCGGGATCTTCACGTTGCCAGCGATGGAACTGCCGTTCGGCGAGATGCCGCCGCTCGTGGACGAGATCGGCCGCGTCGCGGCGGAGATCCTCTCGCGCGACAAGTTCCTCGTGACGCTGGGCGGCGAGCATTCCATCACGCCGCCGCTCGTTGCCGCCGCCGCCGCCAGGTTCAAGGGCCTGTCCGTGCTTCAGATCGATGCCCACGCCGACCTGCGCGATTGCTACATGGGCACGCCGCACAACCACGCGTGCGCGATGCGACGGAGCCTCGAGTACGCCCCCGCGACCCAGGTTGGGATTCGCAGCATGTCGACGGAGGAAGCCGAGGCGGCGCCGGGGTTGAACACGAAGATTTTCTACGATGCGACGATGAGGAAGGATCCGAATTGGATCGATCGGGTCGTCGATACGCTGAGCGGGCCGGTTTACATCACGATCGACGTGGACGGAATGGACCCCGCGATCATGCCCGCGACCGGTACGCCGGAGCCCGGCGGCCTGTCGTGGTACGAAATCCTTGCACTGTTGCGCGCGACCATTTCCAGAAAAACCGTCGTGGCCTGCGACCTCGTGGAGCTCAGTCCGCTGCCGGGCATCATGGCGCCCAACTTCCTCTGCGCGAAGTTGATTTACAAGATCCTGACGTATCGGTTCGCGTGAGCTACCGCCAGCGTCCAGATTCGCGGAGCTAAAGCTCCTCGCTACGGGCGTCGCAGAGTTAGAGCCCGACAACCGTAGCGCGGCACTTTAGTGCCGCGAGCCGCGAACCGCGGAAACGAGATATCCACCCCGTCTGTATACCTGCTATACTACGCGCCGTGCCAACGGCGGATCTCTACGGCCAAGCGGCGCGCGCGCTCGAACGAGGCACCGGGGTCGAGGCGGCCTCGATCCTCGTCCGCGCGATGCGGCAGCCAGGCTTGCACCGGGACGAGCAGATCCAGATCCGGTGCGCCCTTGCCGAAGCGTGGCTCCTTCAGGACGATGTGCGTCGTGCAACGGAGGCGCTTGGGCAACCGCCCGAAGGTCGAGAGCGGCTCGATCCTGCTCGTCTTTCGGATTTGTGGCGGATGCACGGCCGGCTCGCGGTGGCCCGCGGTGAACCCTCCCGTGGGATCGCGTTTCTGACCAAGGCGCTGAGCCAAGCGGAACGGGCGCATGACTCTCGAGCCATCGGCCTTGCCCACTACGAGCTCGGGCTCTGCTACCGGCACGTCGGCGACATGGCGATCGTTCGCGAGCACATCACCAAGGCGGCCTCTGCCCTCCATGCCGCTGGCGATCGACGTCACCTTGCGATGGTTCATTCACTCTCCGGCGTGACTCGCGCTCAGGAGGGACGGCTGGACGAGGCGGTGGCGGCGTTGCGGCAGGCGGAGCGCCTGGCCGTCATCGTTGAAGCGGGCGACGTGCTGGCGACGGTTTGTGGCAACCAGGCGAACGTCGCGCTGATGCAGCACCGCCACGATCAAGCGCTGGCGCTGGCGGAACGCAGCGTCGAGCTTCAGGAACAGGCGGGCACCCCCCATGGGCTCGGGATCGCGCTGGCCTCACTCGGCCAGATCTGCGTCCGCGTCGGCCATCTCAAACGCGCGGAAGACGCCCTGAATCGCGCGCTGGACGTTCGAAGCCCTCTCCACTTCATGCGGGAAACAACAGGTGGGGTCTTCGATACGCTTGCCCAGATCCACCTGATTCGCGGCCAGCACGATGAAGCCAGCCGCTGCCTTCAGAAGGCGCGGGAAGCGTACGGTCCGACGGTTGCGAACCGCTGGTATCAATGGTCGGTACGCGCGCTGGAAGCGCGGGTGGCGCTCCGGCGAGGGGACGGGGCGAGCGCGCTGGCGATCGCGGGCGAAGTCGCGGGCTCGAGCGATGCTCCGGCGATCTATGCTCTCCAGGCCGAACTGATTGCCATCGAATCGCTCCAGGCCCTCGGCAAGATTGAGGAGGCCGAGCACCGGCTGGCAGCGATCTCCGGGCGGGTGGAACCTGGGACGATGAGCGGGACCTGGGGAGAGTTTCTCCGCATGCGAGGACGCCTGCACGCGGCGGCTGGCCGATCCGTTGACGCGTATCACGACCTCGGTCAGAGCGTCAGTGTGTTCGACCTGCTCGGTGAGGGCTACCAGTCTGGCCTCAGCTACCTGGAGCTTGGACGCCTGGCCGCCGCTGCCGGCGCTCGGTCGAGGGCCACCCGATACCTGACCGATGCGGCGACGATTTTCGATGGGCTGGGCGCTGCACCCGATCTTGCCGATGCGCGTGCCGCGCTGACTCACGTGCCTGCCGTGACGACTGGCGGATACGTCGGCGTCCAGGTCGACGGTGACGCAGCCCTCGTCAGGCGGCTGGTCGACGCCGCGGCGATCCCCGCGCTGTTGGCGCGTGACGGTGCCACCGCGCTTCTCGAAGCGTGCGATGCGCATGCCGTCGTGCTGTTCGTCCGCGGAGCCAATGGGCAGGTTCAGCTGCTTGGAACGGCAGGATGCGACGCTGAAGGTGGTCGCGCGCTGGCTGCCGCGGCCCATCGCGGAGCCTCGGCATCTGTGCCGGTCGCTATCGAGCCAATCGGTGTGACCACGGCCGGCCGACGCTTTGCCGCCGTCTCCTCGGCCCGATCGCTCGCCGGTCCCGCGCTGCAGCGCTTTCGAACGCTGTGTGCGGTCTTACGCCAGGGATTCGAGCTCTGTGAGGCGCGCGATCGGCAGCCCGAGGCGAGTCGCGGCGCGATCGAACGGCCGCTCGAGCCGCTCCTGCCCGGGTTCGTGTGTGCGAGCGCCGCCATGCAGCGCGTTGCCGAGCAAATCCAGCGGATGCAGGGCAACGACCTGACCGTGCTGATAACCGGCGAAAGCGGGACCGGCAAGGACCTGGTCGCCCGGGCCATTCACAGTGGCTCGCCACGCCGCGGCAACATGTTCCTCCCCTACAACTGCACGAGCGCCACACGCGAGCTGGCCGATAGCCAGCTGTTCGGGCATCGCCGGGGCAGCTTCACAGGCGCCATTGCGGACCAGGCGGGCGTGCTGCGCACCGCGGTTGGCGGGACTCTCTTTCTGGATGAAGTCGGCGATCTCCCACTCGATGTCCAGCCAAAGCTGCTCAGGTTCCTGGAGCAGGGTGAAGTGTTGCCGGTCGGCGACACTCGTCCGCAGCGCGTGGACGTCCGCGTGGTCGCCGCCACCAATGCCGATCTCGAGAGTCGTGTGAGCGAGGGAAAATTCCGCGAGGACCTGTTCTATCGCCTGAGCGTCATTCGGATTCACGTGCCGCCACTGCGCGAACGGCGGGAAGAGATTCCTCACCTGAGCACGTTCTTTCTGCGAGACGCATCGGAGCGGTTGGGAAAACCAGGCGTGAGGCTGACCGCCGAGACGCTCGATATTTTCGACACATTTCCGTGGCCCGGCAACGTTCGCCAGCTGCGTAACGAGGTGCAGCGCGCGGTCGCGATGGCTCCGCCGGACGGATCGATTACTCCCGATCTCCTCTCACCGGTGTTTGGCGTGCATGATCAGGCGGCCGAAGACGGCGCTAAGCCTCGCGGTCGGCGAACGACCCTCGCGGCGGCGGTCGAAAAGATCGAGCGAGACATGATTCAGACCGCGCTCGAGCGCTCGTCTGGCAACATTTCGGAAACGGCCCGGATTCTCGGACTCACCCGTCGGGGTCTCTATCTGAAGATGGACAGGCTCGGGGTGTCGTAGTCAGTCTCCGGTTTCCAGTTTCCAGTTTCCAGTTTCCAGTTTCGATTCTCTTCAGCCGCGAGCCGCGAGCCGCCAGAAGCAGACGCTGATAATTAAGTATCCACTTCTCGCTTGATTTGGATATCAACTATCCAATAACATCCCCACGCGCTAATGCGGGCTTCGTGACCTAAGTACTCATACTTCATGAGGTTATCGCGGGAGCCTCCAACCCAGGCCTCGCAGGCTGACGTAGGCGTGCAACTTGATATGTCTCCGGGTACTGCGACATTGAGGGGGATGACCACTATGGAACAGCGCCTTCGCCTGGTAGCCGGCAGCCGATACGAGAAGCGAGCCGAAGATCGGCATCCGATTACCGTGCCCGGACAGATTGTGTGGAAGGACGCCAAGGGCAGTACGCGAATGGCTTCCGTCGTCACCCGCGACGTGAGCGCCCACGGAGTCAGCGTCGAGTGTCAGGGTGGTACGCCGATTCCGCTCTATCGGCTGGTGTATTTCCAGGTTGATCGCGCGGCACGCGATCGAGCCGATTTGCCCGCTCCGCTTCGCAAGTCGACGGTGCTGTCGGCCATTTTCCGCGTCGGACCAGTGAGCAACGACACCGGCGCGCCCACGGATTATGCCCTTCGGCTCCTCGTCGAACCCGAGCGACGGGCAGAGACGACCGACACCACCCCGTGGCAGTCGAACGCCAGCGCCACGAGGACCGCATGAGTGTCAGCATCCCGCCGCTGCCACACGTCGCAGCACATGCGTCCGATGACGCTGTCTCGCAATCGCTGAAAGTTGAGAGGTGGGATGCGCGTCGAGACGGCCCGGTCACCGGGCGGGGGCTCGAGGAGAAGATCAAGACGCTCGGTTATCGTCTGCTTCCCCTGTTCGATCCGCAGGGGGCCATCGTGTCGGCCAGGGTGCACCCACTCGATCGCGCGGTTGCCGTGCTGGCCGGTCTTCTGAAGATCACCATCGAAGGTGGATCAGCGATTCTGACGGCCGGTGATATCGCGTTCGTACCCGCCGGCTGCACTCGCCGGGTCGAGCCATTGGGGACCTCACCGATACTGTGCGTCGAAGCGGTTTGCCGCGCGCCCAGATCCTGAGCCCTGCCGCGGCTATCCCTTTTTCGCCTCTTCCATCTCGCGTCGCGCATCGGCTGCGTACGCTGACTGTGGGAATTCCTCGACCACGCGGGTGAAGGCATGGGCCGCTTCATTCTTCTTTCCGGCCTTCATATATGCGCGTCCGAGCTGCATCAAGACGCCGTCGAGCGGCAGCTGCGACTTCGGGTCGGTCGTCGCTTCCTGGTAAATCTTGATCGCGCTGTCGTACTTACCCTGCATGACCTGGGCGTCAGCCAACCCCAGCTTCGCGGTGCGGCCGTAAACGAGGCTCCCCGCGTTGTCGACAACCTGTTGGAACCGCTGCTCGGCTTCCGCGTACCGGCCCAGCGAGGCGAGGACCGCGGCTGCGTGATAGCGGGCCGCGATGCCGGCGTCGGTGCTGGGATAGGCGTCGGCTGCCTTCATCAGCTGCGGCAGCGCGGCCTCGAGCTTGGCTTGCTCGGTGGCATACGTTCCGGCCTGCTGTACCGGAATCGGGCTGCCCGGGGCCGGCGCAGTCGGTGCGATCACGGGCGCTTCTTCCACCGTCAGCGCGGCCGCCAGCAACGTGTTTGCCTTGGCGTTGCGCGACTGGCGCCACCACGCGTAGCCGCCAGCAATGAGAATCGCGACGATCGCGATCACCGCCAGCGACGCGAAGTCGCGTCCGCGCGTCTGGACCAGTTCCCGGGCATGGACCACGGTCCGGGCGAATTCGTTTTCCTTCAGCTTGTGACGTTCTTTACTTTTCATATTTACTACGAGGGGCGTTGCCCCTCGGACTCCTCGGCACCGTCGCTGGCGGGCCCCCTCCCGCCCCGCTCCGCTCCGGCGGCTCGCTCGCTTTCTCTCGCTCGCTTTTCTCTTCGCGACGCCTTGCGTGCCTCAGCGCCGCTCATCCCTTCGCGCGACGGCGCGCTCGGGCCCCTGAACTTCGCATGCGCCTGCAAACCTTAGCTCACGCATCTGTTCGCAAGCGCGAGCGAAGGTTTGCGCCCGGCAGGTCTCGAACCTGCGACCCCCGGTTTAGGAAACCGATGCTCTATCCTGCTGAGCTACGGGCGCGAAAAACAGCCATTTTACCGCAGGTTGACGCGGGCGCCCCGCTCTCCTTATAGTGCACCGCTCACTTATGTTCAGGAAGAACCCGGCGTCGACGGACGTGCAGGCCCACTCGGAGCTGCTCCAGGCCGAACTTGCCGAGTTGCGCGGTCTTCCTTACAGCATCTGGCGTGACGTTGTCGGACGCGCGATATGCAAGCACGCCATCGGCCGCGACGAACGCCGCTACCGCCTGTCGGTCAAACCGGCCTGGGCGGTCGATGGCTCCCGCGATGTGCGCGTGACCGTGTCACTCGAAACCCGATCGCTGCACCGGCCGCTGATGCGTCAGAGCTTTGTGATCACCCCCGACAATCAGCTGCGAGAGTCGTAGGAAGTTTGACGATTGCTGATTGCTGATTGCTGATTGACGAGGGATCCTTCAATCAACCATCAGCAATCAACCATCAGCAATCTCAATACTCCAGCACCGAGTGGATGTTCACATCCGGCAGCTTTGCCCGTCCGTTGAGCGCCACGAGTTCGATGAGGAACGCCACCCCTTCGACGACGCCGCCCAGTTGTTTGACGAGATCGACGGTCGCGCGGGCGGTGCCGCCCGTCGCCAGCAAGTCGTCTACCACGAGCACTCGCTGTCCTTCGTCGATGGCGTCACGATGCATCTCGAGGCTATCAGTGCCGTATTCGAGATCGTAGGTTGCGCGCACGCGTTCCCACGGCAGCTTCCCCACCTTGCGCACCGGAACGAACCCGGCGCCGATGCGATCGGCGACAGCCGAGCCGAGAATGAAGCCGCGGCTCTCAATTCCCACCACGAGGCTGATGTTCCGATCAACGAACGGCGTCGTCACGCTATCGATCGCGAGGCGGAAGCCGGCCGGATCGCGCAGCAGCGTGGTGACGTCGTAAAAGAGGATACCGGCCTTCGGGAAGTCCGGCACGTGGCGAATCTTCGATTTGAGGCTGTCCATCAGATCTGTATCCATCTCTCCGTTAGTGTTGGTGCGTCACCGGGTTGAAAAACCCGTCGTGCGATGTGTCGGGACGATGTCTTCGACGTCGAAAGTTTCAACGACTGCATGCGACGGCCCTCGGCGCAACGCGAGCTCGACGCGATCGACGGCTTCCTCGTCGCCTTCAATCAGTGCCTCGAGACGGCCATCGGCGAGATTCTTCGCGTAGCCGTGAACCCCCTCGGCGGCGGCGCGCGCGGCGGCAAACATCCTGAAGCCGACGCCCTGCACACGTCCACCGATCAAAACCCGTCGCGCGACGATCATAAACGCTCATTATAGGTCGATGGCAGGTTCGCGTGGATCGCCCCGGACAACCGATCTCGGATCCAAATTGCGGCTCCATGGTACAGTGCCCGTCATGCATCGCATTGGCTCGAGCAGTCATGGCGAATCGCGCCTCCGGATGCTCCGGCTCACTCGCCGTGGCGATCGCGACGATCCCAAAGAACTCTGTGTATCGTTCCGCTTCGAAGGAGACTTTGCGGCGGCATTTCGCGACGGCAAGGCCGATGGATTGCCTCCAGGCGAAGCACTCAAGAATCTCGTGCACCGCGCGGCGCGCGAACACGGCTCGGCAGAGATTGAAGCGTTCGGCCTCGCGCTCTGCGATCGGGTCCTGAGCAATCATCCGGCAATTACCCGGGCTCGCGTCAAAATCACGGAACAGGCGTGGACGCGCCTCGATGCGGGAGGTCGAGCGCAGGGGCAGGCCTTCATGGCCGGTCCGCCCGAGGTGAAGACGACAGCGGTGACGAGCAACGGGCGCCAGCTCGCGGTCGTCTCCGGCCTCGAGGGACTCAGCGTCATGCGCACGGCGGGGTTCGCGCCCCGCCACGACCCGGAGCCCGACGATGGCCGGTCGGATGGATTGCAGCGACTGCTGGTCGGGGAGTTGTCGGCGAGGTGGACGTACAGCACCGCCGACGTCACGTTCCGTCCCTATCGGCAGGGTGTTCGCGCGGCCATCATCGATACGTTCGCAGGCCATGCTGGCCGATCGGTCCACCAGACGCTCTATGCCATCGCCGACGTCGTGCTGACGACCTACCAGGAAATCGTCAACGTCACGCTCGCGTTCCACGAGCGGCCCTACCGCCCGGCGGATCTGTTCAGCGCCGGCATGGAGAACCCGGACGATTTGTTCGTGTCCGTCGAGGAACCGCTCGGGCTGGTCGAGGTGACGGTTGAGCGCGAATCGTAGCTGGTAGCTGCCCCGCTTCTCCGACGGAAGCGCATCCTTTCTCACGGCTTGCGGGATCCCACCCCGCTCGCTCTCGCTCAGCGGCGCCGCCTTGGGTCGCTTCCCTCGGGCGCCTCGCTTGGGCCGCGGGCGCTCACCGGCTCCAGCTTCTTCCGCGCGAGCAGCTTGTTCAACGCCGGCAAATCGACGCTCAACAGCGTGTCGAGCTGACCGAACTGCTTGTCCAATCGGTCCGAAAGCTCTTTGAACACCGCGTAAGACTGATCGGTCGGCCTATAGTCGCCGGTCTCGACGATGCCCTGAAGCGCGGCGAGCTTGTTGTTCAACCGGATCGGATAGTTCAGCGGATCCTGGCTGCTGCGGTTGCGATACTGGTAGATCTCGCCTTCCACCGCGGTGAGTTTTCCGACGAGCGGCTCGCCTGCCGCTTTGATGCCGCCGTCAGCGGCCTTGCTGATTCTGTCGCTCACCTGATCCTTGACGCTGCGGATTCGCAACACCGCCTCGTTGGCGGCGCTGACCTTCTCGCTGATCTGACGTGCCAGCTTGAATTGCTCGATCAGATCGGCGTCGGTGACGTTCTTCACCGCCGCATTGCGGGTGATCGCAAAGCTCTGCACCTTGGTCGCACCGTTCGCGGAGAGACGTACCGAGTACTGCCCGGGAGGCGCTTGCGGGCCCCTGGTGCTGCCGGCCCACATGATCAGCCCTGGAAAGTCTCGCGCGCCGGGATACCGCATATCCCATGTGAAGCGATTCATTCCCTGCTTGACCGACGGACGCGGCACGACCGGCCGAGGAGTGTCGTCGCCACTGTCTCCTTCGGGTGTTGCGGTGGCCTCTTTGTCGGTCGCCGGCGCGCCGGTGAAGGTGCGGA
>JBKPNQ010000175.1:0-5577 GCA_046732715.1 Acidobacteriota bacterium | reverse complement strand
CCCGACCTCACCGTCCTTCTGTCTGACTCAGAAGCGCGGGTTCGCCGGCGAGCGGCATTGGCGATTGGACGGGTTGGGTTGGGTGCCGGCGTCCAGCCCCTGGTCGCGAGACTCTCGGATTCTGATCCCGATGTTCGCGAGATGGCGGCATTCGCTCTCGGTCTGATTGGTGATGGCAGCGCGGTCACGCCTCTGACAACCGCGATGACGGACGCCTCCCCCATCGTTCGCGGCCGCGCCGCCGAGGCGCTCGGGTTGATCGATGCCAAGGAGAAGGATCAGGTCAGTCCTGATTCCCGACGCGAGGTCGGCGCCGCGATCGGCCGGATGGTGACCGAGTACGCCAAGAGTCCGGCGGTGTCATCGATGACCGCTGACGACGAGAAATGGCCGGCGCCGCCCGAGGCGGAAGCGTTTCGTCTCGGCATCTATGCGTTAGTGCGTCTGGGGACCTATGAACCGCTGGCGGCTGCTGTGCTCGATGCGGGAGGTCAGCCGGTCGTTGCCTGGTGGCCGGTCGCCTACGCCCTTGGCCGAATCGAGGATCGGCGAGCTGCGCCGGCCCTGCTGCGGATCCTGAATGCGCCCGGGAAGTATTCCGCAGCCTTTGCGGCACGCGGGCTTGGTGTGCTGAAGGAAGCGGCAGCGGTGAACCCGTTGATGACGATCGCCGGTACGGCAGCGACGCCGCGCGAAGTTGTGGTGTCCGCGGTTCGTGCGCTCGCCGCGATCGGTGATCCACGAGCGAGTGCCCCGCTCGTCAAGCTCGCGGCCGAGGCCGAGGATCCGAACGTCCGTCTGCAGGCGGTCACCGCGCTCGGTGCGTTGAAAGCGGCGGACGGCCTTCCGGTCGTCGAGGATCTCCTGAGCGATCCCTGGCCGACGATGCGGGCCGCGGCGTTGCGGGCGGCGGCGTCCATCGACCTCGAGAACTTCGTCCTGGTGCTCTCCGGGATGGAGCCGGACTCACAGTGGACCGTTCGCGCGGCGCTCGCCGATGTGCTCGGTACGCTGCCACCGAAGGTGGCGCTTGAACGTGTCCGTTCGATGCTGAAGGACGAGGACAAACGGGTCGTCCCATCGGTCCTGCGCGCCATCGTCCGCCTCAAGACCCCCGACGCGGGAGCGCTGGCGCTGACCGAGCTCAAGGAGCCCGACTTCGTCGTGCGGTCCACCGCGGCCGGAATCATCGGCGAATTGAAGCCGCCGGGAGGAGTGGAGGCGCTGCGTGAGGCGCTCGGTCTGGCCGCAGCTGACGCGGCGATCGATGCCCGAGCCTCCATTCTTTCGGCGCTCGCCGAATACGGCGCGGCCACCGCCACAGCGGATCTCACGGCGGCCTTGCACGATAAGGACTGGGCGGTTCGCATGCATGCCGCGACGTTGCTGGCGAAGCTGGATCCCTCGATCGATGCGCTCGCGGAGATGCGCCCCGCGCCTGGAGAGCCCCGCACGCCTTACGCCAATTCGGATCTCATCGGCCCGGCGTTTTCACCGCACGTGTTCATCGAAACAGCCAAAGGCGTCATCGAATTCGAACTCGCCGTGCTGGATGCGCCACAGACCGCGTGGAGCTTCGTCGCGCTCGCGCGAAGCGGTTTCTTCAACGGGCTTCAGATCCACCGGGTCGTGTCGAACTTCGTCGTACAGGATGGCGACCCACGCGGAGACGGGGAAGGCGGGCCGGGCTTCACGGTCCGTGATGAGCTGAACGAGCGGCCGTTTCTCCGCGGCACCGTCGGCATGGCGCTGTCCTGGAAGGACACCGGCGGAAGCCAGTTCTTCATCACCCACTCGCCGCAGCCGCATCTCGACGCGAAGTACACCGCATTCGGTCAGGTGGTCAACGGGATGGAGGTGGTGGATCGGATCCAGCAGGGGGATACGATTCAGCACGTGAAGGTGTGGGACGGGAAGACGATGCAATAGCGGAACGTGATTCGCGCTTCGCGCTTTCACAGCTGGAAACTGGGAACTTCGTACAAAACAAAAGGGGGCGACGGTCGCCCCCTTTTGTAAGCAGGAGTGGCAGCTTAACGCTTCTTGCCGCCCTTCTTCTTCCCGCCTTTTGCAGCCTTCTTGGCCATTGCGCTCAATCCCCCCTTTCATCTGGGATCCGAACCGCGAGGGCCTGTCTCCGTCGTTGCAGCGCCGCTGCCTCCTGGCACTCCGGCCTGCGTCCGTCGGTGCCCGTCGCGTTGCACTTCCGCGTGCCGCGGAAGATCTGCGAGCAAAAAATTGGGGGTGTCAGCATGCGACACCCCCAGTCGTCAGACGGAGCGCTCTAGCGCTTTTTCCCGCCCTTTTTCTTTCCGCCCTTAGCAGCCTTCTTCGCCATGATTCCTCCTTGGAACCGGCAGCTCAGCTGATTTAACAACGACCGTCGGTTACAACAGGTGGGCTGAGCGAACCACCCTCATACAAGATGTAGATTATGGATGAGAAAAATCGAGTGTCAAGCACAAAGTGCACGAAATGTCAAAAAAACGCACACCAAATTTGTCGGCTCAACGTGATTGTCACTGTAGTGATCGAGGAATGCTGATTGGCGATTGCTGATTGCTGATTGCGGATTGCTCGATCAGTGATCGCGTTTGCATCAATCAGCAATCAACAATCAGCAATCATCTTTCGAGTCGCGTCAGCGCGCGTCTGGCGGCTGCGCGGGTGTCGGCCGCGGCGCCGAACAGCGTTGTGGCGATATGGTAGTACGAGATCGCTTCGGGCCGACGCCCCAATCGTTCGAGCACGCGCGCCGCCTCGAGGTAAGCGTTGCCGAGGATCGGCGCAGGGCACGCGTGCGCGGAGCGGATCGTGTGCTCGAACTGCGCGAGCGCTCCGGCGTCGTCCTTCTTGGCTTGCTGGACACGGCCGTATCGATAGTGCGCGACCGGATCGCTCCCGTGCAGCGCGAGTGACGTCTCCAGCGCGCTGGTCGCGTCCGCGATATCGTTGTGCTCCAGCCGGCGCCATCCTTCCAGGGACAGCCGGTACGCTTCGGCCCGTTTGGCGTCGGGCGTCCGCCGCAAATGCTCGTTGCTCTGGCTGCGTACCTTGTACGGATCGGTACTGGGGAGCGAGGCGATCGCTGTTCGATACGCGTCGACGGCGGACGCGCGCGACCCCATCCGATCGTAGGCTTCCCCGAGTCTGAAGTAGGCGAGGGGCAGCGACGCATAGGGTGCGGCGGGGTGAAGCGCAATCACCGCCTGCAGCATTTCGACGGCATCGTCGGTCTGCTGCAGCGCCTCGAGCTGCTTCGCGATGCCCAGTCGTGCCTGGACCTCGCTGAGCAACGGCAGATTCGCGCGTTGGTCCCGCGCCGCCGCCAGCAGCGACTGCCACGTGGCCAGGCTGGCCGTGATGTCGTGCTGGTAGACGTCCTGGATCTCGGCCATCTGCGAGACGAACAATGGATTGGCCGGGTAGCGATCGTGGAGCGATTGCAGCAGCTGGAGCGCGCGCGGCGTCTGCCGTTCGTACCACAGGTAGATCACGTGCAACTGGTAGTCGGCTTCTCCTTGAAGCAGGCGCCCGCGATTGCGGGCGCGGAGCATCTGATCCAGCCCTTCCTTTCTGTCTCCTCCAGGGAGGAGCATCAAGAATCGTAGAAACTTGGCCGCTGCCGGCGCGACGTCGGCGTAATACTTGTACATGCCGACGCCAAAGTAGGCGTCCTCGAGCGACGGGTCGAGCTCGATCGCGCGTTCGAGTGCGACCTTGATGGCTTTTCCGTCGCGCGCCGCGGAAAGCTTCTCATCGCGCAGCACCCGCCACTGAACGCGCGCCGCGTAGGCCCCGCCGTTGTAGAACCACGCTTCGGCGTCGTCCGGTGCGCGCTCGGTCCAGTCCTCGGTGCTGGCGATCGCCCGGTCGACGGCGGTCGAGAACTCATCGTCCAGATCGCGGCTTTCCGGGTCGAGGAGGATTTGCCACCAGAGCGAGGTGGCGGCAAGGACCTCGCACGCTTCCGGCGGAGCCGGCGGGCAGGCGCGACGCAGTTCGGCATCGACCTGATCAAATCGCGCCTCGAGAATGAAGTCGTACGCCCGCGCGAGCCCGTCGACGCCGCGGATTTGATGCGCCGGTCCGGACGCGTCGATCGCTGGCCCGGCCCATGTGACGAGCAGCAGCACGGCGCACCGCCACGACCGCCTTCTCATGTGGCGCTGGTACGGAGCCGCTGCTTCTCGGCGTGACGTTCGAGCGCGAACGCGATCAGCCGGTCCAGGAGCGCGGGATACTCGACGCCGGTGGCAGCCCACAATTTCGCGTACATGCTGATCGTCGTGAAGCCTGGAATCGTATTCACTTCGTTGACGAAGATCGTGTCAGGGCTGAGCAAAAAATCCACCCGAGCCATTCCGGCACAATCGATCGCCTTGAAGGCGAGGATCGAGAGTCGTTTGATTTCCGCTTCGGTCCGCGGTCCGATGTCCGCCGGAATGATCGTGCGCGATCCCTCGTCGATGTACTTGGCCTCGTAGTCGTAGAACTCGCGCGACGGAATCACTTCACCCGGCTTCGAGGCTTCAGGGGAGTCATTGCCGAGCACGGCGCATTCGATCTCGCGGGCGTTCGGGACGGCTGCCTCGACGACAATTCTTCGATCGAAGCTGCCGGCCAGATCCATCGCGCCGATCAGGCCCTCTCGCGTCTTCGCCTTGGAGATCCCGACGCTCGAACCGAGATTCGCGGGTTTCACGAACATCGGATACTGCAGGGCTTTCTCGAGCTCGGCGGCGATGGCCTCGCGATCGCTCTGCCAGTCGTGTCTGAGAACCGCACGATAGGGGCACACCGGCAGTCCCGCCGCGGCGAAGACAACCTTCATCATCCCCTTGTCCATTCCGACGGCTGACGCGAGTACGCCTGCGCCAACGTACGGCACGTTGGCGAGCTCCAACAGACCCTGAATCGTGCCGTCTTCCCCGTACGGTCCGTGGAGGACCGGGAAGATCACGTCGAGGTTGAGTCCTGTGACGAGCGCCTGGCCATCTTCGCCGCGCGACGATCGCCGATCGATCGACAGAATCGTCTCCTCGCTCGGCCGCGCCATGAGATGCACTTCTCGTCCTGTGCGGCTCGGCCGTGCGGCCTCGAGGCGGGCGTGCTCAATCACTTCCGCCGCTGATATGGTCGTGGGAGGCCGATCGGCAAGCGCCCACCGTCCGTCTTTTTCAATCCGTATTGCGATCGGTTCGTACCGGGTGCGATCCAGGTTGGCGAAGACGGCGGCCGCCGACGCCAACGACACTTCGTGTTCACCCGACCGTCCACCGTACAGCACGCCAATGCGAAGTCGTTTCACGGGTCACAGGATAACGGAAGGGGCGCCATGGGTGCCATGGGTGTTACTGCTGCCAGGGTGCCCGGGGCGCCAGGAGCGCACGGAGTGCGAGCGATCGCAGGACGCCGTGGAGTCGTGCACATCTTGCACTGCCTTGTACCTGTTGCACGTCACGCACCCTTGGCACTCCGAGCCCCCCGGCACTCTTCGATATGCTTACTCGTGCGTGCCTCCCGACTTCCAATTCCGCATTCTCAACCGCGACGGCAACGCTCGCCGCGGTGAGT
>JBKPNQ010000174.1:0-19050 GCA_046732715.1 Acidobacteriota bacterium | reverse complement strand
GGCCTCCAGAATCGCGTGTCGCTCGTGGGCAGCTGAAATGTTCGCGGCATGACCCCGATCACCGTGTAATCCTCGCCGCTGATTGACAGCGTTTGGCCGAGCACCGCGGGCGATCGCGCGAATTCCTCCTGCCATAAGCTCTCGCTCAGCACCACGACACGTTGGCGTCGCTCGAATGCCTCGTGTGAGAAGGTCCTGCCAATGACGGGCGTCGCACCGAGCAGTTCGAAAAAATTCGGCCCGACCAGGCCTTCCTGGCCGCGCCGTGGACCGTCGACGCTCCCGAAGGTGATCTGGCTCACCTGCGTCCGCCGATAGAAGGTCATTGCCGCGAACGATGTGCTCTGCCCGCGCCAATCGAGGAAGTTGGGTACTGATGTGCCATCCCACTCGTTCTGGACGATGTCGTGCGTCGCGAGAACCGCGAGCTCGCCCGGTCGGTCGTACGGAAGCGGGCGAAGGACGACCGCATTGAGCACGCTGAACATCGCGACGCTCAGGCCGATGCCGAGGCCGAGAACGATCGTAACCGATAGGCCGAACAGTCGATCGTCGACGAACGCGCGAAATCCGAGCGTCACATCGCGAACGAGATCCTCGAGCCACGGCAACCCTCGCTGGTCGCGAAGTGCATCCATCGCCTGGGATACGCCTCCGGCCTTGAGCCGTGCATCGCGCAAAGCATCAGCGAAATCAGGAGCACGGCGTCGCGCATCTTCTGCCGCCATCGCCAGGTGCAGCCGCAGTTCCTCTTCCAGCTCGCTGTCGCGCCGGTTGCGAAGGAGCGTTCCGAGGAGACGCTGAGTCCATTCGCGAAGGATGCGCATCCGATCGGCACCTGATGGCTCGCCGCGGTCTCTATTAGACACGCCAATAGAGTGACGGCGCCAGCATTAGAATGTCAAATGAAATGACGGGCAAGCCCAACGACTCATCGGTGTTGTGGGACTCTCTCATCGCACCGGGCGAGTGTCGATCAGCCTGCAGGACCTAACGGTGAAGCACTGTCCGGGCATCCGTGAGACTGTTCGGCATGCCCCTGTGACGGGCCATCACGGAAACCCGACGATCTCGTAAAGACTCATCGTCGCGTCGCTGCCCAGCGGGCGCAGGTAGCGCTCGAACCCTTTCAGCTTGGTCTTGATGTCCTCCGCGCGCGGCCCGTACATATCCCAGTGGATGGCGACGTAGCGGACCCGATGCTTCTGCAGGACACCGAACGTGTCGTTCGACGGAAACGAATCCAGCACGAAGGCAGCCTCGCGAAAATCTTGCGGAATGTAGTCGCTGTATCCGTTGACGAGCGGCATCCAGTGGGTCGTGGACAGCACCATGTACTGCGCGTGCAGCGGAAACGCGATGCGTTCTCCGTAGAACGGAAACTCCGCCACCGCCGCGCGCGGCATGCCGGCCAGGATTCGGTAGTTGGTTGAGACCGCGAGCGCACGCTCCCATGGGAAAGGCACGACGTTCAGTTCGACGAGCGCCACCACGGCGATCGCCGCGCCGAAATAGGGGCCCCGACGCCAGCCCTCCAGGGTCAGACGTCTGAGGGCAGTCGCCGCGAAGACCGCCAGGACGAACACCACGAGCAGACCAAAACGCGACGGTGCTCTCAAGAAGGTAAAGAGCGGCACAACCCGGTAGAGCAGCGTGTAGAGATACGCATCCGGACCGAAGGAGCTCCAGAGCGCCAGTCCTCCGAGGGAGCCGTAGAGCATCACCGTTTCGCGTTCGGCGTCCGCGGCGCTCCCTCGAGCGCCGCGCGTCCAGCCCAGCGTGGCGCCGCTGGCGCCAAGGATGAGAGCGAGAACGCCAGGAAACAGGACTTCGCCGACGTGCCATCCGAGTCGCCGAGCCAGCACGAGGATCGGCCCGTGCATTCGTGCCGGTGTTGCCAGGTAGCTGGGCCACGTCGCCGAATAACGTCTCGCATCGTCGAGCGATCGCACGAAGCCGCCGTCGCGCTGGAGTTCGAGATACGGGATGATGAACGGAAACACGAGAAGCCCGGCCGTCACCACCGCCATCCCGACAGCGATCCAGAACTGCCGCTCCCGCCACAAACCGCGTCGCGCGGCCAGGAACAGGACGCCGTAGCTCACCATGAGCCCGGCAAAAATGCCGTAGTACGCGCATGCCAGGGCTTGTACAGCCAGCGCAGCACCGAGCGCGATGCCGCGACCTGTTGACGGACGCTCTGCCAATCGGTGCAGCGCCAGCATTGAAAGCGGGATGCCCCCCGCCATCAGGAGCTGCACGTGTGCACTATGAGAATAGAAATAGGGGCAGAACGCGAACAGAATCGCGGGTGCGACCGCCGTGTCGGTTCGACCGGA
This sequence comes from Acidobacteriota bacterium, assembly GCA_046732715.1. GTDB lineage: Bacteria > Acidobacteriota > Vicinamibacteria > Vicinamibacterales > 2-12-FULL-66-21 > JALZOC01. Next base: position 16,711 of record JBKPNQ010000174.1, on the reverse strand, counting down.
CAGGTGCCGCGCCAGGAGAAACATGCCGAGAAACGACGTGGCGAAGGCGAAAAGGAGCGCCGTATTGTGCGCGGCGTACGCGTTGTGAGTCAGGACCCACGCGGGAATGCCGACGATGCCGGCGACGATGTTGGCTTCTGAGTACGCGAGGGTATCGCGATGCGGATAAAAGATGTTGGCGTCGAAGAGCGACGCCGGGTCGGTCACGATCGTCCGCGCGACCCAGCCGACGTTCCAGATTCCGTAAAGCCCATCCATCGTCGTCGTGCGGCCGAGCCGGCCGAGCCCAGTGGCGAGCGGCCATGTCATGACGACGGCGAGCGCGAACGCGAGGCCGCAAGCGATCGCGGCACGGCGAACGCGCACCGCGATGGAATCCGGACGTCGCTCCATGTAGAATGCGGGACATTCTACCGCCAATCCCTCGCGAACCTTCTGTGTCACGCCCGCCTCTCGTGATCGCGCTGCTGGCCACTGGTGTGGCCGCGTGGTTCTCGCAGGGCACACTCGCAGTCACCGGAATCGGAGATTCACGTGTGGCCCTGCTTCCGCTCTCGATTGGGTCGGCATCGATCGTCGCGTTGTCGATGGCAGCGGTCTGGTTGGCGTGGCGACTCGGCGCCTCGCTTGCGCCATTGTGGTTGCTCGCACTGGTCGCGCTACCGTGGCTGCCGGCATCGCTGCCCGCCGCGCTTCAGGTCTGGTCCGGGCCGCTGGCACTGATGGTGTGGCTCGGAGTCGGGCTGTCGCTCGCCTGCTCGTCACCTGTGATTGTGCGCGTCACGCGCGAGCGGTTCGTGAATGGAGCCCTGCGCGACCGACCTGCAGTCAAGGCTGGCGCGCTGGCGTGCGCAATCTACGCGATTGCCGCGTGGCAGACGTCACCCGCCGTTCCCGGCGGTGACGAACCGCACTATCTCATCATCACGCAGAGCTTGCTGAAGGACCACGATCTGCGCATCGAGAACAATCATCGCAACGGTGACTACCGTGCCTACTTTGCCGGAGAACTGCCGAAGCCGGACTTCCGCCGTCGCGGACGAAATGGAGAAATCTATTCGATTCACGCTCCCGGTTTGCCGGCGATTGTTGCGCCGGCATTTGCGATCGCCGGTTATCACGGCGTCGTGATTTTCCTGATTCTGCTTGCCTCAGCGGGCAGCGCGCTTGCGTGGCGGCTCGCGTGGATCGTGACAGGACGCCGCGATGCGGCATGGTTCGGATGGGCGGTTGTGACGCTGTCGACGACGGAAATCTTCCATAGCTTCACCGTTTATCCCGACGGCGTCGGCGGGGTGATTGTCCTCACGGGCGTCTGGGGACTTCTGCGTGCGCAGCAGGAATCGGAAACCGGCGCCGAGCGTGTTGGCCGATGGTGGCTGCACGGTGCGGCGCTGGCGGCGCTTCCATGGATCCACACACGCTTCGCGGTGCTGGCCGCTGGACTCGGTGGGCTGATTCTCATGCGGCTCTCGACGACGAAGAACCCGGCGGCGAAAGCGGTCGCGTTCCTGCTGATTCCGGCCATCAGCGCGTTGTGCTGGGTCGGGTTTTTCATCGCCATCTACGGGACGCCGGATCCTTCCGTCCCGTACGCAAATGAGGTGGGTGCTGTTTCATACATTCCCGGCGGCCTGGCCGGTCTCTTCTTCGATCAGCGCTTTGGCGTGCTGGCGTATTCGCCCGCGTTGGTCTGTTCGCTTGCCGGCCTCGTGGTCATGGTGCGACAGCGTGCGTCGCGTCGTCTCGGATTGGAGCTGCTGTTCGTCGTTGTTCCGTACCTCCTGGCGGTTACCCATTTCGCGATGTGGTGGGGAGGCGCGAGCGCGCCCGGTCGATTCTTCGCGCCGATCCTTCCGGCGATGGCGATTCCAGGGGCGGTCGGGTGGACGGCGATTCGCCATCGCGCGACGCGCGTGACCGTCCTCGCGGCATTGGCCTACACCGCGTTCATGTCATCCGTGCTGATCTTCGTCGACGGCGGGCGCCTCGCCTACAACATCCGCCAGGCATACGCGCTGTCGCTCGAGTGGCTGAACGGTTCCATCGATCTCGCGCTCGGGACACCATCGTGGTGGCAGGGACAGCGGATCACCAGCCTGGGGCTGATCCGCGATACGGCGATCTGGCTGAGCGTGTTCGGCGTGGCGTGGATGCTACTGCGTGTGGTCGAATCCGGGCGGTGGCTGCGGAGCCGGGGCGCGTTATGCGTCGCGTCCGCCGGCGCGTATGCGGTCGCCGCCATGTTGTCGCTGACGATCGTCTGGGCGTTCGCCGGTGCCCAGCCTATCAACAGCACGCCTGCGCAGCTCGAGGTGTTGCGGCGTGTGAGCCACGAGTCACATCTGCTGGCGCTGTCGCTTCCTGGATTCCGGCGCGTGGCCCTAACCGCCGTCCCATCGATGTTGCGGATTCAGCCGCGACTCTCCGACGCACCAGGGGGAGCTGGCCCGAACGATCGCCCGCTCTACCAGATTCCGCTCGTGCCAGCGGGGAGTTATCTCGTCAGGCCGCAGCTCGCGCGTCTGGGAGTGATGATGATCGGCATCGGTCGGGATCAGTTCTCGCTGGTCAGAAGGGAGCTCGACGAGGACCCGCCAGTGCTGAATTTTCCGGTCGACGTTCGTGCCATCGTCATCCGTGGGGGCGAGTCCCAGCCACGCGCACCGAATCAGCTCAACCTGTGGATTGAACCGCTCTCCATCATTCCGCCTTCGCAGCGACTCACATCCGATTACGCGAAGCACGCGGTACGCTACGGCGCGACGAACGTGTATTTCCTCGACGAACGCAGTTTCCCGGAGCCGGAGGCATTCTGGGTCGGGGGGGCGCGGACGACCACCGTCGTCCTTCAACCTGCCACGGGCGCGTCCTCTGGCGTGTTGCTCGTGCGCAACGCGCCGGTGGACAATCACGTCACCTTCGAGTCGACGGCCTGGCGTGACGAAATGGCGCTTGGCGCAGGTGAGGAACGCCGCGTCCAGGTCCCGATCGATCCCGGACGTGGCGCGACGCTCCTGACGATCACGACGTCAGAAGGATTCCGGCCTTCCGCCGTCGATCCGAAGAGTCGCGACGACAGGTTCCTCGGCGTCTATATCAAAGTCGGGCCGGAATAGGACAAGGTTCTACTGGGTTCTGCGGGGTTCCACCGGGTTCGCCAAGGTTCGTTCCGGGTTCTCCACGGCTCTGGGTTCAGACCGACCGAACCTCGTGGAACTCGGAACGAACCTCGTAGAACCCGAACGAACCTAGTAGAACCCAGCAGAACCTGATTAGAAACGTACGGCCCCCCCGAAGTAGAGGCCCCGAAGGTCGAGATTTCCCTCGTCGTGCTTCAGATGGTAGAAGACGTTGAACGAGCGGTAGCCGATCTGCGCTCCCACGTAGTTATTGAAGTTTACCGTTCCGTAAAGATCGAAATCGATGTAGTGCGCCTTGTAGTCCTCGCCGAACAGGCCGCCGCTTCCGAGGCCGGTCAGCTCGCCGGTAATCGAGATATTCGGGGCAACGTAGACGCGGCCGATCCCGCCGATCGTGGGGATCGGCGCTCTCGCGCGGGCGAACTCGGTATCGAGGATATTCGAGAGCGTGGCCTCTATGTCGGTGTAGTGAGCGTCGATCACGAGGCCGACGAAGCCGCGATCGTGATAGACGAAGTCCCACTCGTAGCCAAAGCGATACGCTTTCCATTCGAGCTTGGTCGCGACCGGAAGCGTCACGGGGTACAGGATCCCGTTGAAGATGATGTTGGCCTTGATCGCCCCTTCGGCTTCATAGCTGATTGGAGTGTACTCGAAGCGGAGCTTGTGCTTCCTTCCCGGCCGCAGCACGATCTTCAGCTGTCGGAACTTCGACTGGACGATGCCCAGGTCCTTGACGAAATCGATCTGCGAGCCGACGATGCCCAGGGCTTCGCTGGTGATCACGAGATCCGGGTTGGGATTCCAGAAGTCGCCCGACAGCTCGACGTGGTAGGTCTCGCCGGTCGCCGGATCGGCCATCTGTCCAGCCCCGTACTGTGCGCGAGCGGGGGTCGCCGTCAGGCAGACCAGGGCCGACCAGACCAATATCTGTGCGGTACGTGTGCGCATCGGAATTTTCTCGCCCCGGGAAAGATTAAGGACTACACGCTCGCAAATTGATTGGAGCGCGGGCAGCCTGCTGGGTAGGCGCGCCAAGGATATCACGCGGCATTACGCTTGCTCAACAGTCCGCCGCGAAACGCGCAGTTCGTCCCTAGCGGGAATTTCAACGCGCTTTCATTCAAGGAATTCAGAAAACTCGCGCGCGTTTCCAGTTTTTCGGATCTGTTTGATTACAGGGATGGATGGTGTGGTGAAACCGCCGGCTGCGCACTTTACTGTTTCAGTAAAGCGATTTTCCGGGGGTGTAAGCTCAGGAGGCAATGGTATGAAGCAGCGTGTAATGAGCGTGGTCCTGATGACCTTGCTCATCGCCATGTCGGCGTCGGCACAGCAGGGCACTACTGAACTTCGGGGCCGGGTCATCGACCCGCAGGGCGCCGTTCTGCCGGGCGTGACGGTCGTGGTGCGCAACCAGGAAACCGGCATGTTCCGCGAGACGGTTTCCGGTCCGGACGGCACGTTCATCGCGAGCGGTATCGTTCCCGGTACCTATCAGCTCAATGCGGAGCTTCAGGGCTTCAAGAAATTCGAGCGTAAAGATCTGCGTCTCGAAGTCGGCAAGACCTCGAGCATCGACGTCCAGATGGCGGTTGGCGGGGTTGAAGAAACCGTCACGGTCACGACGGAATCGCCGTTGGTCGACGTCACGTCGAAGGAAATCGGCGGCAACATCACCAGCGAAACGCTCGTGAAATTGCCCAGCGTCAACGGCAACTTCGTCGGCTTTGTCGGCCTTCTTCCCGGTATCGTCCCGTCAATCAGCACCGAGTCATTCGGCAGCGATTCGATCAGCGTGAATGGCCAGGATCCGCGCAACAACAACTACATGCTCGACGGCGGCAACAACAATGACGACGTGATCGGGCAGCGCGCGGGCACACAGGCGAGGACGCCGATTGAAGCGATTCAGGAGTTCCAGGTCATTACCGGGCAGTACGACGCGCAGTACGGCCGGACGTCGGGCGCCATCATCAACGCGGTGACCAAAGCGGGAACGAACCAGGTCCGCGGCAGCGCATTCGGGTTCTTCCAGGACGGCAGCCTGACGACGAAGGATTTCTTCGCCAAGGAGAAAGGGCTGGCGAAGCCTGACACTCACTACCAGCGTTGGGGCGGCACGGTCGGCGGGCCAATCGTCGCCGACAAGCTGCATTACTTCGGCAGTCTCGAGCGGTTCTCGATCGATCGGCCGAACACGATCAACATTCCGTCGCGGCCGGACATGAACGGCACACAGCTCACGCGCGATCGGGTCTGGAACACAATCGTGCGAGGCGATCATCAGGTCAATAACAACAATACCTACAGTGTGAGATGGCTGCGGGAGCAATCTCCGCAGGCGAACCAGATCGTCACCCCGCCGCCGATTACGCCCGCGGCGGCTCGCGAGGAATCCGACGTCGACCAGACGCTTTCCACGAATCTGAACAGCGTGCTGTCAAACACCAAGGTCAGCACTCTGCGGGTCACGTGGACTCGTGAAAACGTCACCTTTGCGAACCACTGCTTCAACACGAATGGGCGGGACCTGTCGAAGTGCCCGGTTACGTTGTCGTTCCAGGACTACAACGATCAGCAGGACAACACCGCGCAGGCTCGTATCAACGACGGCATTCAGGCTGAGGAGACACTGGCGTGGTTCCTGGCGAACAAGGGCGGCGACCACGACATCAAGTTCGGCGCGCAGTACGAATACTCGGGCGCGTACAACACGAACCAGGGAAACCTCAACGGCACGTTTGCGTTTGGGCGAAACAACGCACCGTTCAACTCCGCCAACCCCTTCACCTATCCGGATCGGTTCACCATCCGAGTCGGCGGGCCCAGCACCTTCTATGAGAAGGCGCACTACATTTCCGGCTTCGCGCAGGACAAGTGGCGGTTCAACAAGAACTTCACGCTGAGTCTCGGCGCGCGCTACGATGTCGAGATCATCCCGATCCCCGAGACGGACGATCCTCTGGTCGACAAGTATCCGACCGACACCAACAACATCGCGCCCCGCCTCGGCGTCACCTACGACTTCGACGGCAAGACGGTCGCACGCGCCGGCTATGGACGCTTCTTCGACAAGACGCATTTCGAAGTGATCGGAGGCCTCTACACCGGTACGCCTTACACCAGCTCGTTCACAACGACATTCCCGGTGCCTGGACCGGATCTGAATCCGCGAAATGGTCAGTTCCCGACCGACCCGTTCCTGGTCAACGGACCGGTGATCAACTACGACGAGCTGAACAAGCTCTATCCGGGTGGTCAGCTCCTGCGCAACACGGGCGCCACATGGGACAATGCCGACCGCCGGACGCCCTATACCGATGAAGTCACGGCCGGCTTCGAGCGGCAGCTTTTTCCCGATGTCTCCGTGAGCGCCGATTACGTGCACTCGCAGGGGCGGGACATGCTGATGGTGCTCAATCTGAACCCACAGCTGCGCTCGAATCCCAATGTCAACTCGTCGACGCTGCAGAGGATTGGCAGCACCACGTTGACGATGGCGACCGCGGAGCTTCAGGCGAAATATCCGGGCTTCGTGCCGTTCACCACGAACGTCAATCAGTTCCTCAATGCGGGGAGGCTGGATTACAACGCGGTCATGCTGCAGTTGAAGAAGCGCTTCAGCCACAACTACAGCACGCAGGTGTCGTACACCTACGGCAAGTCCGACGGCAACACCTCCGGGAACGGTGCGGCGGGCAGCAACTTCCAGGTCGCTGATGACCTGCACCTGGAGCTGAACGAGGGCCCGACGGACTTCGACATCCGTCACAACTTCACGCTGAGCGGCACGGCACTCATTCCGCGCACCAAGGGACTGAATCTCAGCTGGGTGGCGCGGGCGCTCAGCGGCTCGCCGTTCACGCTGACCGATGCCAACCTCGATCCGGATCTCAACGGCATTCAGGCCGAGCCGCTGGCGGCTGGCGACTATTCAGGCAACGGGAACGATCCCTACACGGTGAAAGGGTTCGAGAGCCATCGCAACGGGGCCCGTGGGCCCGGCTTCCTCAACATCGACATGCGCTTCGGCTATGTCTTCACCGTGGCAGCCCGCAAGCGGGTGGAAGTGTCGGCGGACGTGTTCAACATGACGAACCACACGAACTTCGCGAATCCGACCGGCAACCAGGCGTCGACGTCGTTCCTGCTGCTGACGGCGTACAGCACGAGCTATGCGCCGCGCAAAGTGCAGCTCGGCGCGCGGTTCGAATTCTAAGATCGCGACTCGCGACTCGTCGGGCAGGTCATCGGGGGCAGGAAGGACTGAAACATCCTTTCGTGCCCCCCTCGTTTTTGCTAGCCGCTAGCCGCTAGCCGCTAGCCGCCAGCCGCTAGCCGCCACCCGTCAGCCGCCAGCCAACCGCCAACCGCCAACCGCTATACTGAATGAGATGGGCCCTGCCTTCCGTCGTCTGCTTCCCTTCGTCCTTCGCTACCGGCGCCAGTTCGTGCTCGGGCTCGTGTGCGTGGTCCTGTCGTCCACGTTTCAGTTGCTGGCACCGTGGGTTCTCAGATACGCGATTGATGACTTGACCCGCGCGGTCACGCAGCGAAAGCTCATCACCTACGCGGGACTGATCCTCGCCGTCGCGTGCATCCGCGCCGTGTTTCAGTTCCTCATGCGGCGCATCATCGTCGGCGCCTCGCGCGAGATCGAGTACGACATCCGGAACGCATTCTTTTCGCGGCTCCAGCAGATGCCCCTTTCGTATTACCAGGCGCGGCGAACCGGCGATCTCATGTCGCGCGCGACCAACGATCTGAATGCCGTGCGCATGATGATCGGCCCGGCGGTGATGTACTCGGCGAGCACGATCCTCGTCTTCGCGGTGGCGATCGTGCTGATGACCTCCATCGATCCGCGGCTGACGTTGATCGCGCTGATCCCGTTGCCGATGGTCTCGATCAGCGTGAAGTATTTCGGCAGCGCCATCCACAAGCGGTTTGAAACCATCCAGGCCCAGCTTGCCGACCTCAGTGCGGTCGTCCAGGAAGCGCTCGCTGGGGTGCGGGTCGTGCGGGCGTACAACCAGGAATCGCACGAGGTCGGCCGGTTCAGGGCCGCCAACGACGAATACATCCGCCGGAACCGCGTGCTCATCCGCCTTCAGGGGATGTTCTTCCCGAGCATGACCCTGTTTCTCGGCTTCGGCGGGCTGCTCGTGCTCTGGGTCGGGAGCCGCGAAGTGATTCGCGGACGGATTACGCTCGGCGATTTCGTCGCGTTCAACTCGTATCTCGTGATGCTCAGTTGGCCGATGATCGCGTTCGGCTGGGTGACGAACATGCTGCAACGCGGCATGGCGTCCTGGAAGCGCATGAGCGAAGTGCTCGACGCGTTGCCCGACATTGCCGACCGACAGGTCACCGACGCCGGACGATCGGTGTCGTTGACCGGTGCCATCGAGTTTCGACATCTGACCTTCAGCTATCCCGGAACGGAACGGCCGGTGCTCGAGAACGTCTCCTTGCGAATCGAGTCGGGCCAGACGGTCGCGTTCGTGGGCGCGACGGGGTCCGGCAAGTCGACGATGATTTCGCTCCTGCCGCGACTGCACGAGCCCCCGCCCGGCACCGTGTTCATGGACGGCGTCGACGTGCGTGAAATCCCGCTCGAGCGACTGCGTGGCGCGATTGGCTTCGTGCCGCAGGAGCCGTTCCTGTTCTCGGAGTCGATTGCGGAAAACATCGCGTTTGGCGTGCGGCCGCAGAAAATCCGAGACGGTCACAGGCCCCAGAAAAACACGGAACAACACAGGATCGATCCTGAGCTCGAGCGACGTCTCAAAGAGGTCGCCGCGGTCGCGCGGCTCGACAAGGACGTCGAGTCATTTCCCAAAGGCTATGTCACGGCGGTAGGGGAGCGAGGCATCACGCTTTCGGGCGGACAGAAGCAGCGCACCGCGCTGGCGCGCGCGCTGATGGTCGATCCCCGCGTGTTGATTCTGGACGATGCGCTGTCGGCGGTGGATACCTACACCGAGGAAGAAATCCTGTCGCGGTTGAAGGGCGTCATGCGGCAGCGCACGTCGATCCTCGTCGCGCATCGTGTGTCGACCGTGCGGGACGCCGATCAGATCTTCGTGCTGGATCACGGCCGCATCGCCGAGCGCGGGGATCACGATGCCCTGGTCGCGCGCAACGGGTTGTACGCGACCCTCTATCGCAAGCAACTGCTCGAAGAGGAGCTCGCGGCAAGTTAGATCAGGTTCTACCGGGTTCTACGGGGTTCCACGAGGTTCTACAAGGTTCGTTCGGGTTCCGCTCGGTTCTAAGTTCTGCGGACTCTGCGCGCACGAACCCGGTGGAACTTCGAACGAACCTGGCAGAACCCGGCAGAACCTTGCAGAACCTGGCCGAACCCATTAATCGATGTCTTTTCACGAAGAAGAGGTCCTCGGTAAAGCCTACGATGCCACGCTGATGCGGCGGCTGCTGCAGTACTTGCGGCCGTACAAGCCGCACGTCGCGCTGGCCTTGGCGGCCATCATTTCGGCGTCGGTGCTGCAGCTGGCCCAGCCGTACCTGATGAAGCTGGCAATCGACCGCTACATCGCGACCGGCGATCTTGCCGGCGTCGATCGCATTGCCGTCGTCTACTTCGCCATCCTGATTGGCTCGTTCGTGCTGGAGTACGTGCAGACCTGGCTGTTGCAGATGACCGGGCAGCGAATCATGTACGACATGCGGTTACAGATCTATCACCACCTGCAGCGGATTGACCTGCAGTTCTACGATCGAAATCCCGTCGGCCGTCTGATGACGAGGGTGACGACCGACGTCGACGTCATCAACGACATGTTCACCTCGGGCGTCGTCTCGATCTTCGGCGACGTGTTCACGCTGGCGGGCATCATGATCGTGCTCGCCACGATGGACTGGCGGCTCGCGCTTGTCACCTTTGCCGTGCTCCCGCTCATCGTGCTGGTGACCCAATGGTTCCGCCGCAACGTCCGCGAGTCGTACCGAACGGTGCGAGCCTGGGTCGCACGCATCAACGCGTTTCTGCAGGAGCACATCACCGGCATGTCGACGGTGCAGCTCTTTCGCCGGGAAGGACGGACCTTCGAGCGGTTCGACGACATCAACCGCCGCCACCGCGACGCCAACATTGATTCGATCCTGTACTACGCGGTGTTCTACCCGGCCATTGAAATCATTGGCGCGCTCGCCGCGGCGCTGATCATCTGGTTCGGCGGCCGCTGGACGCTGCAGGGGACGCTCACGCTCGGCTCGCTGGTCGCGTTTCTCCTCTATTCGAGCCGATTCTTCCGGCCGATCAGCGACATGTCGGAGAAGTTCAACGTCCTCCAGGCTGCGATGGCCTCGTCGGAACGGATTTTCAAGCTGCTGGATGCGCCGGTGAAGATCGAGTCGCGGTTCGCGGTTCGCGATTCGCAGTTCGCTGGGGGTACAGCCCACGTTGGGGCCGGCTTGAACGAAACCCTGAGCCGGAAATCAGAAACACCGGTGGATCGAGCTACGTCGCGCGAACCGCGAACCGCGAGCCGCGAGCCGCGTCAGGAAGGCCACATCGTCTTCGATCACGTCTGGTTCGCCTATGACGCCGCGGATCTGGCGTCCGGCGAGCCCCAAGACCCCACCTTCGTCCTGCGAGACGTGACCTTTGAGGTGAAGCCCGGAGAGCGCGTCGGCGTAGTCGGCGCGACCGGCGCCGGGAAGTCCACGCTCATCAACCTGCTGCTGCGGTTCTACGACGTGACACGTGGGCGGATTCTGGTGGACGGCGTCGACGTCCGCGAGATGGAGCTGTCGGAGCTGCGGCGCCTGTTCGGCCTCGTCCTGCAGGATGTCCACCTGTTCTCCGGCACGATCGCGGCGAACATTCGTCTGGGCGATGCGTCGATTACTGACGCGGCGGTGAGGCGAGCTGCCGAAGCGGTTCATGCGAACCGCTTCATCGATCGGCTTCCCAGCGGCTACGACAGCCCGGTCGCTGAACGTGGCGCGACGCTGTCGGTCGGGCAGAAACAGCTGCTCTCGTTCGCGAGAGCCCTCGCGTTCAATCCGCGCGTCCTGGTGCTGGACGAGGCCACATCGAGCATCGACACGGAAACGGAACTGCTGATTCGTGACGCCTTGGAAGTGCTGATGGCCGGCCGGACAACCATCGCGATCGCTCATCGCCTTTCGACGATCCAGGACATGGACAAGATCCTGGTGCTGCACAAAGGCCACCTGCGAGAGGTCGGCACGCACCAGGAGCTGCTGGCCCAGCGGGGCATCTACTACAAGCTCTATCAGTTGCAGTATCGCGATCAGGAGAGAGAGCGGGCCGAGTCCGAAGGGGAGGCGTCCGAGACGCTTGCCGTCCGGCCGGACTAAGCCCCGATCACAGAGAGCTGGGGGTCCCGACAACGGCGCCGCGAGCGAGCGCGCGAGGCACGCGACCGGCCCGACTCCGGCAAGCTGCGGCGAGCGAGGCCGCGTGTGGGGGGTTCCGCCTTCGCCAAGGCTACGGCGGACACCGCCGAAGCTTTAGACTAGCGGAGGCGTGCCGGAGCGCGAAGCCCTCGGTAAAGACTAGTTGCCGCCCGGTTCCTTCTGGGCAGATTCCTTCACCGAGGAATCAGTGTCTGAGGTCGGCGTGACGGGTGCCGCCTGGAGCGGCTGCGCCGCCTCCCGATGCCTGAACAACCGATCGACAAGACTCGGGTTGCTGGCGCGAGGGTTCCATCCGAGACGCAGAACGGTCAGCCCGGCTGTCCGCTTGCCGAACTCATATCTCGCCTCGTCGCAGTTCCACATGTAAATGTCGATATGCCGGCCCTGGACGGCGGGGCCGGTATCCATCACCGTGTAGATACCGTTGTATCGGTCGCCCAGGCGATCGACCTGGATGACCGACCCAACTGGCAACAAGTCCGGGTCCGCGGCGGCAATCCCGTTGCGAACGTTCACGCCCGACGTGGTCGTCGTCCCGCGGCAGTAAGCGGTGGCGGTGAAACGGAGACGGGTCCCTGGGGCCGGCGTTGCGGTGCTCTCGCGCAGCTCCGCCTGGCGGGCGGCATACCGCGAATCGAGGATCGTGCTTTCGTACAGGAAGGCAAACGCGACGGCCGCGGTTCCTGTTGCGACGATCTTGCGCCCGAATGAACGCGAGAGCAACACCATGACGCGAGTGGGCGCGACGAAGTCTGCCGCGGCCGGGACTATTCACTATAGCGCCCCACTCAGGTCCAGTCAAAGCCGGTACACAGTAGGAGTATTTTCTATAAGTCGTTACTTTGGCGCATCTTCTGGTTGTGTATCAGTTTTGATGCGCCTTCTGTGGGCGACAATCATGGTCAATGACGCCCGGTAGGCGACCGTGGCGATGGCGATGGCCCCAATGAGCGAACCTAGGGCATATGACCACATGAGCGGCGTCAGGGCCTTTGCGAGGCTCCGGAACTCTCCCCACGACGCATCGGTGAGTGCGTCGCGAAAATCCTTCAGTAATCCCGGCGGAACGTCCACACCAAGCAGCGTCGCCCCCAGCATCGTGGCCAGGGTGTAGTACGCCGGCAGGATCCACGGCAGGTTCGAGTACACGCCGAGCAATACCGCGACCCGATTCAGGCTGAACGCGAACGCCACGACCAGTCCCAGGACGGTGTGCAGTCCCAGAAACGGGGAGAAGCCAAAGAAGACCCCGACCGCGTACGCGATCGCGGTCCGCGTCGGCGTGTCGTGCGTGTGGAGTAGCTGGTCGAACCAGCGGCGGGTTTCCGATGATCCGATCATGGACGGGTAGAGGTCTTGACCTCTCCAGAGTTACACATTTTGATTCAGTTTATTGGGTCAAGACCGTCCCCGCGTCAGCGGGGCGTTATCAAACGTATGGCCGAGCGAGGCGAAGCCTCGACGGTCTGCGGCGCAGCCTCGCTAGAAGTGGACGAACCCGGACGGCAGCGGCTCGAGCCGGCCGTTGCGCAAGAGACCCACCGAACGGTCGGCTGTCAGCTCGCCGATTCGAGTGATCGCCAGGCCGCGCGCCTCCCGCATCACCCCCCGAAGCCGCCCCCGCTTCTTCGGGGGAACCGCAAACAGCAACTCGTAATCGTCGCCGCCGGCGACCGATGCGGCGGTCGAGTCGAGGCCCTGTCGGGCAAACCATGCTTTCGCGCCGGGGTGGACCGGAAGCAGGTCCGCATCGATTCGCGCTCCGGTGCCGCTCGCTGCCGAAAGCTGGGACACTGCGTCAGCCAGGCCGTCGCTCAGATCCATGCACGCGCTGGCGGCCTTCGTCCGCCCCACGATGGCCCCAACGCGCGCTCGTGGTTCGGGCCGGCAGTGCCGGGCGACGCATTCGCCGAGCGCCTCGCTCCACGATCGGCCAGGTTCAGTCGCCGGCCGGCCGCCAGATGAATCAGACGCCTCGTGCCGCAGCCAATCGAGACCGGCCGCCGCGGCACCAATCTGGCCCGTGACGTAGAGGAGATCTCCGGCCCTGCCACCGCTTCGCGTCAGCATCTTTCTCTGCCTGACACTGCCAACCACCGTCACGTCAACGACGAGGGGGCCCGGGGATCTCGTGACGTTGCCACCCGCCAGCGTGATCCGTGTTTGAGCCGCCAGGTCGAGGAGCCCGTCCAGCAGCGCATCCACTTCGCTCATGGTGGTTTCAACCGGGAGCATCAATGACAGCAGGGCGAAGCGGGAACGGCCGCCCATGGACGCGACATCGCTGACGTTTACGGCAAGTGCCTTGTACCCGATGTCGGCGGGCGTAGAGAAACGCCGGTCGAAGTGCACGCCCTCAACGAGCGCGTCGGTCGTCAGCACCTGCAGCGCCCCGCGGTCGGGCGCCGCGATCGCCGCATCGTCCCCGATCCCGACGAGCAACGCCGGATCGGGCGGCGGTACCCGCTGCCGAATCCGTTCGATCAGCGCGCGTTCCCCGGCATCGGAAACCCGCGGACTCGCCACGCTACCGGGCAAACTCAACGGCCCGCGTCTCCCTGATCACCGTGACCTTGATTTGCCCGGGGTACTCGAGTTCGTTCTCGATTCGGCGGGCGATGTCTTTCGACAGCCACACGGTTTCCTCGTCCGAGATCCGCTCGCTTTCCACGACGATACGGATTTCGCGCCCGGCCTGGAGGGCGAAGGACTTCGAGACTCCCTCGAACGAGTCGGCGATCCCTTCGAGCTTCTCGAGCCGCTTCACGTAGGACTCGAGGATGTCGCGGCGCGCGCCCGGCCGCGCCGCTGAAATGGCGTCGGCAGCCTGAACGATCATCGCTTCGAGCGACGGCCAGTCGATGTCCATGTGATGGGCCGCGACCGCCATCAGGACCGGCTCGCTTTCGCCGTGCTTGCGCAGGAAGTCGAGGCCGAGTTCCAGATGCGTGCCCTGCAGATCGCGATCGATCGCCTTGCCGATGTCGTGGAGAAAGGCGGCGCGCGCGGCAGTCTGGCTGTTCAGGCCGATTTCCTTGGCCATGATGCCGGCCAGAAACGCAACTTCCTTCGAATGGTTGAGAACGTTCTGTCCGTAGCTGGTCCGGAACTTCAGGCGTCCCATCAACCGAAGCACGTCCGGATGCAGATCGTAAAGACCGAGTTCGAATGCCGCCGCTTCACCTTCTTTGCGGACGGTCTCTTCCATTTCGGCCTTGACCTTCTCGACAATTTCTTCGATGCGCGCCGGATGGATACGGCCATCAGCGATGAGCCGTTCGATCGCTTGCCGGGCCACTTCGCGTCGGAACGGGTCGAAACTGGACAGGATAATGGCGCCTGGCGTGTCGTCAACGATCAGCTCCACGCCGGTGGCGGTCTCGAGCGCACGGATGTTACGGCCTTCGCGGCCGATGATGCGTCCCTTGAGATCGTCGCTGGGCAAATCGACGACCGAGACCGTCGTCTCGATGGCGGTTTCTGCCGCGCTTCGCTGGATCGCGTCGGTGATGATCTGCTGAGCACGAAGCGCGGCGGTCTCGCGCGCCTCGGTTTCCAGGCGCTTGACTAGGTTCGCGGCATCCCGCCTCGCGTCCCCTTCAATCTGTTTCAGGAGGAGTTCGCGGGCCTCGTCTGCGCTCAGGCCCGCCACCCGTTGCAGTTCCCGCTGTCGATCGGCGACCAGCTGTTCCGCCCGCGACGCCGCGCCTGCGGCGCGCTGCTCGTGACCTGCGACGGCTTTTTCGCGCGCGCGCAGTTCCTGTTCCACGCGATCGGTGGCGGCGAGGCGGTCGGCCAGCGCGCGGGTCTTATCAGCGAGCCCCTGCTCCAGGCCGACGATTTCCTGACGACGGTCCCGCGCCTGTCGTTCGGCTTCGGCGGCGAGCTCGTGTGCCTTCTCGCGCGCTTCGAGCGCCGCTTCCTTGCGTAGTGTCTCCGCGTCGCGTTCGGCCTGTTTCAGCGTGCGGTCCGCGTCGCTCCTGGCGGTCCTGATTGCGTCCTCGGCCGCCCGTCGTTTGGAGGCCGCCCCCCAGAGAAGTGCGCCGCTCGCGATCAAGCTCACGAGCAGCGTCGCGACAGTAGCTAGACCTGATGGTGCCATGCAGAGGTCCCCATAACCGGGCCCGTGGCCCGACGGTCAGCTCGTGAACGTCAAGGTGGAGAAGAGAGGAAAGGCCCCGCTTTGCCGTGTGGGGAGGTCGGATGAACCTGCGTAAAGCAGGTGGAACCGCTGCACAAGCCGCGCTTCAGGCTTCCTCTTACAGAGGCATGCACACCACGCCGCGTCGCGATTCTCTTATGGTGAAACGTTGGCTCAAACGAGCCTCCGAACCATCACGCGCAAAGCAGGGAACTCAAACTCCGAGAAGGATCTTACTGCATTTTGATCCCGCCGTGTAACAGTCTCTAGCGGGCGGCGGTTTGCGGTCGCGGCTCGGCGAGTCCCAGGGCAAGATCAAGTACCCGTTCGAGTTCGGCGGCGCGACTGGCGACTTGATCACTTTGCCGGCGCTCATCGTCGAGGAGGCGGAAATACTCGTCGGCGATGTTGAGTGCCGCGAGCACGGCGAGCTTCAGGGTGTCGCCCGCTGGCGACTCGCGAAGCGCGAGCTGCATCTTCTCGTCAACGTAGGCCGCGAGCTCGGCCACGTAGGCGGGATCCAGGCCGCTTCGGATGGGATACTGCTGTCCGTGAATCTCGACGGTCACCACGCGCGACCCGTGCTGGTCCATCATTACTCCGAGGGGCTCCGCCCCTCGGACTCCCCTACAGGCTCTCTCGCGAGCCGCTTCGTCGGCTCGCTCCGTTCGCCTGGCTCGCTTCGCTGCGCTCGCTCGCCAAGTGTCGTGCGCCGATCTGAAGCCATTCTAAAGATTGAGGCTCTCAATCGTCGAGAGCATCTCGTCGACCCGAGACCGGATGAGCGCGCGCTCCTCGCGGAGCGTCGCCAGCTCGCTCGACGTGCCTTCTGCCTCGCTGAGCCGCGCCCGCAAGCCGTCGAGCTCGCGGCTGAGCCGTGTGTTCTCGTCGGTGGCCCGCGCCCGATCCGTCCGGAGCCGATCGATCACGCCGACAAGCAGCTTGACCTTTTCTTCCCGCCGATCGATGGGCTCGAGATCCACGCCGCGTACTGCAACCTTCGCCAAGAGAGTGC
>JBKPNQ010000173.1:0-14849 GCA_046732715.1 Acidobacteriota bacterium | reverse complement strand
GTTCCCCAGACGCACCCATTTCTGAACACCCGCACTAAGACCGAGGATGGTCGACAGCTCCTCTACCGTCACCGGGCTTTTCGAGAATCTTCGCCATGTTCTCCGTGCCAGGGCGACGCGCCCGAAGTCACCGTCGCGGGGAGGCGGAAGATCGATGCGCGGCGCGCCAGGATACCGCTTCTGAAAGGCTGGTCGTCGAGCGCGTTTCGATGCCTGCCGTGCGGCTTCCTCGCGAGACCAGAATCGAACGTTCTTTGTGGCAGTGTGGAAGAAGCTGGCTTCGGGCCCCCATGGATCGAGAGCGCTCATGGCGCGCTCACGAGGATCCTGGGGTCGATCCCTGCGCATGAGCAGCGAGCGATCGATGAGCCGCTTCACCAACTGTGGCAGCTGCGCGGCGAGGCCTGGGAGCGCCTCTTTGAGCGCGTCCACGGTCTGCCATTCGCTGCAGAGATCGAGGACCGCGCAGACGAGTGGATTCGCCAGACTGGCGGCCCCCACAGCATAATTGCGAATTACCAGTCGGCTGCCGCGCCAGTGGGCAATGAGGTGAGCCGATCGCTTGACCCGTAGTGTCTGTCGCCGCGAGTGCTTCACGCGCGTGTCAGGAAATCACCATGTCCGGTCCGCAGGTTCCACCAGTCGGGTCGGCGCAAAGCATGGCGATGTCCCCTGCCCAGCGCTCGAGTACCGATTGGGCGGCGGTCGGCGGCTCGAACACCTTCCCAGCCTTTTGCTGACGCTTGGCCAGAATCGCCTGCGCCTTCTCGATGTCTTTCCGAAGCTTCTTCAAATCGAGGGCGGGCTTCTTCTTCCGGCTGCCTGTGGACTTCTTCTTGCCTTTCGCGCGCGGGGCAGACTTTCGCGCTGTGCGGGTTTTTGCCACTGAAACTCCTCCGTGAGAATGTCGTGCGAGTCTAGGTCAGTCGCTCGATCCTGGTCAAGGCAGTGGAGCGCGCACATTCGGGTGCTCGAGCCGAGCAAGAAGAGCCGCGAAGCGCGGCATCTGGCGAACGGGATCGACTCGAGGATCGACTGTGACCCAGAGTATGTTCGGATCGCGATCGTCGACCGCATCTTGGAGAAGCGTCAAACCCTGCTCGAGGTTGCCGAACGCGATTTGCAGATACGCGAGGTGCTCAGGGGCAATGCGCTGCTTGCGTTCCTCCGCGTTGCGCCGGAGTTCCTCAAAGGCGCGTTGTGCCTCTGCTTGGTGGCCCGCCAAGGCCTGGAGCCGAATCGCCTGAAGGCGCCATGGAAGGAGGCCCCCACCCGCCAGCTGTAACGTCTCATTGGTTCTCTGGAGGGCGGCGTCGAAATGCCCTTCGGCTTCATCCACCCGACCCATCATGAACAGTGCCGTCTTCGATGTGTGCTCCAGATCCAAGGCGCGGGCAAGCACCTGGCGCGCCGCGCCGTAATCACGGCGATAGTACAGAACCATTCCATGGTCGACGACGGCGTCAGTCGAAAATGAATCAAGGCTCTCGGCCTGGACGGCCTGCTCGACCGCTTCGTCGAGTCTGCGCATCGCAGCCAGGAAACCGGAGTACCGTCGTCGCGCGTAGGTGAAACTCGGATTCAGATCAAGCGCGCGCAGGTACTCGGCCTCCGCGCCTGGCCAGTCCCAGTCGTAGTAGAACTTGATATCCGCCAGAGCGGCCCGGGCCTCGGGAAGATTCTCGTCGAGAGCGAGCGCCTGGTTCACCTCGGCAAGCGCGGAGGCACGCGCTTCGGCCTGCGAAATATCGCCTGAGGAACCCAAACTGAAATACGACCGGGCGGCCGCCGCGTGAGCCAGCGCGTACCGTGGATCCAGCTCGGTAGCGCGTTTAAACGCTTCAAGGGCGCGACGCGCGCTATTCCGTTCACGCAGGTCGAGTTGCCGGCGACCCTCGAAATACGCCTGCTCAGCCGCCGGATTGATCTTCAGCGACGTATTCAAGCGGGCCGATTCGTCGCGTGTGATGTTCGCTCGAACGGTGGCGGCGATCGCGCGAGCCAGTTCCCCCTGCAGCGCCAGCAGATCGCTGAAAGGCTTGTCGATTGTCTTCGACCACTCCGGGGTGGTCGCGCCGGCCATGACCAGGCTGGCCTTGACCCGCACCCGCGCTGGATCGCCGCTCGATTGTCCTGCGATGTAGGAGACGGTGCTTTCGAGAACCGCGTCTACTTTCAGCGTCTTTGCCACCTCTCCCGGGGAAACCGGAGCGTTCTTGAACTGCATGACGGACGTGCGCGACGTCACACGAAGCGCCTGGATCTGACCAAGCGTCGTGATGAGCTCCTCATGAAGTCCATCAACCAGAGATGGCTGGGGCGACGAGGACAGATCCGCCATCGGCAAGACGGCGATGGATTTGATTGCCGTCGGACCCGCCGGACTTCCGACACTTCGGGACCAGACAATCATGCCAACGACGACCGCGAACAGCGCGAGTGCAGCAACCGCGAACGCAGCCCGCGGCCACTGGGCTGGCGTAGGGGCGTGCTGGAGCTCAGCCGGCGGATCGGAGATGACTCGAACGGTATCCGGATGAAGCGCACGCTCCATCGCGCCGGCCGTAGCAAATCGTCGCGCCGGATCGGAATCGATGGCTCGTTCGATCGTCTGCACGAGCGCGTGCGGAAGATCCGGACGCAAATCGCGCAGCAACGTCCGTTCGCCGTCGGCATGCGCCGCACGCAAGGAGTCGATGTCGAGGGCCGAGCAGGGGAATTTGGTGGTCAGCAGGTGGAAGAGCAGGACGCCCAGGCTGTAGAGGTCGCTTTCTGGCGTCGGCGGTGCGCCCGCCAGCACCTCCGGCGCGAGATACATCGGGGTGCCGGCAACGCCGATCGCATCGGCCCCTTGCGTACGTCCGGCGCCGAAGTCCATGAGGACGATCCGTCCGCCCTGCTCGCGCATGACGTTCTGTGCTTTGACGTCACCATGCACGAGTCCCTGACGATGGACGGCAGCGAGCGCCTGACACAGATCGATTCCGACCGCTGTGGCCTCGCGGGCGCCCATCGCGCCGTGCGTGCCGAGCCAGGCCTCGAGCGTCTGGCCGTCGACCAGCTCCATCCAGAGGCCGGCGCGTCCGCCGCGAACGTCGGCGCCATGAACGGTGACGACGTTCGGATGACGCACCTGCGCCAGCGTGCGCGCTTCACCGAGCAGCCGATCGGCCGGGCGGAACAAGCTGATGTCCCGGCGTAGCAGCTTGAGCGCGACCGGCCGATTGAGCTGCGGATCGTGGGCCCGGTAGATTTGACCAAAGGAACCCGAGGCGAGACGCGACGAGATCGACAGATGTCCCCACGTGACAGGATCCGCGGACACCGCATCCGCGTCGAGCGTCGCGGGGACTCGATCGCCTTCTTCGAGCACC
Organism: Acidobacteriota bacterium; assembly: GCA_046732715.1. Taxonomy (GTDB): domain Bacteria; phylum Acidobacteriota; class Vicinamibacteria; order Vicinamibacterales; family 2-12-FULL-66-21; genus JALZOC01. The sequence goes on along the minus strand of JBKPNQ010000173.1, from coordinate 11,475 downwards.
AGCGTGCGATGCAACTCCGCGACGCGCGCGACGAGACGCAGGTTGCGGTAGCGCTTGCGCTCCGCGCTGGTCGCGGCGGCGGCGTCGAGGGCGGCCCAATCGAGCTCGGCGCCGTCGGCCACTGACTCGAGCAACGACTCGAACTGGTCGCGCTCAGGCAGCATCGAGTTGCTCCATCAATCGTGCGAGCGCGCGCGTGACCGCCACGCGCGCGGCATTGGCATTCGGCTTTCCCAAAATAAGTGCAAGCTCCTGGTAGTCGTGCTGAAGTTCGAGGCGTCCGATGATGGCTTCGCGATCGGAGGGACGTAACCGCTGCAGCGCCGCCTCGTACCGGGCGACCCCCTCACGTCCGATGGCGATGTCGAGCGGCGATGCGCCTTCTGACTGGAACGACTCCGACAATTCGGTTGGCGCCGGGCGACGGCTGAAACGGCGCGCTTCGTCGCGGATTCGATTGAGCACCGCCTGGCGCAAATACGCTTGCAGCGCGCCCTCGTGGCGCGAGTCGAACTGCTCCAGTCGTCGCAGCGAATTCACGACGGTGTCCTGGACGAGATCCTGCGTGTCCAGCGCACCCCGTGCCGCAGCCGGGAGCCGGCCGCGCGCCCATCGACGAAGCGGAGGCACGCATCGCGTGTAGAGGCGCTCGAGCGCGTCACGATCGCCCTGCCTGACGAGCTCCAGCAACTGTCGAGTGGATTCGAGTGGGTTCGGGGGGGTCCGAGGATCGGCCATCGGTACTTCAGTATCGGTCCGATGATACTCGTACGTCGCGTAGAAAGCGGGCGGATTCAAAGCAGACGCCGCCGATGGGGCGAAGATGGCCATCGTCTAGTCAACGACGGGCGAGGGTAAACCGTACACCGGGGTCTGACCCCTTTGGCACGGATCTTTCGCGAGGGGTCAGACCCCGGTGTACGGTGGGGTCTGACCCCCTCTCAGAGAGGTGGGGTCGCGACTTTGCGGCGCGGGTTGAAGAACGGCATTGCGACGACCTTCGCCGGCACCTGATGACGGACCGCCTCAACCGTGACTTCAATTTGCAGGACGGTACCTTCGGCATTGTGCGGACGATCGACGGTGGCCAACGCGATCATTCGCTTCAACACTGGCGACCAGGTCGTTGATGTCGCCTTGCCGACCTGGCGATCTTCGAAGTAGACGGGAACCGCCGCGCGTGACGCGGTCGCGCCAATCGTCGGCGGCAGCGCCAGCCGCTCGTAGATGCGTTCGACCGCGGTCCATTCGATCTCGAGCCCGACGACTTGGCGCGCGGCGCCGCGACCGTGCTCGACGCGGAGCGCCTGTTGTCCGATGAATCGTCGTTTATCGAGGTCGACGAGCCGGCCCAGCCCCATCTCGAACGGCGAGTATGTCTGCGTCGCAATCATCGCCTTCCGGCAGCTGAAGAAGTCCACGTCGATCAACAGAAGTCCCGCTTCAATGCGCGCCACGTCGAGCGCGAGCATACCGGTTGGCTTGATATCGAACCGCTTTCCGGACTGCATCAACGCGTCCCAGACGCGAATCGCTTCGTCAGCAGGCATCCAGATTTCGTAGCCGAGATCGCCCGTATATCCGGTTCGTGAAATGTCGACGTTGACGCCCGCAATCGTACCGCTGGTCACGCGGAAGTACTTCAGCGTGTCGATGTCCGCGTTTGCCACTGCGCGGAGGAGCCGCGCCGACGTGGGCCCCTGCAGCGCGAGCGCGGCAACCTTTTCCGAGATGTCCTCGATCTGGACGTCGAGCCCAATCGCGTTCTGCGAAAACCATCGCAGGCTCGGATCCGCGGCAGTCCAGCGGAACCGGAGCTCGTCCAATCGCGACACGGTGCCATCGTCAATCACGCGACCGTGTTCGTCGCACCATGGTGTATAGAACACCTGGCCGATTGCCATCTTGGACACGTCACGCGTGATGATGCGATCGACGAGTCGCGGCGCATCGCGCCCGGTGATCAGGTACTTGAACAACGGGGACACATCGATTAGCGCGGACGCGTTTCTGATGGCGTTGTACTCGTGCTCGTGATGCCCCTCGTAGGCGCTCACCGCGTAGTAGCCCGACCACTCGCGGTAGTTCAGGCTCTCGCACAGTGCGAGAGTGCGCTCGTGAAAGGCCGTGCCTATAGGCATCGGTAAACCTCGAGTCTTGAATTCCCGGATCCCGGATGCCGGACGCCGGATCCCGAAGCCGCGAGCCGCGAGCCGCGAGCCGCGAGCCGCGAGCCGCGAGCCGCGAAAGAATAATAGAGTAGAATTCGAGACGTTTTCATGCTCGCCCTGCTCTGCTCGCGAACCGCCGGCCTCTGAGCGCGCGTGCCTCGGTGCACGCAAGATCACTCCTTTTTTCTTCCGGGCGCGACTGCATGAACTACGACGTCATCATCATCGGCGGCGGCCACAACGGTCTCGTGAATGCCGCATATCTCGCGCGAGCTGGACGGAAGGTCCTCGTCCTCGAACGACGGCACGTGCTCGGCGGGGCGGCGGTTACCGAAGAGATTTTCCCCGGCTTCAGGTTTTCCGTCTGTTCCTACGTGGTGTCGCTGCTGCGGCCCGAAATCATCCGCGAACTCGATCTGCCGCGACACGGGCTGGAGATCCTGCCCCTCGACGGCACCTTCACGCCGATGCCCGACGGCGACTATCTGTGGCGCGTCAACGACCACGCGCGCACGCGACGGGAGATCGCCCGCCACTCGCGGCTCGACGCCGAAGCCTACGACGAGTACGGCAAGGCGATGATCGAGATGGGCCGCTTCGTCAAACCAATCCTGACGCTGGAACCACCCGATCCATCATCACTGGATCCGCGCGGGCTGATCGATCTGTGGTCGCTGGCCCGTCGCTTCCAGGCGCTGAGCGACGGCGACAAATACAACCAGATCCAGCTCATGACGATGAGCGCGTCGGATTTCCTCGACCAGTGGTTCGAGACCGACGTGTTGAAGGCGACGATGGCGGCCTCCGGCATTATCGGTACGTTTCTCGGCGTGCGATCGCCGGGGACGGCGTACGTGCTCCTGCATCACTACATGGGGGAGATCGACGGCGCGTTCCGTTCATGGGGACTGTCGCGCGGCGGCACCGGCGGGATCTCTGAAGCCATTGCGGCGGCGGCAAGAGAGTCCGGCGTGGAGATTCGCACCGAGACGCCGGTCTCGAAGATCATCGTCAAGGACGGAGCGGCGGTCGGCGTCGTTCTGGCGAACGGCGACTACCTCACCGCCAACATCATTTCGTCAAGCGTCGATCCGCGGCTGACCTTCATGACGATGATCGGCGTCGAACATCTGCCCGCGGATTTCGTCGATGAAATAGGACGCTACAAGTTTCGCGGATCGTCGGGCAAGGTGAACCTCGCGCTGGATGCGCTGCCAGATTTCAAGGCCCTTCCAGGTGAAGGTCCGCACCTGCGAGGCGCGATTTCCATCTCGCCGAGCGTCGAATACATGGAACGTGCCTACGATGCGGCGAAGTACGGCGAGTACTCCAAGCGCCCGTACATCGATATCGTCATCCCCAGCATCACGGATCCGTCGGTCGCTCCTCCTGGCAAGCACGTCATGTCGTGTTTCGTGCAATACGCGCCGTATCACCTGAAGGACGGCACCTGGGACGATCGGCGCGAAGCGTTCGGCGACACCGTGATCGACACGATCGCCGAGTACGCGCCCAATCTCAAGGACATCATCCTTCACCGTCAGGTGCTGACGCCGCTCGACATCGAACGCGAGTTCGGGCTGACGGAGGGCAACATCTTCCAGGGGGAACTCACGCTCGAGCAGCTCTTCTTTCTTCGCCCGGCCGCTGGCTGGGCGCAATACCGGACACCAATCAAGAACCTCTATATGTGCGGATCGGCCACCCACCCGGGTGGGGGGATCATGGGGGCCTCCGGCCGAAACGCGGCACGCCGGATTCTCAAGGACCTCGGAGCGCGCGAGTGAGCCGCGTCGTCATCATCGGTGCCGGGCACAACGGGCTGACCGCCGCGTTCTACCTGGCACGGGCAGGATTGAAGCCGCTCGTGCTGGAGCGGCGGCCGGTCGTTGGCGGAGCAGCCACCACCGAAGAGATCGCGCCGGGCTTCCGTGCCCCGTCGCTGGCGCACGCAATCGGGCCGCTCAGATCTTCTGTGGTTCGCGACATGCGGCTCGACTCGCGCGGCATCGAGTTCATCCGCCCGGACCCACGCCTGGTGGCGCTTGATGGCGCGGGCACGTCGCTCGTCTTCTCGATCGATCACGCCAGGACTGCCGAAGCGATTCGCCGATTCTCGTCACACGATGCTGAGGCGTACGTCGAGTTCTGCGGCGCGCTATCACGCCTCGCCCGCTTTTTGACACCGCTGCTCGCTGCGACGCCGCCGTCACTCGACACGCCCGACCGAACCGATATGTGGGAGATGGTGAAGGCGGGAGCCCGTTTTCGCGGGCTCGGCAAGAAAGACGGTTACCGACTGCTTCGATGGGGACCGATGGCCGTCGCCGATCTCGTGTGCGAATGGTTCGAAACCGATCTCCTGCGGGCCGCGATCGCCGCGCGCGGAATCTTCGGTTCGGCGCAAGGTCCGCGATCGGCGGGGACCGCGGCACTGATGCTGCTCCACGCCGCGTCCGATCCGGCACCTGGAGGCAGCAGCGTCACCGTAAAGGGTGGGCCGGGTGCATTGACTGCGGCGATGGCGGATGCGGCTCGCGAAGCGGGAGCTGAGATTCGCGTCAACTCGAGTGTCAGTCGCGTGCTCGTTCGTGATGGCCGCGCCGCCGCGGTCGTTCTCGAGGGTGGCAGCGAGATCACGACCACGGCGGTGATTTCGAACGCGGATCCCCGTCATACGCTGCTCGCTCTTCTCGACCCCCTCGATCTCGATCCAATCTTTCTCTCGAGGGTGCGTAACTATCGCTCGCGCGGCACCATGGCCAAGGTGAATCTCGCGCTGGGTGCGCTTCCGACGTTTACTGGAGTGACGAGCCACGAAATGTGTGGCCGTGTCCATGTCGGTCGAGACATCGATTACCTCGAACGGGCGTTCGACGCCTCGAAGTACGGCGAGATCTCCGCCGAGCCGTATCTCGACGTTGCGGTGCCGACACTCAGCGATCCCTCACTCGCGGCAGCGCGTGGACATCACGTGCTGTCGGCGTGCGTGCAGTTCGTCCCCTATCGCCTTGTCGGCGGACACACCTGGCCGGCCGCGAAATCGGAGATTTTGTCGCACGTGATGCGGGCGCTCGACGGCTGCGCACCGGGCATTGAATCGCTGGTCGAGCACGCGCAGGTGCTGAGCCCGATGGATCTGGAAGAGACCTACGGCCTGACCGGCGGACACATCTCGCACGGGGAACAGTCACTCGATCAACTGTTCGCCATGCGGCCCGTGCTCGGGTGGGCGCGGTATCGAACCCCGATTCCCGGACTCTACCTGTGCGGCGCCGGCACACACCCCGGCGCAGGGATCACGGGAGGGTCGGGCCAGAACGCCGCGCGCGCCATTCTAAAAGAGCTGAAGTCATAGACAGCGCTCGGGTTAACTGGTTTTTGTCCCTAAAAAGGTGGCTGGCACCTTTCCCGGAAAGGTGCCAGCCACCTTTTAACGGTCTGCAGCCAAGCCTTGTCTAAACTTGCAGACTCCCGGCCCGCGCGGGCTGGCTGAACAGGGTGGGGCTTCCATGCGGCGTCCTATGCTGACTCGAAGGTGCCGGCTGATTCTTCCCAGCGCATTCTGCACGCTGATGCTGATCGGCTCGGGCGCTCCGCCGTCCGCAGTCCTGGCCGCGACGTCGTCGGCTGTCCCGAAGAATCCGGACGACAAGGCGATCGTCCACGTCCTCAATCGACTGGGATTCGGTCCCACTCCAGGCGACGTCGATCGCGTGCGGAAGATCGGTCTGGACAAATACATCGACCAGCAACTCCGGCCAGACACGCTGCCCGACGAGGGAATGACGTCGCGCCTCGCGGACCTCGACACGCTGACGCGGAACAGCCGTCAACTTGCCGAGGATTATTTCCTTCCCGCCCAGATGGAGCGGCGACGAACGAAGCAACAGGCCGCCTCTCAACCGGCGGACGCCGCGACGGGTAAGCGAGACCTGCGAACCCCAGCGCAGGCCGAACTCATGCAGGGCGAGCGCCGTGTGTTTACCGATCTGGCGCAACAGAAGATCCTTCGCGCGGCGTACAGCGAACGGCAGCTGAACGAAGTGATGGTTGATTTCTGGTTCAACCACTTCAACGTTTTCGCCGGCAAGGGGCAAGTTCGAAACTACCTCACGGAGTACGAACGGGACGCGATTCGACCGCACGTGCTCGGAAAATTCCGCGACCTTCTCGGCGCCACCGCCGAGAGTCCCGCCATGCTGTTTTATCTCGACAACTGGCAAAGCTCCGCGCCGGAGGGCGCGCCCACGTCAGCCTCGACCGATCGGCGCAACCAGCGCGTGAACCCGCGACGGCCGTTCGGCCGACCCGGGCAGTTGGGCATGCCGCCGCGAAACCGGACCATCGCGGACGCTGCTCCGGCGGCGCAGAACCGCCGTCCGCGCGGGTTGAACGAGAACTACGCCCGCGAACTGATGGAGCTTCACACGCTCGGCGTCGAGGGCGGCTATACGCAGAAGGACGTGCAGGAAGTCGCGCGCGCGTTCACCGGTTGGACGATTGCAAACCCGAGGCAGGGGGGCGGCTTCGCCTTCGAGCCGCGCATGCATGACGATGGGGAGAAGATTGTTCTCGGCCACAAGATCAAGGCGGGCGGAGGCCGGCACGACGGAGAACAGGTGCTCGACATGCTCGCCGCTCACCCGTCGACCGCGCATTTCATCGCTACCAAGCTGGCCCGCCGTTTCGTTTCCGACCAGCCACCGCAGTCGCTCGTCGATCGGGCGGCCGAGCGATTCCGTGACACGAAGGGCGACATTCGCGAGGTGGTGCGCACGATCGTGACGTCTCCTGAGTTCTTCGCCGCGGAAGCGTATCGAGCCAAGGTGAAGACGCCGTTCGAATTCGTTGCCTCCGCCATCCGCGCGACATCCGCTGATTCGACCAACGCGATGCCGCTCGTGCAAACCATGCGCGAGCTCGGAATGCCGCCGTACCAGTGTCAGCCGCCGACGGGCTATGCGGATCGAGCCGACGCGTGGGTCAACACCGGCGCGCTTCTCAGCCGAATGAATTTCGCCGTGGCATTGACGGACGGACGCCTGCGCGGCCTCCACGCGCCAGCGTCGCTGTTGAACGCGCCGCTCGAGACGGCACGCGACACGATCACCGATCAGGTGCTCGCAGGAGATCTCTCGTCGTCCACGCGGACAACCGTGGAGAAGGCATCCCGGCCGTCTCAGGCCGTGGCGCTGCTCCTCGGCTCACCCGAGTTCCAGAGAAGGTAAAGGCCATGCTTTCGCGACGCATCTTTCTCAAGAACGGCGGACTCGCGCTCGTCAGCCTCGGCTTCGCGCCGACGTTCCTCGCGCGAACGGTCGCCGCTTCCGACGCACGGCGAAAGGTGTTGATCACCATCTTCCAGCGCGGCGCGGTCGACGGATTGAACATGATCGTGCCGCACGGCGAGCGGGCGTACTACCAGGCACGACCAACGCTGGCCATTGCCCGACCCGGCAGCTCGGCGGATGCGGCTGTCGACCTCGACGGCTTCTTCGGCTTGCATCCGCGCCTCGCTCCGCTGAAGCCGCTCTTCGAAGCGCGGCAGATGGCGATCGTTCATGCCTGTGGCTCTCCTGACGGGACTCGGTCGCATTTCGATGCACAGGACTACATGGAGAGCGCCACGCCGGGCGTGAAGAGCACGCAGGACGGCTGGCTGAATCGTTACCTGCACGCACGCGAGCACCAGGCCGCGACGCCATTCAGAGCCGTGGCGCTTGCTCCGCAGCTGCCACGATCGCTGCAGGGGCTGGAGCCGGCATTGGCGATCGGGCAGATCGCGCAGTTCGGCATTCGTGGAGGGCCGGGCGGCGACATGGTGCAGTCGTCGTTTGAAGCCGAGTACGCCGCGGCGGCGGACAGCGTACTCCACTCGACGGGGCGCGAAGCATTCGACGCTATCAAGATGCTGAAGTCTGCGAACCTCGGGCAGTACGCGCCGGCAAACGGGGCAGACTATCCCCGTTCTCCGTTCGGCGAGGCGCTCAAGCAGATCGCGCAGCTCGTAAAGGCCGACGTTGGTCTCGAAGTCGCGTTTGCCGAATCAGGAAACTGGGATCACCACGTCAATGAAGGAGCCGCCGTCGGTATTCTCGGCAACCGTCTCGACGATCTGGCGCGAGGCCTGTCGGCGCTCGTGCACGATCTCGGCGATCGCATGCAGGACGTCGTCGTGCTGACAATGTCGGAGTTCGGCCGCGCGGTCGTGGAGAACGGGAATCGCGGGACCGATCACGGGCACGGCAACGCGATGATGATCATCGGCGGTGCCGTGCGTGGTGGAAAAATCTACGGGCGCTGGCCAGGGCTCGAACGGGAGCAGCGCTACGACGGACGCGACTTGTCGGTGACGACCGACTTCCGATCCGTGTTTGCCGAAGTCGTCCACGGTCACCTGGGGCTCGCCGACACGCGGCCGGTCTTTCCCGGATTCACCGCCACGTCGTCGCTCGGCTTCCTGTAATCACTCCGAGGATCTTCGCCCCTCGGACTCGCCGACACTCTCGCTCGCGGGGACGCCGGCGGCCCCGCTCCGCTCGCGTGGGCTCACTCGCGCACTCGTTCGCAGTGCCACACAGCACGTCTCCTGTTCAGCCCACCTCCTCGAATGCGTAGTAGACTGACGTCAGTCGAAAACGGATTCGGAACCCACATGGCAAAAGAACTCCCCGGAGAAGCGCTGGGCCTCGTCGAAACGCGTGGCCTGGTCGGAATGATCGAAGCCGCTGACGCGATGGTCAAGGCGGCGAACGTCGTCTTCGTCGGCTGGCAGAAAGTCGACGCGGGACTGGTCACGGCGATTGTTCGCGGGGATGTTGCCTCGGTCAAGGCGGCGACGGATGCCGGCGCGTCGGCGGCGCGGCGCGTTGGCGAACTCGTGGGCGTGCACGTGATTCCGCGGCCGGCCGACGGACTCGACAAGGTTTTTCCAATCGGTTGATCGCGAGACGCTACGGTTTCGCGGATCGCGCGGTTGATTTTGCTCCAGCTTTTTTCTTCTTCTTCACCGGCCTGGTGCGCGCGGTGAGCTCCTTCAGCATCGGGATATCGCCCACGACGAGCATGGGCTGATCGGGCGCGCGCAGAAGATTGACGAACTCCCCTGTCGCGGTCCTCGCGAAGACTTCGCGACCATCAGTCAGCAGCGTAACCGAGCCGGTCCCACCGATCGCTTCGAACAACCGGATTCCGAACTTCTCGCGCAGCGTATCGAGCAGGAGCCGGATCCTTCCGACTGATAAGCCCTGCCGTCGCAGATCGGCGAGCACCATCAGTTCGAGAAGATCGACGGGCGTGTAGCGTCGCTCCGTGAAACCGCCGGCTGCCGTCTTGCGCGACGCTACCGCAGACGTGAACAGCCGGCGGGCGTCCCACCATTGCAGCTGCCGCGCCGACAGGCCGGTTAACGCGGCAACCTCGCGCGCGCTGTAAGTGTTCTTGAGCTGCAACGGTCAGTCTGCCTTCATCGGTGTCCCTGTTCGCATTACTTAGTGCTCGCGGGCCCCACCCCCGCTCGCTCTCGCTCGGCGGCTCCGCGCCTCGCTCGGGCCGCAGGCGCTCTACTTGCCGCCCATCGCCGTCGCGAGCGAAGTGGCCACCTCCGCCCCCGCAAAGTCCTTGTCCGTCAAACCGCCTTCGCTGTGGGTGCTGTACGCGACGGTCACACGCTTGTAGTTCACCAGAAGGTCGGGATGGTGATCCACCGCTTCCGCCGCGAAGCCCAGACGGACAAGAAACGCCACGGCCTCTGGAAACCCCGAGAACGTGAACTGCCGCTTGATCGTGTCCGTGTCGAGGGCCCAGCCGGGCAAACCCTGCAGTCTCTGACGTGCATCTTCCAACGAGATCTTCGCCATCGGCAGAGCATACGCCGGCCGCCACAGGAACTGTGGAACTCCCGTTGACGTCTAACAATGTTAGAATAGTAAACGGTGTTCAACACAGCAGGGATAACAGCAGATAAGCGCCGCTAATACAAGGGTTTACGTGGGAGTCAAGGAACGACACGAGCGAGAAAGAGAGGCGGTCGCACGGGCGATTCTCGATGCGGCGCGCGAGCTTTTCGTCGCCGAAGGCTATCGGAACGTCTCGATCAGGAAGATCGCGGAGCGCATCGAATACAGCCCTGCCGCCATCTACAGCTACTTCCCCAGCAAGGACGACATCTTTCTCGCGCTGGCGGAGGAGGGATTCCGAATCTTGTTCGTGCCCGGGAATGAAGTGGCAATCCCGGATCCGATTGAAAAGATCCGGGCAGGCTTCTGGCGCCTCTATGAGTTCAGCAAGGAGCATCCTGAGTATTTCGCGTTGATGTTCCTCGATCGATCGGTGCCGCCCATCAGCAAAGACTGGCAGCGCTTTGGTTTCGTTCGCGAAATGAAAGGGCTCATGGCGGCCCACATCCAGACCGTCATCGATCAGGGCCTGTTTCCTCCGAACACGAAGGCCGACGCCGTGTTCCGGATCCTCGCAGCGGCGATTCATGGAGCCGCGGTGATGCGACTCTGCGGACGACTCAATCCCAACGATGACGCAGACGCGCTTGCGCGTGACACGCTGGAGGCGGCGCTGACAGGACTGCGTGCCGGCATTCCCCACACGTTTCATTCAGAGCCTTGCGAATAAACAACAACGACTGACAGTTCATACCGGAGCGGAGAGTCATGACAGCGGAGAGACGATTCAGCCTTGCAGGCATTCTGATTGCCGCACTCAGCATTGCGGCCGCCGGATGCGGCGCCGAAGGCGCGACCGTCCAGGCAGAAGCGAAAGCTGAGCCTCTTGTGATCGACGTGGTCCCGGTCGAAAGCCGCGCGATCGACAGGTTCATGCGCGTCACCGGCTCACTCGTCGCAGACGAACAGGCCGAAGTCAGCGCCGAGGCGCCGGGCCGCGTCGTCGCGGTTTCGGTCGAGCGCGGGTCGGTGGTTGCGCAGGGAGCCGTGCTCGTTCGCATTTCGGCAACCGAGACGTCCGCGCAACTGCAAGAGGCCGAAGCCAACGCCGCCCAGATCGAAGCGCGCCTGGGATTGACCGCGGATGACTCCTTTGATCCGAAGCGCGTGCCCGATGTCATGAACGCAAAAGCTTCGCTCGATCTCGCCGAGGCTGAATTCGGGCGGATCAAATCACTCCTGGATCAAAAGGTGGTTTCTCAGAGCGAGTATGACCAGCGACGGGCGCAGGTCGACGTGGCGCGGCAGCAGTTCCAGGTTGCGCAGAACGTCGCCGAACAGTCGTACCGATCGCTGCAGGCGGCACGTGCGCGCATCGAACTCGCCCGCAAGGCACAGGCGGA
>JBKPNQ010000172.1:0-9058 GCA_046732715.1 Acidobacteriota bacterium | reverse complement strand
AACGAAAGGGGCCCCACCGAGCGAAGTTATTTAGGCGCCTGCGGCCGCAAGCGAGCGGCGGAGCGAAGTTCTCGAAGCCGACAGCGAGCGCGCAGCGAGGTGGGGAAACGAAAGGGGCCCCACCGAGCGAAGTTATTTAATGGTGCCGAGGGACGGAATTGAACCGCCGACACCGTGATTTTCAGTCACGTGCTCTACCAACTGAGCTACCTCGGCCCCGCACAACCGCGCTAGACGGAACCCTCATCATAACAGTGCAGGCGATCGGACCACAAGACAACGGCTAGTCAGTGACCGGCGACCAGTAATAGGCGCGACCCTGACCCCAGTTCACGGCGAAGAGCAGGTTCCCTTCTCTCGCGCGGTAGATCCGGATCCCTGTGGTCGCCAAGCGGCCGCCGTCGAGCTGACCTCGAAGCATCAACGGCCACCATTCGATCCGCGCAGGCACTTCGCATCGCTGGCCATCAACCGAGATCTCCTCGCGTTGCAGCAAACCACGCAGGGAGGGTTCCTCGGCAGTGGGGAATTCGAACAGGCCCCAGCGCTGCGACGTGCCTGGCACATGCCCTTCACGGATGTCGTGCGACGCCGGCGGCAGCCCCTGCGGCATCCTCCCGTCCGCGATGGCCCCAGCCTGGCGCGCCTCGTCCAGCGTCGCAAATGAATTCGTCTGCGCCTTGATTCCGGAACACGCCACCGCAAGCACCGCGAGTGCAATCGCGAGAGGCGAGACTAAAGTTACTCCGAGGGGCTTCGCCCGTCGGACTCCGCCGCAGGCGCGCTCGCGGGGGCCCCGCGATCCCCGCGCCGCTCGCGTGGGCTTACTCGCGCGCTCGTTCGCCTCTGGCGTATTGGGCTTTGAGACCATCGCTAAGCCATCCGTCTGCTCACGAGGTTCGAAACCACTGTGCGTAAAGCTCCGGACGGCGGTGCTGCATGAACAACCGATCGGCGTGCGAGGCTCGTACCTGAGCGAGATCGACGTCGGTGATCAGGATGGCATCCTCGAGGCGCGGTGCCTTGGCGATCACCCGGCCATCGGGCGCACACACAAAGGATTCGCCGCCGAACGTCAGACAGTCTTCGGCGCCGACGCGGTTGCAGAGCGCCGTGAAGTAGCCGTTTTGAAATGCCGCCACGCGCATTTCCCCTTCGTACAAACCGTCCGGCCACTCGTCGACCGCGCCAGCCTGCGGCACGACCACGAGCTGCGCGCCGCCCAGCTTGAGCGCACGCATGTACTCAGGGTAGTGGCGGTCGTAACAAATAGCCACGCCGATCGCACCGGCGCTGGTGTGATACACCGGCGCACCGGTATCACCGGGCGTGTAGTACCCCTGTTCGTGGAAACATGGGTAGTCCGTAATGTGCACCATTCTCGTTCTACCGAGGATGGTCCCATCCGCATCAATCACCGGCGAGCAGTCGTAAGCACAATCGCGATCCCGCTCGTACAGGTTGAGGATCGTGACGACGCCGAGCTCGCGAGCTTTGTCGGAGAATCGATCGGTCAAAGGACCAGGCACGGTTTCGGCGAGATCCTTGACGCGCGACAAAGCAGGACGTTGCGGGTGGAAGGGCTCGAACGCGAGCTCAGCAAAGGCGATCAGGGTGGCGCCGTTACGCGCGGCGCGTTCCATCGCCGCCAGGCCACGGCTGACGTTATCCGATCGGTCGGCGACGGCATGCTGCTGCACCAGTGCGATGCGCATGCCATGATCATAGCCGCGAACTCCGGTGATTAGCTGGAGGTGGTCTTGGCCTTGGATGGCGGCGAGGCAACAACGATCCATTCGGCGCGTCGCTCGCCGGACGCCTCGCGATAACGCACCTTCACCCGCTCCCCTTTATGGGACGCGAGCTCGGATGCCTTGATCGTTTTTGATCCCTGCCGAATGGTCGCGCCGTTCTGAAGAACGAAGCGCTGCTTGCCGGTTGTGGTCTTGACGACGAACTGGGTGGCATCCGCATCGACTTGATCGAGCGTGCCGACCATCGATCGCTCCGGCGGCTGATCTACCGCTGTCGCGTCGTGCTCCACCGACACGAGCGGGGCCGCCAGGGGCTGTTCCGCCCGGGCCGCGACCGGCATCGATGTTGTGGTGATCGCCAGAAGGAAGATGGTCAGCCGCACGCGTGCTCCGGGTTCGTTCGAGCCACGTCGCGCGGGGGTGCGATCGCGCTCAACAGTGCCCGCCAGCATCGCAGCTGGAGGAGTCGACCGGGGAGTCCAGCCAATTGCCGCGATCCGGCGGGCACCAATCCTGAACACAATCCCGGTGCCAGCATGCACGGTCACCGCTAGAATGGAACAAAGCACTCGATTGCAATGACTTCGACGATTGTCACGCCCGGCCTCGAGCCCGCAGAAGCAGCGCAGCGGCGCCCCAGCGGGGCAAAATTGCGCGGGCAGTCACTTCGTCTCCGGCTCGCGCTGCTCGTCGCGCTCAGCACGGCCGTCGTGATCGGCATCGAGGCCTTTCTCGAAATCAGCGTCTTCGAGCGAACCGTGGAACGCGATCTCCTCGACACGGCGCGCCTCACCGCCGTGGCGGTGGCTGACGATTACGAGTTGCGCAGTGATCCGGTCGATGCGACCGCCCTGTCCGCCGACCTTCACGAGTTGGTGCTGACCGCGCCGACGCTGCGCACGTTGACCATCGTCCAAATCAACGCCGACACGCCGACCATCGTCGCCAGCACGTCAACCAGCGAGCGCCCGGAGGCGCTCGCGCTGGCGGTCCGTGCGGTTCATGAGGCGACGACGATGTCGGGCAACTCATCGCCGGGCACAGCGGCGGTCGCGGTCCCGCTGATCCGGCCTGACGGGCATGCCGTCGCGATCGCCACCGTGTCCCTGGCCGCGCTGCAGCAGCTCCGCACCAAGGGCCGACAGGTCACGCTCTGGTTCACACCGGCGGCGATCGTGCTCCTGACGATCCTCGTGGACTGGCTCGGACGCCGGCTGATTCACCGGCCCATCGCTCTCATCCGCACCACGATGACTCGAGCCGGAGCCGGGGACTTCACCGCGCGCGCGGAACGGGCGCGGCCCGATGAACTCGGAAGCGTGGCTGACGGGCTCAACGACATGCTGCAGCGGCTCCAGGACTTTCACATGGCGCTGCAGGAGCGCGTCGACGAAGCCACCGCCGAACTGCGGCTGCGCAACGAGGAACTGGTCGACAGCTACCGGCGGGTGTTCGCCTTGCGTGAAGCGCTGGCCAGGGCCGAACAACTCGCCGCCGTCGGTCAGATGGCCGCCAGCGTAGCGCACCAGGTCGGGACCCCGTTGAACCTGATCTCCGGCTACGTGCAGATGCTCCAGGAAGACGCGTCGGTCGATCCCAAGACTGCCCGACGACTTCAGATCGTGCAGGAGCAGATCGGCAAAGTTGCCTCAGTCGTGCGGACGCTGCTCGATCGATCCAGGCGGCCAGGAAACCGCGCCTCAATCGCGGTCAGCTCCATGCTTTCACGCGTGGCTGATGTGGCGCGTCCCAAGCTCGATGCCGCCGGGATCTCGCTGACGCTGGAGGTGGCAGGAGAATTGCCCCCGATCTGGGCGGACTTCGAGGAGCTGGAGCTCGCAATGCTCAATCTGGTGTCCAACAGCCTCGACGCAATGCCGCACGGTGGCTCGCTGACGATCCGCGCGCGATCGTCGGCAGACAGCGTTCGCATCGACATCAGCGACACCGGCAACGGCATCGCGAAAGAGCTGCTGCCGCGCATCTTCGACCCCTGGGTCACTACCAAGGCGGCCGGACACGGCACCGGCCTCGGCCTCAGCATCACGCACGACGTTATCGAGCGCCACGGCGGCACCATCTCCGTGACGAGCGAACCTGGTCACAAAACGGAATTCACGATTGAGCTGCCCACCGCGCCGGCAGCGGAGACGGTTGATGTCCAGAATACTGATCGTTGACGACGACGGCGAAACGTGCCGATTCATGGCGGAGCTGCTCGACCGCCCGGACCGTGAGATCCGGACGACGCAGCACGTGTCCGAAGCTTTGACGCTGGCGCGGCAGCCATTCGACCTGCTCATCTCGGACATCAACCTTGACGCGCAGCAGAACGGCATGGATGTCCTGCGCGCCTTCAAGCAGGCAAATGCGCGCGGTCACGTCGTGCTGATCAGCGGATTCGGCACGTTGCAGACGGCCATCGATGCCGTCCGCGCGGGCGCGTTCGATTACGTCAGCAAGCCGTTCAACATTTCGGAGGTCAAAGCCACGGTCGAGCGCGCGCTCTCGGACGTCGCCACTCCGGCGGCGCCGCGGCCATCGCTCGACGTGCCGCCGCCGGGCCTCATCGGCCGAACCGCCGGCATGCTCTCGGTCTACAAGCAGATCGCCCATGCAGCCAACGCCGCCGCGCCGGTCCTGATCATCGGTGACAGCGGAACCGGCAAAGAGCTCGTGGCACGCGCAATCCATGCGCACGGCCGCCGGGCCGGACGACCGTTCGTGCCGATCAACTGCGGCGCGCTCACCGAGAGCGTGCTCGAATCCGAACTGTTCGGCCATACGCGCGGCTCGTTCACCGGCGCCATCGCCGATACCAAAGGCATCTTCGAACAGGCCACCGGCGGAACGGTGTTCCTGGATGAAATTGGCGAAACGTCGCCGGCCCTGCAGGTAAAACTGCTCCGCGTCCTGCAGGAAGGCGAGGTCAGGCCCGTGGGTGGCAGCCGCCTTGTCAAGGTCGACGTTCGGGTCGTCGCGGCGACCAACGTGGATCTGGAGCGTGAGGTGGCAGCGCAACGCTTCCGGCAAGATTTGTTTTACCGGCTGAGCGTCATCGTGATCCGCGTGCCGGCCCTTCGCGACCGCCGCGAGGACATCCCGCTCCTGATTCAGACGTTCCTGCAGAACGCGTGCGCCCGCGCCGGCCGGCGGATCGAGCTGTCCCCGGCCGCGATCTCGGCGCTGACTGCCTATCGATGGCCGGGCAACGTCCGAGAGCTGGAAAACACGATCGAGCGGCTGGTCGTGTTCAGCCGCGGATCGGTCATCGACGTGTCCGATTTGCCATTCAAGGCCACGGGACCGGATCTGCACGAGCGTCTGTTCGCCGACTTGCCATCACTCGACGAGATCGAGCGGCGCTATCTTCTGCACGTGATTGAACAGGTCGGCGGCAACCGCACGCGTGCGGCCGAAGTGCTTGGCATCGACCGCCGCACGCTCTACCGCATGGCCGAGCGCTTCAGCATCGACCTCAAAGAGGACATTCCGGGAAGCGGAGCAGCCTAAGAGATCAGGTTCTGCTGAGTTCTACAAGGTTCTGCAAGGTTCTACAAGGTTCTACAAGGTTCTGCAAGGTTCTGCAGGGTTCGTTCTAGGTTCTGCAGGGTTCGTTCTAGGTTCTGCAGGGTCGTTCTAAGTTCTACAGGCTTTGTTCTACGCTCGAAGGCCGGAGAATCGTCAGGCCCAGCCGCCGCACCTCGGAGACCCCTGAACGAACCTCGCAGAACCCTGTAGAACCTCGCAGAACCCTGTAGAACCTCGTAGAACCGTGTAGAACCCGATCCCGTCAGGCCGCCTCCCACCGTCGTGCAAGCAGGCGCGCGACGCCGAGGAACATCGCCGTCAGGATTAGAAGGACGAGCACCTGCGGCCAGAGCTGCCAGATGGGGGCCTGGCGCCAGAACACTTTCAAGTACCCGTCAAGCGCCCACGCATTGAACGTCAGCAATCCGAACTTCTGCATTGTCTCGCTCATGAGGAAGCGCGGGAACATGCTGCCGCCAAGCGCCGACATCGTCAGGATCAGAATCGTCGAGAAGCCGGATAGCTGTGCACGGCTGCGGGCGAGCGTCGCGAGCACCAAACCAAACCCGGCCGCTGCGGCAGCGGTGATGATGGTCATCACCGCGAAACCAGGCAAGTGGGAAAAGAGTGGCAGTCCGAACGCGACCCTGCCCCACAGGAACATGACGGTGAGCTGCAGGCAGCCGATCAACGCGAGAAGGATCCACTTGCCGATCAACACGCCGGTCATGCCGAGATTGGTCGACAGCAGCCGTTCGAGCGTGCCAGCCTCGGCCTCGTCGAGCAGCGCGCCGCCAGCGCCGGCGACCGACGAAAACAGCAGGAACATGACGCCGATACCCGCGGCATAAAACGAGACCAGCGAGCCGCGCCGGTTGTCGGTGCGCATCACGTCGACGACCTGTACTCCGATCGGCATCGCCCCGGCCGAAGCGTCACCGGTGGCATTCCCTCCCGAACCGCCCTGGGCTTTGAGTCGTGGAAGCCAGGCATCAACCGCGGTCTTCTGCTGCGGCGTCATGGCTCCCGCATACTTCTCGAACTGGCGCATGCCGCCCTGCATCAGCAGATCCGGCGCCGCCGTCATCGCCACCTTCTGGAGCAACCCGAGCACCATCTGGGGAGCGATCGGATCCGAAACGTCAGACAGGAGCTGAATCGAGGGGCCACCGCCAGCGAATCCGTTCTGGGAGAACGCTTCGCCGAGGCCAAGCGGAATCACCACGGCGACGGGGACGTCGCCGGAACGGACCAATCGTTCCGCTGCAGTCCGGTCAAGCGGCGCGCCCGCGCCGGATGCGTCAGCCGTCGTTTGGGCGCGAAGGCCTTTCTCATTCCTCAGGCCGTCGATCAAACGGGCACTGACCTCGCTGCGATCGTCGTCCACGATAGCGATCCGGATTCGAGCAGTAGAGGCGTCGCCCTGCCCGCCGAAGACCGTCGCAAAGATGGAGAAGAACACGATCGGCAGCAGAAACGTCAGCATCTGCGCCACGCGATCCCGCCGGAGATTCGTCCATCCAACCCACAAGAGCGTGCCCATTACTCGCGCAACTCCCTTCCGGTCAGGTGAATGAACACCGACTGCAGGCTCGGGCCCCGTACTTCCACGTCATCAACCGCGCGACCAGCGGTCCGAATCCGTTCGAGCAGGGGCGGGAGTTCTGCCGCGACATCCTGCATCCGCGCCTTCACGATTCGTGGGTCAGCGTCCGCGTCGTTGGCCGTGCCGGTGGCCTTGAGAAAGGCGGTCGTATCAAGCGGACTGTCGAGGCGCAGCGTGACCAGCCGATGGCGACCGATGGTCTGATCGACCAGTTCCGACATCGTGCCGGCGGCAATCACCTTGCCGTGATCGATGATGACGGTGCGGGAGCAACGGGCCTCCGCTTCCTCGAGGTGATGGGTCGTGAGGAGCAGCGAAACGCCCGAGGCCGCGAGCTCGGCCAGCATGTCGTAGATACGATCTCGGCTTTGCGGATCGACACCCACCGTGGGCTCATCGAGGAGGACGACCCGTGGTTGATGCAGGACGCCGCACGCGATATTGAGACGGCGCCGCATTCCGCCGCTCAACTGTTTTACGGGTTCATCGGCACGGTCGGCCAATCCGGTGCGCTCGAGCACCCAGCCCACATTCTTCGAGAGCTGCGGGGCTGACAGTCCGTGCAGGGCTCCGAAGGCTTGAAGATTCTCGCGCGCGGTCAGCAGCGGATAGAGCGCAATCTCCTGGGGAACAATGCCGAGTTCCGGCGGCGTCAGCCGGCCGTCGAGCACGCGATCGAACAATCGAATCTCGCCGCCGTCAAGCCGCACGCGTCCAGCGATTGCCCGAATCAGCGTCGTCTTTCCGGCACCGTTCGGGCCGAGCAGCGCCAGCAGTTCGCCCTGACGCAAATCGAAGGTCGCTCCGTCGAGCGCGGCGACCTGCCCGAATTTCTTGCGCGCGTTCTGAATGCTGAGAACGTTCATGCCGGTTAGCTTACGGTGGGTCAGGCGGCGTCGTTCAGGTCTCTCGGCGAACGGCAGACGGCCGTCGGCAGACGGTGCAGTCAGGCCTTCCCCTTCTCTTTGATGCGCTTATTCGCCGCCTTGGTCAGGACTTTCCAGCGCCGCCGTTCTTCGATCTGGGCTCGTTGATCGACCTGGCGCACTCGATGGGCCTGCTCGTCCTGCAGCTTGTGATAGCTCTCCAGACGTCCCGGTGCAAGCTGCCCCCCGTCGATTGCGGCGCGCACCGCGCAACCTGGCTCCTGACGATGACGGCAATCGCGGAACCTGCAGTCGTTCGCGATTCCTTCAACATCGGAGAAGGTGCCACCCATATCCTCGACGGCGTCCCACAGCTGCAGTTCCCTCATGCCTGGCGTGTCGATAAGGACGCCTGACTCCGGCAGCATGATGAGCTGACGAGCGCTGCTCGTGTGGCGCCCGCGATTGTCCCACTCACGCACTTCACGCGTTCGCAACAGATCATGACCGATCAGTCGATTCACAATCGTGGACTTGCCGACGCCCGACATTCCGAGCAGCGCCGCCGTCTGTCCAGGACCAAGATACTGCTTGAGGACATCGACGTCACCGGCCACCTGGCAGGAGATGACGTGCACGGGAACCGCACCAGCCATGGCTCGCACCTCCGCTGCCATCGACGCCGCGTCTGCCGGCACATCCGCCTTGTTCAGCACGATCACCGGTGACGCGCCGCTGTCCGAGGCCACGAGAAGGTATCGTTCGATCCGGCGCAGGTTGAAATCGCCGTCGAGCCCGGTGACGAGAAAGACGGTATCGACGTTGGCGGCAACCACCTGCTCCTCCGTTGCATCGCCGGCGGCACGCCTGGAAAAGCGGCTGTGGCGAGGAAGCACGGCGACGATGCGGGCATCGCCGGAGTCTCTGGAGGGCGCCAGGACGACCCAATCGCCGATCGCCGGGAAGTCTGCACGCGTCGCGGCATGGTGACGCAGCCGGCCAGATACCCGCGCCAGCGATTCTCCCGCTTCGCTCATGACGCGGTAGATGTGGGTGTGTTCGAGCACGACCCGCGCCGGCACCGCATCCTCGGATGCGTGCGCGGCGAAGGCCTGTCGCAATCTCTCATTCCAACCCAGCCGGGCGAGCGGGCTCGACATTATTCATTCCGAGGGGCTTCGCCCCTCGGACTCCCCCACACGCGCTCTCGCGAGCCGCTTCGCCGGCTCGCTCCGGTCGCGTGGCTCGCTTCGCGGCGCTCGCTCGCCGCGTCTTCGTACTCGGGGCTTCGCCCCTCGGAC
>JBKPNQ010000171.1:0-12731 GCA_046732715.1 Acidobacteriota bacterium | reverse complement strand
GGGCCATTCTCTATCCAGACCAGGTCGACTCGATCGTCGCGATTGCGAGCACCCATGCGATTCAGCCGCAGGGGATCGCATGGAACGCGATCGCCCGCAACGCAATCATGGCGGATCCGGACTGGCAGGGTGGACATTACTACGGCACCGGGCGAAAGCCGGACGCAGGGATGGGCATCGCGCGAATGGTTGGCCACATCACCTATCTGTCAGCGCAATCGCTGGGCTCAAAGTTCGGGCGGCAGCTGCAGTTCGCTGAGGAGATTCGCTACACCCTCACTGAGCCGGAGTTCCAGGTCGAGAACTATCTCCGGTATCAGGCAGACTCGTTCGTCAGGCGGTTCGACGCCAACACCTATCTTTATACGTCGCGCGCGCTGACCTACTTCGACCTCGCGCGACAATACGGCAACGGCGCCCTGGTTGATGCCGTGCGAAACGTGTCCGCGCGAACGCTGCTGATCGCATTCAGTTCCGATTGGCTGTATCCGCCGGCCGGTTCCGAGGAACTGGCCGCGGCCCTTCGAACGCGCGGGAAGGATGTCGAGCTTCACGTCATCGAGGCGCCTTACGGCCACGACTGCTTCTTGCTGGAGGAAGCCCGGCAGACGCCGATGGTACAGCAGTTTCTCGCCAGGTACGCCGTATAGAGCGCGCCTCGCGCAGACAAGGAGATCATGGAACGCACGTCTCGCACAGAACAACCCCGTCAGTTTGGATTCGAAACGCGTCAGGTGCACGCAGGCCAGCGGCCCGACCCGAACACCGGCGCCCGGGCGGTGCCGATCTACCAGACGACCAGCTACGTCTTCGAGGATCCTGAGTCCGCCGCGGCGTACTTCAATCTTCAGGAGTTCGGCAACACCTACTCGCGAATCATGAACCCGACCGTGGCTGCGTTCGAGGAGCGCATGGCGAATCTCGAGGGTGGCTGCGGCGCGGTCGCGTTCGCCAGCGGAATCGCGGCGCAGGCGGCGGCACTCTTCACGCTGTTGCAGCCCGGCGATCACGTGGTGTCGTCAGCGGCGCTCTATGGCGGGACGGTGAACCAGTTCAAACACCTGCTGCGCAAGATGAACGTCGGGCTCACCTGGGTCGATCCTGACGATCAGGCCGCATGGCGGGGCGCGATTCGTGAGAACACGAAGGTGCTCTACGGGGAAACGATCGGCAACCCTGCGGGCAATGTGCTCGATATCGAAGCGGTGGCCTCGATCGCGCACGCCCATCAGATCCCGCTGATCGTCGATAACACGTTCGCCACGCCGTACCTCTGCCGTCCGATCGAATGGGGGGCCGACATCGTCGTGCACTCGGCAACGAAATTCATCGGTGGCCATGGCACGAGCATCGGCGGGGTTGTCGTGGACTCCGGGGCGTTCAACTGGTCGAACGGACGGTTTCCGGTGATCGCCGATCCGTCGCCCGCGTATCACGGGCTGCAGTTTCATGAAACGTTCGGCACCTATGGCTACGTCATGAAGCTGCGCGCTGAGACGCTGCGGGATCTTGGGGCGGCGATGAGCCCGTTCAACGCGTTCCTGTTTCTGCAGGGACTCGAAACGTTGTCCCTCCGGATGGCCCGCCACGTCGAGAACAGCCTCACCGTTGCGAACTACCTCGATCGGCACACGCTCGCGTCGAACGTGACCTACCCCGGCCTGCCGACGAGCCGGTATCGACAGATGGTTGGCAAGTACCTGCCACGGGGCGCCGGGGCCGTGTTTTCATTCGACTGCCGGGGCGGACGAGCCGCAGGACAGGATTTCATTCGTGGCGTCACCCTCTGGTCGCACCTGGCCAACGTCGGCGATTCGAAGAGCCTGATCATTCACCCCGCGAGCACGACGCATCGCCAGCTGAACGACGATGAGCTCACGGCGGCCGGTGTCGGTCCCGGAACCATTCGTCTTTCCGTCGGCACTGAATCCGTCGACGATTTGATCTGGGATCTCGAGCAGGGATTCGCCCGGGCGGCCGCCGGCGCGGCCAACGGAGTTGCCACCGCATGACCGATTCCACCACGTTCGATCTCGCGCGTTACCAGGATCCGCTGACGATCCAACGCGTGCTGTACAACGCGAAGACCATTGCGATCGTAGGGCTGTCGAAGAACGAGCTGCGCGCGAGTTATTTCGTGGGCTACTACTTGCGGCGGCACGGCTACCGGGTCATCCCGGTGAACCCGCGCGAGCCCGAGATTCTCGGGGAGAAGAGCTTCAAGAGCCTGGTCGACGTACCGGTGCCGATCGACGTCGTGAACGTCTTCCGTGCACCGGATGCCCTTCCCGCGATCGCCGAGGAAGCGGTGACGGTTCAGGCCGGGACTGTCTGGTGCCAGTTCGGCGTCATCAACGAGGCGGGCGCCCGGATCGCCGAGGCCGGAGGCGTTTCAGTGATCATGGACCGCTGCATTAAGGTGGAGCACGCACGTTACGTCGGGCGCATGCACTGGCTCGGTTTCAATACGCAACGGATTACGTCCGTCCGCGGCGGCCTTCAGTAATCGTGAAACGGCGAAGCGTGGAGGAGGACACACATTATGCGTGCGACTCTCAGACTCCTGGTGATGTCTCTCGGGCTCGCGATCGTTGTCACGGGGTGTGCCTCGCCGCCCACCGCGGACGTGGATGCGGCGAAGGCCGCTGTTGACAAGGCGGCGACCGCGGGCGCGGATCAGTATGCCGCCGAGTCCCTCAAGGCTGCGCTGGATGCGCGGACAGCGCTCGACGCCGAGCTGAAGGCTCAGGAAGGCAAGACGTTCAAGTCGTACGACAAGACCAAGGAACTGGCTCTCGCGGCGAAGGCGGCGGGCGACAAGGCCGCGGCTGATGCGATCGCCGGAAAGGAGAAGGCCGACGCTGCCGCGGCACAAGAGAAAGCTCAGGCCGCGGCCAGGGCGAAAGCCAAGGCGGCGGCCGTTCGCCCCGGCGGGCGGATCATGCCACCGAAGAAGATCAAGGACGTCCCACCGGTATATCCGGCGCTGGCGCAGTCGGCGCATATCACCGGCGCGGTCACGATTGAAGCGACGATTGGAACCGATGGCAAAGTCATTGACGCGAAGGTCGTCAAGTCCATTCCGATGCTCGATCAGGCCGCACTCGACGCAGTCAAGCAGTGGGAGTACTTGCCATCCCTGTTGAACGGCGTACCGGTGCCGGTTCTTGTGACGGTCACGGTCAACTTTACGCGCTGATCGCGTGGCCGAGTTCAGTGAGGTTCAGGCCAGTGCGTCGCGTGCGTACTGGACGCACTTGGCGATCTCGGCCTCCCAGGTCGAGCCGGCTGGCACGTTGTATTCGAACTCGATACCTGCCGGAATCGCCCAGTGATTCTTCTTCAGGGTCTGAAGGATCGCGCGGAGCGGCGTGTCGCCCTGACCCCACGGCATGTTTTCGGAGCCGTCGTGGCAAACCTTTTTGCGATCCTTCAGGTGCATGCTGTAGATGCGCGCATGGTGTCTCTCGATGAACGCCACCGGATCCCCACCGATGCCCGCGACGTAGTGGCCGGCGTCGAGTTGGATGCCGTTGCGCGACGATTGCGCCATGGCGGCATCCCATGCGGTCATCGATGCCGTCGTGTGCACGTGCGCCTTCAATGTCTCGGCCATGCGTGCTTGGCCGCGGGCGGCAGTTTGGACAGGGCCGCCTGTTCCGGAAGCGGTGTTTCATGGCCGCTGGCGTCGAGCGCGGACATTCTGGTTTCCCAGAGCCCTGGCTTTACGGGTGGGACCGGAGGCGGTCCCGCGACCGCGGCGATCGCGAGACACGAAAGAATCGACAGGGCGGCCAGACGGATCGCGATCACGCGCATTGGACGGCTGCTCGCAGACGCGGGCGATGGTAACGCACATTGACGGCCTTCAACACATCGCCGAGGAGTCTTCTCGAGGTCTTCTGTTAAGCTGGATTCGGAGTGTCGGCGAATTGTCCATGACGTGTTCGCGGGGAGTGTCGGTGCAATTTCTCGGAGAGCACGATGATCTATTCCTCTCTGTTTCCGTTTCACGGCAGCGGCACTGGTGGCTTCGTGACGCTTCCGGCCGGCGCGCAGAGCGTTTCGGTCGGTAACGTATCTTGACTGTGTTGATCATCTTGCGCGTCTGCCTGGTGGCACTGCTTGCGACGGCGCTGACGCCGACCACCGCCTCGCGCGATGTCGCAGTCACCATCGACGATCTCCCGACGGTATCGGTCCTCGGGAATGATCTCGACGCCGCCGAGCACACAACCACGACGCTTCTGGCGGCGCTCACGCGCAACCAGGTGCCGGCGATTGGTTTCGTGAACGAGGGGAAACTGCGCAGCGACGGGCAGGTGGATCCGCGGCGGATTGCATTGCTGCGACAATGGCTCGACGCCGGGTTCGAGCTCGGGAACCACACGTTCGCCCACGTGGACTTTCACTCGACAGCGCTCGACGTCTACGAGCGGCAGGTGCTCGACGGCGAGAAGATCACCGGGCAGCTGCTGCGGGAGCGCGGAAAGAGAATTCGTTATTTTCGTCATCCGTTCTTACACACCGGACGTTCGGTGCCTGAGCGGCAGCAGTTCGAGACATTTCTCAGGCGACACGGCTACACCATCGCGCCGATCACAATCGACAACTACGACTACGTCTTCGCCGCCGCCTACGATCGGGCAGGCGCGCAGCACAATGCGAAGACGCAAGCGAGCATTGCCGACGCGTACATCTCCTACATGGAAGCGGTCACGGCGTACTACGAGCAGCAATCCGTCGCCATCGTCGGCCGCGAGGTGCGGCAGACTCTTCTGATTCACGCCAGCGTGCTCAATGCCGCGAGTCTGGACCGGCTCGCCTCGATGTTCCGGGCGCGCGGCTATCGATTCATTTCCCTCGATCGCGCGCTCGAAGACCCGGCGTATCGGCACCGAGATGCATACTATGGTCCCGCCGGTGTCACCTGGCTGCACCGCTGGGCGATGACGGATGGCAAGCGCGGTACGATCTTCGCCGGCGAACCTACTGTCCCGGAATGGATCGAGCAGGCTTCCCGCTGACGAGCTCATCACGATGCATCGTAGGCAGCGCTGTCCTTGTCAGCGACCGACACCGTCGCCGCCACCGACAATCTTGCGAGCTGCATGGCATCGGTCGCCGCGCAGGTCATCGTCAGAGACGCTGACCGACGCGGCGGGCCCGCGTTGTGTCAAACCGCCGCGGGTGAGATCATACGGCCCGGTGAACGCGAAGCGTCTGGAGGAATCCGATGGAGATGAATCCATATGCACCACCGAAAGCAGCGGTTGGCGATGTTTCGCCAACCGGTCTCAAGCGACGCAGCGTTCTCCTGATGATCGTGCTCACGCTCGTAACAATCGGGTTGTACTATCCAATCTGGTTCTTGCGTCGTCGGCCTGCGCTCAACCGGTTGGACTCACCGAGAAAGCTTCGATTGTGGCCGTTCGCGGTGTTCACTGCCTGGTTTGTCTTTCAGTTCATGGTCGGTTTCGCAGCCGCTCTCAGGCCGCGC
Organism: Acidobacteriota bacterium; assembly: GCA_046732715.1. GTDB lineage: Bacteria > Acidobacteriota > Vicinamibacteria > Vicinamibacterales > 2-12-FULL-66-21 > JALZOC01. The sequence continues at coordinate 7,231 of JBKPNQ010000171.1, read as the reverse complement.
GGGCAGGTGACCGGCGGAGAGGCGAGCCTGCTATTCAATCTCCTTCAACTGGGTATCAACATTTTGATGCTGGTCCAAAGCTTCTTCACCAAAGACATCCTGGAAGACCATTTGGCCGGTCCCGGCGACGACGTCCCCAACCCGCTGTTCGTCGACTCGGTGAAGCTGTCTGGGGTGATGACTTTCTTCTTCCAGATTTTCTATCTCCAGTACGTCATCAATCGGTACATCGCTGTCCCGAAGTCGAGCGCCGTCTGACAAAGCGTCCTCGGTTGTTGATTTACTCGACATGGTCTTGAGGAACGTCCTGCGCTGAAGAGAGAAAGGAACGCTCCTTTCTCTCTTCTCTTGCATCACGACAACATGTTCAGAAGCTGTATCGAAGCGCGAGCCGTACCTGCCGCTCGGCGTATGACGTATTCAATGCGAAGATGCGCATGAAATCGCCGCTGTTCACGTTGCCTGTCGGATTGGCGAACTTGAATGTGTTCGTCACGTTCGTCGCTTCGACACGGGCCTCGATTCGATGGCTCCCGCCGAGAGGGAACGAACGGAAGAGCGACAGGTCGAGGTTCCAGCCGCCCGGTCCGCGGAACTGATTCGGCCCTGTCGTCCCGAAGCGAACGCCTTCGGGTTGGACCCACGCGGCGGGGTCGTAGTACGGACCGGCCGCGCCGATCTGGCCGACTTTCGTCACCGGGCCGACCAGGTCTCCGGTCTGGAGATTTCCCGGCGTGTTCAACGTCGTCCCGTCGCCGGTCACCGTGAACGGCGCGCCGCTAAACCCTGCGACGATGCCGTTGATCTGCCAATCGTTGATCAGTGCTCGCGCGATACCTTGGCTGTTTTCACTGCGCCAGGGTAGCTGATAGACGGCCGCCATCTGGAAGATATGGGTGCGATCGCTGTTGGCGAGGGCCCAGTTACGTGCCTGGACGTCGGGCGTGGGCACTTCGTAGTCGGTTCGCAGCGCCATCGATCGGCTCAGCGTGTAGTGCCCCTTCAGCAGGAGACCGTTAACAAACGGCCTGGTGATTCCTACCTGTAACGCGTTGTACTCCGTCCGGCGAAATGGCGAGTAGATCTCGATGTCGTTGGTACGTCCGAACGACTGGAAGTACGGACGGTCGGTGTCACCACCGCCGATGTGCTGCACGTTATTGATGTTGATGGTCTGACCTTCGGCGGGCGGCAGACCGCCGACCAGCTTGTTTCCGACGTAGGCGACATCAACCGAGACGTTCAAAGGGATCCGGCGCTCGAACGCGACGTTCCACGAATGGGTGCGGCCCCGATGCGTCGATTCGGGGATCGCGGTCTGCATGCCGTAGGAATTCGGCAGATGCATGCGTCCGGTGCTCAGGTCAGGTCCGACGAGAAGTGGAATACCCTGATTGATCGTTCCGTACCACCCGAAGGTCGATGTACCTGGCGCGGGAGGGAAGCTCGCGTTCAGCACCAGCGGATAACTGAAATCGCCGCGGAACGCTTCCTGCGCAGACATGCCCCGCGCTTCGAGCGTCGCGCCGTAGCCAGCGCGCACAACCGTCTTGTCGTTCAGCCGATAGACGGCGCCGACCCGAGGGGTGAAGCCGTCCTTCGGCGCGACGAGCCCCATGTTCTGCGGATTCCCACCGACACCGCCGATCAGCACGTCGAGTGTCTGGCGATCCATCATTTCGATCTGTCGATCGACGCGGTGCATGATCGGGTAGTACTCCCACCGAACACCGAGGTCGAGCGTCAGCTGCGGCTTCACCGTCCATCGGTCGCGAAAGAACATCGCATGCTGCCACTCGCGTCCGGTAAACAGTTCGTACTGGTAGCTCTTGCTGGCCGTGCCAACGAGGCCGAGCAGAAACGCGGCGTACTGGTTGTAGAAGTTGCCGGTCTGCGAACCGGTTCCAAACGTTCGGGTGGAGTTGGTCGCGAAGTCGAATCGGCCGCGGGGATTCGCTCGCTCGGGCTGCCAGTTGTCGAGATGGAGATAATCCACACGATAGCCCGCTCTGAAATCGTGCCGACCCTGCACCTTCGTGACGTTGGTACTGAAGGACACGGTTCCCTCGTCGCGATAGGTCGGGGTCCAGGTCGGTGAGTTGCCGAGCGTGGTGAAGCCGGTCGTATATTGGGGCATGCCCGCGTAGCGCGGATCGCCGCGGTTCTGGTCGTTCGTGCCGGGGATACCTAAATCCAGACCCATGTTCCCCAACACAAAGTCGGCCGCGCTGCAGAACTGATCGAACATCGATACGCCGAAGGCACTATCGAGGAGGAGGCTCTTGCCGAACGACCAGGTCTGTCCTCCGGTGATGAGATTCACTCTGGTGTCGCCACCGTCGCTGTCGCCCTGGCCCAGCGGGAAATTGAAGAGATCATCCACCAGCGCATTCATGCGGCTGTACTTGCCCCAGAGCTGATGCGCTGGCGTCCGGTTCCAATTGACTTTCAGATCGTAATTGTCACGGTCCGTCCTGTTGTGGCGGATCGTCCTGTAATTCTGGGTGAATCCGCCGGCCCCGGTCCCTTCGACGTTCGGCAGTGGGTAGAGCGCCAGCAACTTTTTCGAGATTGCATTGATCCGCTCGGCTGGGATCATGTTGTTCTCGAACTGTAGTCGTCCGGTTCCCGTGGCCATGTCTCCGGTAAACGGATCGTAGATGCGCTGGACGGTGAGATTCGTGTTCAGGGCATTGCTGAAATCACCGTTCCGCAACGCCGCATTTGGCACGTTGAAGAAATTAAACACGTCCTGTTTGCCGCGGTAACCCTCGTACGAGCCGAAGAAGAACAATTGATTGTGTCGAATCGGTCCGCCGAACGTGCCGCCGAATGTCTGCCGTTCAATCGGCAGCTTCTGCGGGACCGCGCCGCGTCCGAAGTAGTACGGTTTAGCGTTGAGCTTCTCGTTGTTGAAGAACTCGAACGCCGATCCACGGAAGTTGTTCGTGCCTGACTTCGTGATGACGGTAATTGCGGCGCCCGCCGCCATCCCCTCCTCGGCATCCATGCTTCCGGTCGTGATATTCACCGACTCGATGGTCTCTGCCGGCGGGATGTAGATGTTGTGATGCGGCAGCCCGACGTTGACGTTGCGCGTTCCATCGGTCAGCGTCGTATTGGCCGCTCCTTCCTGTCCATTGACCGGAACGTTCAACGACCGTTCCGGCGTGTCGGTCTCGGCATTGGGAAGCGTCGCCGGCATCGAGCCGGGCACGAGGACCACCAGCGCCTGATAGTTTCGGAATTGATTGAGCGGGAGATTCGTGATCTCGGTGGACTTGAGCTCAGTGTGCACGTCTGCCTTGTCGGTTTGCAGGAGCTCCGCGGCTGATTGCACCGTGACGCTCTCCGTCAGAGCCCCCACTGTCAGCGTCAGGTCAACGCGGCTGATTTGACCGACGGTGACAGGAACGCGAGATTGGATCGCCTCCTTGAAGCCCTCGAGCGTCACCTTGACGTCATACGGGCCGGCCTGAACGTTCGTGAACGAGTAGCCGCCCTGTGTGTCAGTCATCGTCTCGCGGCTCAAGTTGGTGTCCTTGTTGACGATGATGACCCTCGCGCCGGGAACGGCTCCTCCCTGAGCGTCAACGACGGCGCCAACGATACTGCCATACAGAAGCTGGGCTTCGGCACGGCCAGATGCGCCGGCCCACATTCCGAGCACGACGAAGAGCAGACGAAGACACGATCGCACCAATCCTGTGTAAGTAATCACAGCCACCTCCCGGTCAGGTTGGTTTGCGCTGCGCTCCACCAGAATGATGAAACGGCTACGAAGCGTGGGGAGTCTGCGCGCATTTGCGCGGCGCTGTCAAGAACCGGTCAGCTTCGTGTCAGCTTCGAGCAGAGAAGAGGACAGTCATCACCTCACGGACGCCGCGGTGACCGCCTGATGCGGTCAACGAGGCGTTGCACCGGTGACCACGTGATGCGATCATGACGCGCTCGCGGCGAAGTCGACACGGCAGCCGGATGCGGTTCGACGTGCTCGCGTCCGCGCTTGAACGGAGGTATGGAACCTGAGGCTACTCTTGGTGGCTGCGTTCGGAATCGTCGCGGTCCACGCTCACGCGCCCGGTCCGTCGCCTCCCGCCAGCACCCCGGCACAATCGCCGAGTGGCCCCGACTTCTACTTGAAACGCGGCGAGGCCTCGTCCAGCGCCCACGAGTACGATCGAGCGATCGCCGACTACACCACTGCGATCGAATTGAAGCCCGACTATGCCGAGGCCTACAACGACCGGGGCTTTGCCTATTATCTGAAAGGAGATGGCGAGCGCGCGATCGCCGACTTCACACGCGCGATAGCACTGCGACCCAACTACCCAAAGGCGTACAACAGCCGCGGCGTTGCCTATATGTCACATGGTTACGGGACGGCGAAGTCGGTACCCGACTTCGATCGCGCCATCGAGTTGAAGCCCGACTTCCGCTACGCCTACATCAACCGCGCGAACGCACGGTTGGCGTCGCATCCCTGGCTCGCGTTGCAAGATTTCCATCGCGCCGGCATGTACCCTGAGCGCACGGTCGCGAAGTTCGGCGGCGCGATTCTCGTCATGATTGTCGCAATCGCCTGGATCTGGCGAAGGCGCTGGAAGCGTTGAACGAGCACCAGTGACGATGCCAGCGTGTAAGTCTGCGCACTTGTCGGTGTCATTGCCGCGATCGGCGTCGCATCATGCGGAGCCGCGGCGCCGACGTCTCCGAGCGGCGGGGCGACGACGAGCGGCGCGGACGTCCTCGCCGTCGAAGTGTCCGGTCCAACGTCGCTGTTGATCGGGCAAAGGGGGCGTGCGTGGCGATGGCCCGCCTGCGATCGGGGCAGGCGCCTCTCGTGTCGTTTGACGCGACGTGGTCGTCCAGCCATCCTGACGTCGTCGTCGTCGATGCGCTGGGCGTTGTCAGCGGACCGTCGTCGGGACAGGCAACGGTCTCAGCGTCGTATCGCGATCGAAAAGCCGATGTCGCTCTTGTCGTGACCGCGGAGGATGCGCTGCGCATCGACTCGGGTCAGGCACATCAGGGCGACTTCACGCCGGGAAGTACCGTGACCATGTGGTTGCAGGGCTACTACTCGGTCACGTCCGCGGAGAACGGCCGCCTGAGCCTCAGGATTAGTGATCAGGCTCGGACCGTCGCCCCTCCGGTCATGGTGGCGAAGGGCGGGGACTTCTTCCTCCTCTCCAGCACGTTCGTTGTCCCCGACGACAGTGTTGAGGTCTGCAGAACGGCCGTCCTCGAAGTTGGCTCGGTGACGATCGCCGAACCGCAATCGAAGACGTTTCCACTGTGGTGCATTCCGGTACGGCGTTAAGGCGATAACCGGTACCCGAGCGGCCCGGCCGTGACGAATCGGAAGACGGAAATCCTGACAATAGCGCTTGACGCTATACCGCGGTACGCTATACTTGCGACCGGAACGTGATGGTGGCTTCCCCAGAAGACGATCTGACCGCCTATTTGCCGCTCTCCCCTGCCGTCTTTCACGTGATGGTGTCGCTGGGGGACGGCGAGCGCCATGGCTACGCGATCATCAAAGATGTCGCCGAGCGCACGGAGGGCGCCGAGCGGCTCGGGGCGGGGACGCTGTACGCCATCCTCAAGCGCCTGCTCGATGACGAGTTGGTTGCGGAAGTGCAGGGGACCGGCGCGGCCAGTGACGATCAGCGGAGACGGTACTACCGCCTCACACCGCTCGGCCGGAGGGTCGCGCGCGCTGAAGTCGAGCGGCTCGAACGAGCGACCGCCCTGGCTCGATCGACTCGCCTCTTCGGGAGAACCCGCCCGGCCTGAACGTAGTGGAGAATCGCGATGTCGCGTGACAGCTCTTCTCCTGGCTCGCGCTCGAGAGTCGAGCGCACCTATCGCGCGCTGCTGCGTCTGCTCCCCTATGAGTTCCGCGCCGAGTTCGGACGGGACATGGCACAGACGTTTTCCGACGAACACCAGGACGTACGCTCCCGCCGAAGTCTCACGGAAACGGTTGGCTTCTGCCTCCGCACGGCTGCGGACGTCGCCCGCACCGCTCCGCGTCAACACTGGGATGTTCTGCGGCAGGACGTGCGCGTCGGCGCCAGACACCTGACCCGCAATCCCGGTTTCGCCGCCACCGCCATTCTCACGCTTGCCCTGGGTATCGCCGCCAGCACCAGCATCTTCTGCGTCGTCTACGCCGTCGTCCTGCGCCCGTTGGCGTTCCCGGAATCGGAGCGAGTGGTACGAATCGGGTGGACGGTCGAGAGTGACAGGACGGCGCGAGGACTGTGGCCGGTGTCGCAGCGCGATCTGCTCACGCTACGGGAGCATGTCCCGGCGTTCGACCTGATTGGCGGGATGCGTTACGACGCGCTCGCATCCGAACAGGGTCCGCTTCGACTGACGCTGCCGTCGGCCACAAGCATTGGTGGGGTGGGGCCGTCGTTCAAGACCTCGATGATGGCGTCCTCGTCGCTATTCAACATCTTTGGCGCGTCCACTGTGCTCGGCCGCCTGCCGGATGAACAGGACGAGCGGCCAGGAGCCACGCCTGTCGTCGTCCTCAGCTACGGCATGTGGAACTCGCTCTACGGGCGGGACTCTGGCGTCGTTGGGCGTACCGTGAATCGATCTCTCGGTTCGGGCCAGAAGAAGTCTGTGACGATCGTGGGCGTTTTGACGCCGGGAGCCTTCCAGTATCCGACGGGATCCAACCCGGAGGCCCCGGGGTGGGCTTCGCTTGATGCCGATGTGCTGAGTGACGACAGGAGCCACGGGATCTTCAACCTGAGCGTCTTCGCCCGGATCGGACCAGGCGCAAGCCTGGACGCTGCGCGCGCGCAGGTCGCCGCGCTGACGCCGCACCTCGTCTACGATCTGCCGGCACACCTCGCATCCGGGAAGCCGGCCCTGCAGGTCGTGCGCCTTCGGGATCAGGTTGTCGGGAGCGTCAGAGCACCGCTGCTCGCGTTTCTCGCCGCGGTGTCGTGCCTGCTGCTCGTCGCGTGCGTGAATGTGACGAGCCTCGTGCTGGCGCGCGCGATGTCCCGGCGCCACGAGTTCGCAACGAGGTTCGCGCTCGGCGCACGACCATTGAGACTCGGGCGGCAACTGCTCACTGAAAGCGCGCTGCTCGCGATTCTCGGCAGTGCACTGGGACTGGGGTTGGCGTGGGCGAGCCGGCGAGCGTTTGTCGCCATCAGCCTGCCGATGCCCCGGTTGGAAGAGTCAGACATCGGCGCTCCAG
>JBKPNQ010000170.1:0-27454 GCA_046732715.1 Acidobacteriota bacterium | reverse complement strand
GTCTAGATGGGCGTCAACAATCAGCATAGACTTTGGGTTCTACAGGGTTCCACGAGGTTCCACAAGGTTCTGCGGGGTTCGTTCTAGGTTCCGCAGGGTTCCATCAACCTGGTAGAACCCTGTGGAACCATGTAGAACCTTCGCGTTAGAGGAGGACTCCGAGCAAGAGGACACCGAGGAGTCCGACAACCGACACGATCGTCTCGATAATCGTCCACGTCGCCAGCGTCTGCGGCACGCTCATGTTCAGGTACTCCTTCACGAGCCAGAACCCGCCGTCGTTGACGTGCGATGCAATAAGCGACCCGGCGCCGATCGAGACGACAAGCAGTTCCTTGTTCACCCCCGGCATGCCAGCGAGGAGCGGGGCCATGATGCTGGCCGCCGTGATGCACGACACGGTCGCTGAGCCGACCGACAGCCGCAGCAGTGCCGCAATCACCCAACCCATCACCAATGGCGACAACTGCAGGCCGCCCATGGCCTGGGCGATCGCGGTATCGACGTGCGCGGTCACGAGCACTCGACCGAAGCCCCCTCCGGCACCGACCACGAGCAGCACGCCGGCAATTGGCGGCAGCGACTGCTCGGCGAACTCCAGCAGCCGGACACGGCTGAATCCGCACGACCGGCCGAACGTCACGAACGCGACAATCGTCGCCACCATCATGGCCACGAGCGGGCTGCCGACGAATCCGATGGCGCGGCGCGTCGACCCATCCGGCATCGCGATTTGCGCCGCGGATGCGAGCAGCATCAACAGCACGGGCATCAGCATGGTCACCAGCGTGATACCGAGGGACGGCGTACGAGCGGGCATCGCAACCTTGGTGAACTGTTCCGCGATTGGACCAGGCTCCACTTCAACGCGCCGGCAGATGTACTTCGTGTACAACGGACCCGAAATGATTGATAGCGGAAGCGCCAGGATCAGCGAATAGAAAAGCGTGCGGCCAGGATCGGCGCCGATGCGCTCGAGCGCGGCGATCGGACCAGGATGCGGCGGCACCAACCCATGTGCTGCCGAAAGGCCGGCAACCAGCGGCAGGCCGAGCCGGAGCAGGGGGGTCCGCGTTTGCCGCTGCGCCGTGAACAGGACCGGTGCCAGCAGCACGAGGCCGACCTGGAAGAACACCGGCAGCCCGATAATCAGGGCCGACAACATCAGCGCCCAGTCGAGCCGGCGCTCTCCCAGCGCCCTGGCGAGCGCGTTCGACACGACCAACGCTCCGCCGGACTCAGCCAGCAGTTTGCCGATGACCGTGCCGAGCCCAATCACCATCGCGATCGATCCGAGCGTGTCTCCCATGCCACCTTGAAACGCGCGCGGAATGTCCGCAAGCGGCATCCGCGCCGCGAGGCCGACAACGAGCGAGCCGATCGCGAGCGAGAGAAATGCCGGAACACGCACCCACGTGATGAGCAGCACCACGAGGGCGACGCCTAGAGCGGCGATGAGAAGGAGTGTTGCTGGACTGGGCGGAGGCACTCGGCGAAGAGCTTATCTTAGGTAATCCGATGGGCGAACAGTCGCGTGCGGACTAAGCGGATCGTTGCCACGAGCCAGCGGCGCGAGCCGAGGGCGAGCGCTGGCAGGCGCTGGGGGTGGGGCCCCAGCGCAAAGGTAAGAAATGCTGACAGAGCCAATCAATAAATCTGCGGCTCCGCAATCGGCGCCGTGCCTTCCAGGAAATCGAAATCGCAGCCACGATCGGCCTGCGTCACGTGCTGCGAGTAGAGCCGGCCGAATCCACGCGGATACAGCGGCTCAGGCGCGGTCCAGCCGGCGCGGCGTCTCGCGATCTCGGCGTCGTTGACCCGAAGCTCGAGGCGGCGGGCGGGGACGTCCAGTTCGATCACATCTCCGTCGCGCACGAGCGCCAGCGGTCCGCCCACGAAAGACTCGGGTGCGACGTGCAGCACGCACGCGCCGTACGCGGTTCCGCTCATGCGCGCGTCGGAAATGCGGACCATGTCGCGCACCCCCTGGGCGAGCAGCTTCTTCGGGATCGGCAGCATGCCCCACTCTGGCATTCCCGGCCCGCCAAGCGGTCCGGCATTTTGCAGCACGAGAACGGAATCTGCAGTGACAGGCAATCCCGGATCGTCGATTCGTGCCGCCAGGTCATCGTAATTGCGGAACACGACCGCCGGGCCGGCGTGCGTGAGAAGACGACGCTCCGCGGCGGTGTGTTTGATCACGGCGCCACGCGGCGCGAGGTTGCCGCGAAGCACCGCCACGCCCCCTTCCGGGCCGAGCGGCCGCTCGCGCGGCGCAATTACGTCGTCGTTGCTGACGGGCGCGTCGGCGATGTTTTCGCCGAGGCTGCACCCATTGACCGTGAGGCAATCGGTGTGCAGCAGATCGCGGAGACGCCAGAGCGTTCCGCGCAGGCCGCCCGCGTAGAAGAAGTCCTCCATCAGGAACTGACCGCTGGGGCGGATATTGCCAAGCAGCGGAGTTCGGCGAGACAGCGCGTCGAATCGATCGAGATCGAGCGTCGCCCCCGCGCGGCCCGCCATGGCGATCAGATGAATGATCGCGTTCGTCGAGCCGCCGAGCGCCATTGCCGCCGTGACCGCGTTCTCGAACGCGGGTGTAGTCAGAATGTTTCGCGGCTTGAGATCCTCCCACACCATCTCGACGATCCGCCGACCGCTGGCGCTCGCCATTCGGGCGTGCGCCGAATCCGCCGCTGGAATCGACGATGCGCCTGGGAGCATCAGACCGAGCGCCTCAACCGCCGACGTCATCGTCGACGCCGTGCCCATCGTCATGCAGGTCCCAAAGGATCGCGCGATTCCGTCTTCCATCTCCCGCCAGCTGCATTCGTCGATCGTCCCCGCGCGCCGCTCGGCCCAGTACTTCCACACGTCGCTTCCGGAGCCGAGAAACTGCCCCCGCCAGTTGCCGCGGAGCATCGGGCCCGCCGGGACGAACAAGGCCGGCAGATTCGCACTGGTTGCCCCCATGACGAGCGCCGGCACCGTTTTGTCGCAGCCGCCCATCAGCACAACGCCGTCGACCGGGTACGATCGCAACGCTTCTTCCGCGTCCATGGCAACCAGATTCCGATAGAGCATCGTGGTCGGTTTCATGAACACTTCGCCAAGGGTCAACAGCGGGATTTCCATCGGGAATCCGCCGGCCTGCCAGATGCCGCGTTTGACTTCCTCGGCGCGCATCCGGAAGTGCGCATGACACGGGTTGGCATCGCTCCACGTGTTCAGGATCGCGATCACCGGTTTGCCGGTCATGTCGTCCATGGTGAAGCCCGATTGCTTGGCGCGCGATCGGTGGCCGAACGAGCGCAGCGTGTCGGGGCCGAACCAGCGGTAGCTTCGCAACGAAGCCGGATCTCGGCGGGTCGTCATGTTTTGAATCCCTAATCCCTCTAATCCCTCTAATCACTCCGAGGGGCTTCGGCCCCTCGGACTCCCGGACACGCTCTCTCGCGAGCCGCTTCGTGGTTCGACTACGCTCACCACGCCCTGAGCGAAGTCGAAGGGCGTCGGCTCGCGCCGTTCGCGCGGCTCGCTACGCTGCGCCCGCTCGCGTCTTCTCTCGCGTCGCCTTGCCTCGCCGAAGCACCCGTCGATCGCACGGTGCCAAGGCGGGTCGTTCGCGAACCGCGAACGCGAATCGCGAATTGCGAGTTAGCATCACCGATCTCGCACCACGGATCCCGGTTTCGGCAAACGCAGGCTCGCGACGACCGCGCTCTCGATCACCAAGGCAAGCGCCAGCACCAGCAATCCCTGGCTGTAGGTTCCCGTCGATTGTCGCAAGGCGCCCATAACTGAAGGCCCCACGTATCCGCCCAGGTTGCCGAGCGCGTTGATGAGGCCGATGCATCCGGCCGCGGCGGTTCCGCCGAGGAAGATCGGTGGAATCGCCCAGAACACGCCTTGCACCGATCGCTGGCCAATCTGTGAGAGCGTGAAGCTCAAGACCAAGAGCAAGAGATTGTCACGGAACAGGACGGCCAGCACCAGGCCGGTTGCCGCCGTCATTGCGCAGGCGGCGACATGGTATTTGCGCTCGCCCGTCCGATCGGAATGGCGGCCAACATAGAACATCGCAACCAACGCTGCCGCGAACGGCAGCGAGGTCAGCAGACTGATGCTGAAGCTCTGTCGGCCGCCGGCGGCCTCGCTCATCATTTTCGGGAACCAGAGAAAAATCCCGTAGGTGACCAGAGTGTTGAGGAAATAGACCGTGCAGAGCAGCCATACCCGGCCGCTTCTCAGGCTTCGCACGAGCGCCGTGTGGCCAACCGCGGCCCGTCGACGCTGCTCGGCATCCATTGTCTGCGTCAGCCACGCTCGTTCGCGATCGCTCAACCAGTGGGCTTCGGACGGTCGGTCCGTGAGCGCACGCAGGGCAAAGACGCCGAGGACGACGGCAGGCACTCCTTCCAGGAGGAACAACCACTGCCAGCCGTGCAGTCCCAGGAATCCATCGAGCGCGAGCAGTCGATCCGAGACTGGTGCCCCGACGATGATCGACACCGGGGCCGCCATCATGAACAAGGCGCCGGTGCGCGCACGGTCGGCCTCGGGAATCCAATAGGTCAGGTACAGAATGATGCCCGGAAAGAACCCGGCCTCCGCCAGACCCAGAAGGACACGCGCCGCATAGAACGACCAGACGTCGCGAACCAGGACCATGGCCATTGATACGATGCCCCAGCTGATCAGAATCCGCGCGATCCACCGGCGCGCGCCGACGCGATCGAGCATCAGGTTGCTCGGCACCTCGAAGAAGCAGTAGCCGATAAAAAAAAGCCCCGCGCCCTGGCCAAACTGCGCATCACTGAGTCCGAGGTCGCGCTGCAGCGCGGAGGCGGCAAACCCGACATTCACCCGGTCGATGTAGGCAACGACGTAGCAGATGAACGCGAACGGGATGATCCGCCGGATGACACGGGCGATAACCTCGCGGCCCTCTATTGAATTGTCCTGGGCTGGATCGATGAGGGGCATCGGGTGGCGACACTGTATCGCGAAAGTCTGTTCGGGCTGCCACCTTGACACCGGGGTTGATTAAAACTACAGTGGCGGTAATACTTGGCTGCTGGCGTCTGGCTGCTGGCGGCTGGGCGAATCCGTTGGGCGTGGACCAAGCGGATCGATGCCACGAGCCAGCGGCGCGAGCGAATGAGCGAGCGCTGGCGGGCGCTGGGGTGGGCCCCCAGCGCAAAGGAAGAAATTCAAAACGCGAAGCTTTATCGATCATGCCGCACACTATTGGCGAGTTCGAACAGCTGATCCTGATGGCGATGCTCCGTCTCGGCGAAGACGCGTACGGCGTCAGCCTGCGACAGGAGATCGAGGCGCGCACCGGGCGGACGGTTTCCGCGGGCGCGCTGTATACGGCGCTCGACCGAATGGAAACGCGTGGCCTTGTGACCTCGCGACTCGGCGATCCCACACCCGCGCGCGGCGGCAAGCGCAAGCGCCTCTACACGCTGCTGCCGGCTGGGGAGCGCGCGCTCGCACGCGTCTATGAATCGCTGCGCCTGATGGCCGGTGGCGTCGGCGCGCGGTTACGCGCGATCAAGGAATAGTCGTGGCCGTCACTCCTCCTCGGCTGGCCTGCGCGCTCCTGCGGTTGTTCCTGCCGCTCGACGATTTCGAAACGATCTCCGGCGACCTCGAGGAATCGCTGAACCACGCCTCGACCCCACTCTCGAAACCACGCGGTCGGTGGTGGTATTGGCGGCAAGTGATCAGCATCCTGAGCACCCGTGTCGCCGACGCGATCCACGATCTCACCATCGCACAGCCGAAAGGAAGCACCCGCATGGGATTCGCGCAGGATCTTTCGTACGCGGCGCGATCGCTGATGAAAGCACGAGTGTTTGCCGTCACCACGATCGTGATGCTGGCGGTGGGCATCGGCGCCACTGTCGCCATCTTCTCGCTGGTCAACGCCGTGCTGCTCAGGCCGTTGCCGTTTGCTGACCCCGATCGGCTGATGATCGTCCATCTGCTCGCTCCCGATCGCGACTCCCCGGGTGTCGTCCGGCCAAACATCTGGTCGTACCCGAAGTACGAGGTGTTCCGCGACAATCAGCGCGCGTTCGAATCGATGACCGCATTCGGTGCTGGCAACTGGAACCTGACCGGCACCGACAGTCCGGAACGCTTGAGCGGCGAGTTCGTCGAGCCGAGCTATTTCGATGTCCTCGGCATCGGTCCTGTCCTTGGACGCACGTTCTCAACACAAGAAACTGGCGCCGGCGGTTCCGCGCCATTGGCGATGCTTGGTTACGGCGTCTGGAGCCGGCGCTATGGCGGGGATCCAGCAATGATCGGCCGCACCATTGGTCTCAACGGCAGTCCGTATACGATCGTCGGAATCCTGCCCAGGGGATTTCGTGGGTTGACCGGATCGGCCGACGTGTGGGTCCCGATCACGACGATTGCGGCGGAGGATCTCCAGAATCCTTACGATCATTCCTACACCGTCGTCGCCCGGCGCAAGCCGGACGTGTCATCAGCACAGGCCAACGCCGATTCGATCGTCGTCGGAAAGGCCGTGGACGCGAAATACCACGACGGCAGGAACCCGGGCTGGAGCGCGACCGCCATGCCTCTCGATGATCAGCGCGTCGATCCGATTGTGCGGCGATCGATCCTGCTGCTGCTGTCGGCGGTCAGTTCCGTTCTTCTGATCGTCTGCCTCAACCTGGCCAATCTGACGTTGTTCAAGGCGCTCGGCAGCCAGCGTGAGGTCGCCATCCGACTCGCGTTGGGAGCGAGCCGCTTCCGCATCGTTCGTCAGCAGATGACGGAGAGCGCATTGCTCGGTGTGACCGGAGCGGTGGCCGGTGTTGCCGTTGCGTGGCTCATTCTCAGGATCGGCGCGTCGCTCTTGCCCGATCTGCGCATGGTGCTGTCCGGCGCCGCGTCCGGACCCGCGCGGGCGACAGCTGGCCAGACCGCCGGGCTGACTCGAATCGCACTGGACTACGTTGGCTTTGACGCCGCCACGCTCATCTTCACGCTGTTGACCGGCGTGTTCACGACCATGCTGTTTGGTCTGGGGCCCGCGTGGGGTGGATCACGCCGGGATTTGACGGCGGCAATGAAGACGTCCTTCTCCGGATCGACGGCTGCGGGATCGAGATGGCTGGGAGGGCGCAACGCGCTGGTGGTCGGCGAGATTGCGCTCGCGCTCGTGCTGCTGACGGCGGCCGGGTTGATGCTGACCAGCGTCGCTCGTCTTCAGTCTGCAACCCTCGGGTTCAATCCGGAGTCGGTGTTGACGTTTCGCGTTCCGCTTGCGGCGCCGCGCTACGACTCCCGAAGTGCGGCCCAGTTGCTCGAGCGGCTGACCAGCGGACTGTCACAGCGCGCTGGCGTCATCGCCGCGACCTACGGCAGCTGCGCGCCGCTCTCAGGCGGCTGCAATCGTACCCCGCTCAAGCGGCCAGATCGTCCGCCAACCGACGGCACCGAGAATCCGGTCGAAATCCTGTGGGCGTTGCCCGGATACTTCGACACCCTCGGGATTCGCGTGGTTCGTGGTCGCGCGTTCACCGACCGCGATCGAATTGGCCAACCGAAGGTTGTGGTCATCAGCGAAACCGCAGCGCGGTCCTACTGGCCAGGCGAAGATCCGATCGGCAAGCGCCTCGCCGTGGGGCAGGGCGGCTTCGGCGGGGAAGGCGCCGAGATCGTCGGCATCGTCCAGGACGTGCGGTACGGGAGCGTCGAAACATCGGTCATGCCGGACGTGTATCTTCCGCTGCTGCAGTCGATGCGATCGGGCGGGATCATCTTCGTCAAGAGCCGTTTGAGTGCCGCCGCGCTCATCCCGATCGTGCGCCAGGAAGTCTCCGCGCTGGATCGAGACGTTCCGCTGATCGACATCAAAATGATGGACGAGCGGTTTGGAGATGCCACGTGGCGGACCCGAATCAGCGCGTGGCTGCTTGGCATGTTCGCCGCGCTCGCGCTGGTGCTCTCCGCACTTGGTCTTTACGGAGTGATGTCTCAGGGCGTCGAGCAGCGCCGCCGGGAGTTGGGGGTTCGCCTGGCGCTCGGCGCGCAGCGAACCGATATTCTGCGACTGATCTTCGGTCGGGTCGTCGGCCTTGCCGTGACCGGCATTGCGCTCGGCCTCATCCTGGCCGTCCCCGGCATGCGCCTTCTCGCCTCGCTTCTGTATCAGGTCAGGCCGGGCGATCCGCTGGTATTCATCTCGCTCTCGCTCATCCTGCTTGCCGTGGCACTCCTGGCCGGCTACGTGCCCGCGAAGCGGGCCACCAACGTCGATCCGCTCACGACGCTCAGGGATTGCTGATTGTTGATTGTTGATGGTTGATTAATCCGAATTCAGCCGATCGACGACAGCAATGCCATACTGTCGCCGAAGTGGTTTCAATACCGAATACCGTCCGCGAGGCGAACGAGCGCCCCTCGGCGTCAGATCGACGGTACTACGCCAAGACACGGCGGCGCGAAGAACAGGCGACCAAGCGCAGCGAAGCGAGCCACGCGAACGGAGCGAGCTGGCGAAGCGGCTCGCGAGAGAGCGTGGAAGGGAGCCCGAGGGGCGAAGACCCTCGGAGTGATTCATGACCGGCGTGATTGCGGCGGTTGCGACGCCGGTCGCGCCGAATGGTGCCCTCCACGTCGCGACCCTTGAGCGGTTAATCGACTTCCTGATCGAGTCTGGTGTGGATGGCTTGTGCCTCGGCGGAGCCACGAGTGAGTATCCGTGCGTCGCCATCTCCGATCGCAAACTTGCGATCGGGGCGGCGTCGCGCCGGCTGCCGCTGGATCGGTCGCTGCTCGTCGCGATTGGCGCGTCTTCCTTCCGCCAGGTTCTCGAACTGGGTGAAAGCGCGCGTGAGGCGCGTTCGCGGGCCGTGCTGCTGCCGATGCCCATGTTCTTCCGGTACGAACAACATGATCTCGAGGCGTTCGCGATCGAGGTCAACCGGACGTTGCGCATGCCGCTGCTGCTCTACGATCTGCCGGATTTCACGAACGCGCTTGACCCAGCGACGGTCGTCAGCCTGCTCGAAAACGAGGAACTCATCGTTGGGATCAAGGACAGCAGCGGGACTGTCAGGAACCTTGTGTACTATGCCGGGGCGCGTGGTGGCCGCCCGTGGACGCTCCTTGTCGGCAACGATCGCCTGCTGTGTGCCGGGCTGAAAGCCGGCTGGAACGGCACCGTCTCGGGCATCGCGTGCTTCTGTCCATCGCTGGTCGTCGCCATCCATCGCAACTGGGTGCGCGGCGATGCGGCGCGCGCGGCTCATCTGCAAACGTTTCTGGACGAAGCCGTACTGCAACTCGACACGCTGCCCACCCCGTGGGGTATTCGCGTCGCGCTCGAGGCGCAGGGATTCAGCATGGGATCGCATCCGTTGCCGCTGAGTTCGGTTCGTCGCGAACGTGTCGCTCGATTTCGAGAATGGCTGGGGCCTTGGCTGGATCGCGTGCGGGTGTCGGTCAGCGGATAGCCCGCCCTTGCCAGCATTTCTCATTGCGCGCGGGCCTTACCGCTCTCTCAAGGCGCTCGGGGCCCCACCCCCGAGCGCTGCCGCCTCGCGCTCCGCGCTCGGCGGCGGCTGAAGGCTCTCGCTCGCAGTGCAGGCGCGTTCCGTTGTCCCGTGCATTACAATGCGCCGATCTCGACGAAGGGGATTCACAAGGGACGAGCTTCATGAGACTTATTGTCGCCGGCGTGCTCGCGGCCACGGTGGCCGCCGGGCAACCCCCCGCTGGCCAATCGACGTATCGAACGCTCGACGATCGGTTTGCGCCGCCGAAATTTACGAGCGCGACCGAGTGGAATCCCCGGGCCGCGTACTTGCGCGAGCGCGTTCTGGCGTCGGCCGGTCTCCTTCCGCTTCCTGAAAAAACACCGCTGCGGCCATCCATCTTCGGGGAGATACGGAAGAATGACTACAGCGTCTCGAAGGTGTATTTCGAGAGTCTTCCCGGTTTCTTTGTGACCGGGAACCTTTATCGTCCGCTTGGCGACGGGCCCTATCCTGCGGTGCTGTCGCCGCACGGGCACTGGGCGTATGGCCGCTTCGAGAATACGGATCTCAACTCAGGTCCCGGCCGTGCCATCAACCTTGCGCGACAGGGCTACGTCGTCTTCACCTACGACATGGTGGGCTACAACGACAGCCAGCAGGTACCGCACACATTCAGCGGCCGGCGCGAATATCTCTGGGGACTCAGCTTGTCCGGCCTGCAGCTCTGGGACAGCATTCGCGCCATTGATTTTCTCGAGAC
Source organism: Acidobacteriota bacterium (assembly GCA_046732715.1). Taxonomy (GTDB): domain Bacteria; phylum Acidobacteriota; class Vicinamibacteria; order Vicinamibacterales; family 2-12-FULL-66-21; genus JALZOC01. Next base: position 17,185 of record JBKPNQ010000170.1, on the reverse strand, counting down.
GCTCCCGTACGTTCGCCGCGACGCCATCGGCATGACCGGGGAGTCAGGTGGCGGAACCCAAACGTTCCTGGCGTCGGCGGTCGATCCACGAATCGCCGTAGCGGTGCCGGTCAATATGATCTCGCTGCACATGCAGGGAGGCTGCCTCTGCGAGAACCCTCCGGGCCTCCGCCTGGACACCACCAATGTCGAGATCGCGGCGACGATTGCTCCGCGTCCGCTCCTGATGATTTCCGCCACCGGCGACTGGACCAACGAAACGCTGGAGCTCGAGTACCCTGCGGTGCGCTCCATCTATAGCCTGCTCGACGCGTCCGATCGTGTGCGCGCGGTCCGCATCACCGCCGAACACAACTACAACAAGGAAAGCCGCGAAGCGATGTACGCATGGATGGCCCGCTGGCTGCAGCACGCGCCTGAGGACGTGCATCCCGCCGAGCGCGTCTTTACGCCGGAGCACCTGGAGAACCTGCTGGTGTTTAACGGCCGCGCGTTACCGCCGAATGCCGTGGACGTGGCTGGATTGACGACTGAGTGGATTGAGGGCGCGAAGAAGCAACTGTTGGCGGGCGGCACATCGGTCTTCAGCGGAACGTTGCGGCACGCGTTGGGATTCGCGAATGAACGGCAGGATCTTCCGGCTGAAGCCGAACGCCACAATGCGGACGCAAAGAGGCAAAACCGCGGGATTGTGCTGCTTGGCGCCGCGAATCCGGAAATCGAGCAGGCGTTGACGAAGGCTGGCTTTCAGCCCGCGGTCATTGCATTTACGCCGTTCAACTCGCAGGCTGCGGCCAAGGTGAATCATTTCGAGACCTACAACCGCACGTCCGCCAGTCAACGAGTCGCTGACATCGTTGCGGCGGTTCGCGCGCACCCGGGCGCCAGCGTTATCGCCGAGGGTGACGCGGCGCTGGCATCGATTCTCGCCTCCGCGATCGTTCCCATCCCGCTCGCGATTCTCGATGTCAATGGCTTCGATTCGTCCAACGACCAGGCATTCGTCGATCACCTGTACATTCCAGGCCTGCGACGAGCGGGTGATCTCACGACCGCAGCGGCGATGGCTCGCGGCGAGATTGTCGTCCACAATACCGGCCCCTCGTTCTCCATAACCGGGTTGCACCCGCACAGCGCGAAAATGTCGGCGACCGAGATCGTCGCGCGCCTCCGCAAGTCTCAGTCGGCCCGTGGCAGACCGGGCGAACGAGCGCGCGAGTGAGTGAGTGATGAACCTGGAGACACCATCGTGGCATTCCGGTTGAAGCGTCCAGCAATGTCTGCCGCCTGCACGCTCTTGGTGTCGGCGCTCTCGGTGGTGGTTCATGCGCAGGAGCACCAGCACGCCGGCGACCCCGGCACGGTTCCGCTCCAGCCGCTCGCTCAGCAGGTCCGCCGGGTTGAAACGACGCTCGCCTACTTGGGACAACCACTGCCGCTGCAGGATCGAAAAGCCATAGACGATGCGATGGGGATGACGGACGCGACGGCTGCAGCGTCTGCACTGCAGCAGATTCTCGATCGCTACGTGCTCGCAACCGTTCACATCAACCCTGAAAGCCGCGTGAAGGTTGACCAAGCGGCGGCGCGTCCGGAACTGGTGCAGGGAGGAACACGGTTGTTCCTCGTGAAGGTGCTCAACGAGGCCGGGGTCACCGCGGCGCTCGCGGTTCAGAGTCCAAATAGCGGACGCGTCTACATCACCTCCCGTGGAAGCCCCGAGCCGCCGAAGGAGTTGACCGACGTCCAGGTTCGCGAGCGCTGGGCCGACATCAGTTTCTACACCGCGCAGCCGATGCGGCCTCGGTTGTCCGGCCTCGGCGTCGAGTACATGATCCTCGAGGTCTACAGCCGTGACGCCGGTCAGCGAACCGCGACGTTGGGGTTCAACGTCGGTCAAGGCACGCAGGACATCGGCTTTCGCAACGATGTCGACATCCTGTTCACCGCCGTGCCGGCGCATGCGGTGCGGGTGAAGGTCGTGGACGAGCACGGCGAGCCGGCGACCGCCGCCTTCCTGATCAAGGATGATCGGGAGCGCATCTATCCGACGGTATCGAAGCGGCTGGCTCCAGATTTCTATTTCCAGCCGCAGGTGTATCGCGCGGATGGTCAAACCATCCAGCTGCCGTCGGGATCCTTCATGCTGACGGTGTCGCGGGGTCCCGAGTACCTGCCGGAGACTCGCCGTGTCGCGCTCGCTGGACCGGACGAATGGCTGTTTCGTCTCGTCCGGTGGATCGACCCGTCGCGGTACGGCTGGTATTCGGGCGATCATCACATTCATTCCGCGGGCTGCTCGCACTATCAGAATCCCACCGAGGGCGTGCTGCCTCAGGACATGTGGCCCCAGATCGCTGGTGAAGCGTTGAACGTCGCCTCGGTTTTGACGTGGGGACCGTCCTACTACTTTCAGAAGCAGTTTTTCAGCGGCGAGGATCACCCGCTCTCGAAACCCGGTCAGCGGTTGATGCATTACGACCTCGAGGTTTCGGGTTTCCCGTCGAGCCACGCCGGACATCTGGTGCTGCTGGGATTGAAGGATCAGGACTATCCCGGCACCAAGCGTCTCGAGGACTGGCCGACGTGGACGCTGCCGATCCTGCAGTGGGCGAAAGCACAGGGGGCTGTCGTCGGGTTCGCCCACTCCGGTTGGGGGCTCGAGGTGAAGAGCAAAAGCCTGCCCAACTACGACATGCCCGCGTTCGACGGCATCGGCGCCAACGAGTTCATCGTCGACGTCACGCACCCGAACACCGTCGACTTCATCTCGGCCGGCGACACGCCGCACATCTGGGAACTCAATATCTGGTATCACACGCTGAATGCCGGCTTCCGCACGCGGATCAGCGGTGAAACCGATTTCCCGTGCATCACCGATGACAAGGTCGGACTGGCGCGCTCGTATGCGAAGGTCGACGGCGGGCTGACCTATCGCAAGTGGATCGATGCGGTGCAGGCAGGTCGCAACTACGTGTCCGACGGCAAGAGTCACTTGATGGATTTCACGGTGAACGGCGTCGAAGGCGGCACGCGGAACAGCGAGATTCAACTCGATCGCGCGGGTCCGGTGAAGGTGACGGTCAAGGCCGCCGCTCAGCTCGATCCGACGCCGAACGACGTCATCCGCAATGCCGCCTACGACGTCAACCCGTACTGGGATCTCGAGCGTGCGCGAATCGGGACTCGCCGTGAAGTGCCGGTCGAGGTCGTCGTCAACGGCGTCGCGGTCGCGACGCATCCGCTCGTCGCCGACGGTACGGTGCGGGATCTCACGTTTGACGTGACGCTCGAGCGGAGCAGTTGGATCGCCGCGCGGATCCTTCCCTCGGCTCACACGAATCCGGTGTTTGTGATCGTCGGAGGAAAGCCGGTTCGCGCGTCACGCGACAGCGTGCAATGGTGTTTGACGGCGGTAAATCAGTGCTGGAGCCAGAAGTCGCCGAAGATCAGGGGGACCGAGATCGACGCCGCCAGGCGCGCCTACGATCACGCCCGTCAGGTCTATCAGCAGCGGCTGGCGGAGACACAGTAGAGGCCAAAAAGGTGGCTGGCACCTTTCCCGGAAAGGTGCCAGCCACCTTTTTGCCAGCGGTGGCGACCTAACTTGCGATGAATGAGCGGTTTCTGGGCACAATTGGCGTGGTAGCGAGCGTCCTGCTTTCGGCGATTGCGCTCGGTGCTGCCGCTGATAAAACACCAAAAAGGTGGCTGGCACTTTCCCGGGAAAGTGCCAGCCACCTTTCTCCGGCTCAGCCTCGGCTCATCGACTTCGAGCGGCAGATTGAGCCGATTATCAATGACCGTTGCCTCGAGTGTCACAGCCAGGACAAGCGAAAAGGCGGCCTCTCGCTGGCGACCTACGCTGACGCCCTCGACGGCGGACGCAACGGGCCTGCGATTAGACCCGGCAATGCGGCGCGCAGCATTCTGATTCATCGGCTGACCGGCGCGGTCGAGCCGCAGATGCCGAAGGACAAGGATCCGCTGACGCCGGCAGAAATCGCCCTGATTCGCCAGTGGATCGATCAGGGAGCCCGTCGTACGCCGACTTCCGCACGGGCGCCGCAGCCCTGGGAAGCGCCGCTGGCGTTGACCAGGCCGGCCGTACCAGGCATTACGTGGACGGCATGGGATGCGCCTCTCGATCAACTCGTTGCCAAGTACCTCGCCGCGCGAATGAAGACGGAACCGGCGCCCGTGTCCGACGCATTGTTCGCGCGCCGGGCATATCTCGACGTCTGGGGTCTCGTGCCGACGCCTGAACAGCTGCAGCGGTTTGTCAGCGATACGGCGCCGCATAAGCGTGAGGCGCTCGTTGCCACCCTCCTTGCCGACGATGAGAAGTATGCGGAGCACTGGATGTCGTTCTGGAACGACCTGCTGCGCAACGAAGACGGCGTGACCTACTTCTCGGAGACGGCGGGGCGGAAGACGATTACCGACTGGCTGTTCGCGTCGCTCAAAAGCAACATGCCGTACGACCAGTTCGTCACGCGGCTGATCAATCCGAAAGCCCCCGCCGATCCGGACGGATTTCTCGTCGGCGTCAACTGGCGCGGCGAAACGAGCGCCGCGGTCACGCCCTGGATGCAAGCAGCGCAGAACACCGCGCAGATCTTTCTTGGCATCAACCTGAAGTGCAACGCGTGCCACGACAGCTTCGTCAGTAAGTGGAAGCTGAAGGACGCGTACTCACTGGCGGCCTATTTTGCTCCGGAACCGAAGCTGCAGATGTATCGCTGCGACGTCGCGCTCAGTCGGTTTGCTGAACCGGACTTCCTCTTTCCCGAATTGACGCGCAAACCGGCATCGCCGTCGCTCGCCGATAGACGGGCGGCTGCGTCGTCGATCTTCACGGATCGTCGAATGGGACGGATGCCCCGCACACTGGTCAATCGGATCTGGCAGCGGCTGTTCGGCCGCGGCCTTGTCGCCAACCCGGACGAAATGGACGGCGTGCCGTGGAGCAGCGACGTGCTCGACTGGCTCGCAAGCGATTTCGTTGACGGCGGATACAACGTCAAACGGCTGATCGGCACGATCCTGTCGTCGCCGGCGTACGCGCTGCCAGCTGTAGCGAGAACCGGTGAGCCACCGGCGCGGGGGTATGTGTTCGCCGGGCCGGAAGTCCGGCGGCTGACCGCGGAGCAGTTCGCTGACGCCATTGGCGAGATCACCGGCGAATGGAACACCTATCAGCCGCGTGCCGTGTCGTCCTCGTCTGCGACCCCGACGCCTCCTCCCGCCACTCTGCTGCCATCGATGGCCCGAACATCCGGCGTCTACGGACGCGAGTGGCGGGTGGCGTCAACCAGTCTCAGCCGCGCGCTTGGTAGACCGATCCGCGATCAGGTCACCTCGACGCGAGCCGTCCACGCGTCGACGCCGGCGGCGCTCGAACTGGTGAATGGTGAACTGTTGACGCGTTCGCTCGGCCGGGCGGCGCGACGCATGCTCGGCGAGCTGCCGCCCGAGCCGTTGAGCCTCTACAACCGCACGGTCGCGGGCCGAACGGCGACGTCGTCCGCTTTCGAGGTCGACGTGTCAGGTGCGACGAAGTTGTGGCTGGTCGTACAAGAGAACGGCTCGAACGTGCCAGAGGTGATTGCGCCCGTGTGGGCCCAGGCCGAGTTGGCCGGACCATCAGGCACGACACCGCTGGCATCTTTGAAACCAGCCGACGCTGATGGCCTGCGACAAGGGTCTGGACCGATCCACGTACCGGCATCGAAGGCGGAGGGCGTTCGCGTGAAGAACCCGTCCGTACTCGTCTACGACATCGCCGGCCGCGGTTTTACGACGTTTCGCGGCGTTATCGGGATCGAGAACCCTCAAAGCGAGATTGGTTCGACGCTCAACCCGCAGATCCGCTTTTTTGTGTTCGACAAGGCGCCAAACATGGAGCGTCTGCTGCCCCCGGCGCAGGGGACACCGCTGCCCCCGCCGCTCGAGATGCGCACCGCGTCCGAGATCGTGGATCGGGTGTTTCGGTACGCGCTTGGCAGAGCGCCCTCCGATATCGAACGTCGCGCCGCAGAGGAGGCGCTACGAGATCCGGCCGGCACGCCAAGACCATTTGCCGCTGGACTTTCGGATCTGCTGTGGGCGATTTTCATGAAGCCGGAGTTTCAACTGATTTACTGATATGACCCCCGAAGAAACACTGATCTACAACCAGCTCAACCGCCGCGGGTTCATGGGCGCGACCGCGGCGGCGACGCTGTCGGCGCTGATTGGCCGTGAGCCTGTCCTCGCGCGTCAGCAGCCCAGGAAGCCGCCGACAGCCGATGCGGTGATCGTGCTCTGGATGGCCGGCGGCATGGCCCAGACGGAAACGTTCGATCCGAAGCGCTACACGCCCTTTGCGCCCGGCGTACGGGTCGAACAGGTCCTCAGCACGTTTCCCGCGATCGACACGGCGGTCGATCACATCAAGTTCACGCAAGGCCTCGAGCGCATCGCAAGCGTGATCGATCGCGGTGCGGTGATTCGAACCTTCAACGCCGCCGATCTGGGATTCATCCTGCACTCGCGGCATCAGTATCACTGGCACACAGGCTATATCCCGCCTCAGCCGATGGCCATGCCTCACATCGGTGCGGTGATTTCCAAGACGCTCGGTCCGAAGAATCCAGACATGCCGGCTTTCATTGCCATCGGCCAGACCGTCGAAGGCCCCGGTGAGATTGCCACCTTGAAGGCCTTTCACACCGCGGGCTTTCTCGGCTCCGAGCATGGTCCGTTTCTGATTGTCGATCCGCAGGATGCCGCCTCGGCCGTCCGTCCCCCGAAGGAACTGACCGAGGCTCGGTTCCGAAGTCGGCGCGAACTGTTCGAAAAGCTGCTCGGCCAGGAGCCCGTCTACCAGTACGGTAGCGACTTTCAGCGTGAATCGCTTGTAAAGTCACTGGATGCGGCCGACCGTCTCCTGAAATCCTCGTCGGCCAAAGCCTTCGACCTGTCGCTCGAGCCGAAGACGACCTTTGACGCCTACAATACGGGGCGATTCGGGCAAGGGTGCCTGCTCGCGCGACGGCTGATCGAAGGCGGCGCCCGGTATGTCGAGGTCACGTCGGAATACATTCCGTTCCTCTACTGGGACAGCCATGAGAATGGCCACGAACGCGCCGACGCGATGAAGAAGCTGATCGACGCGCCCGTAGCACAACTCATACGCGACCTCGACGAGCGCGGACTTCTCGATCGCACCCTGGTGATGCTCGCCAGCGAGTTCGGCCGCGATGCGCTGACCGAGGGGAAGGTCGGCAAGGAAGTGAAGGATCAGGCGATCAACATCCCCGACGTCATCAGCGAACCGCGTCACTACGGGATGCATCGGCACTTTACGGCGGCGGGATCGATCCTCATGTTCGGCGGCGGCATCAAGAAGGGCTTCGTCTACGGCAAGACCGCCGACGAGCGTCCTTGCACGACGATTGAGAATCCTGTCGTCATGGAGGATCTGCACGCAACGCTGTATCACGCGCTGGGAATCCCGCCGGACACCTCGTATGTTGTTGAACGCCGTCCCGTCTACGTGACCAAGGATGGCAAAGGGGAGCCGATCCTCGATCTGTTTGGCTAGGAGCAGCCTCGCACCATGAAAACCACCAGACGCGAGTTTCTTGCCACCGCCGCGGCCGCGCCCGTGCTTTCACCGATTCTGCTCGGCACGCAGGACAAAGCTGGAACCAAGGCTCCCGTGCTCGGCACCGGCGCCTACACCTATGAAGCTATTCACGACTGGGGGGAACTCCCGCCACGCATCAAGTGGGGGAATACGCACGGGGTGGTCGAGGATTCGCAGGGAAACATTTACGTGCATCACACCGTGCACGCGACGAGCGACAGTGCCGACACCATGGTGGTGTTCGATCGGCAGGGCAAGTTCGTTCGATCGTGGGGCAGCGACTTCAGAGGCGTGGCGCACGGCCTGCACATCCGCAAAGAGGGCAGCGACGAATTCCTCTATCTCACGGTGAACGCGTCGAATCCAAAGATGACACCGCAGCCTGCACTGCAGGCGGTGCTCGTCAAGATGACGATCAAGGGTGAGATCGTCTGGAAGATCTCAGGACCGCCCGACATCGAGGCGTATAAGCCTGGCGCGGACGGGGCGCCCAAACGGTACAACCCGACGAATGTGGCCATTGCGCCGAATGGCGATCTCTACGTCGGCGACGGCTACGGCTCGTACTACGTCAATCAGTACAACAGCAAGGCCGAGTACATCCGCACATTTGGCGGCAACGGATCGGAGGCGGGCCAGCTCAAAGAGCCCCACGGGATCTGGGTTGACCGGCGAGGGACGACGCCAGTTCTGGTGGTGGCGGACCGTCGGAACAACCGTCTTCAGCGCTTCACGCTCGATGGCGCGCACATCGACTTCGTCCAAGGCTTCAGGCTGCCCTGTCACTTCGACGAGCAGAAGGGAACGGTCGTCATTCCGGACCTCCACGGCCGGGTGACGCTCATCGACAAGCAGAACGACATCATCGAGCACCTCGGCGACTCGAAGGATCCGAACTGGAACAACCCGCTCCGCACCCAGCCGCGCACGTCGTTCATACCTGGGCAGTTCATCTGCCCGCATGGCGCGTGCTTCGATCACGACGGAAACATCTTCGTCGTCGAGTGGGTTGAAGTGGGGCGGGTAACGAAGTTACGGAAGGTCTAGCGTCGCCGCGCCGCCGAACGTGGCGGTTCGCATTGTCATGATCAGCAACGCGACCATGATCGCCAGGATCAACGCGACGTAGGTCAGCGCGAGGGTCGTGCCTTTCCAGGCGATCTGCCAGCGCGTTCCGCCGTACACCCGGCGTAGCGCGATGTAATGATACGGGCCGATCGTCAGCGGGAATAGCCCCCCGATCACTTCGCCGCCCCGGCCACTGAACGACAGCGCCACCCGCATTGCGAGCATCAAAAACACAAAGGCATGGAAGTGGATCGCGTAGTAAAGGTGCGGCACATAGTATGGCTGCGCGCGACGAAAGAGCGCCCAGGTGAGGAGACCGAACACCGGCATCAGGACGAACATGGCACGCGGTGTGTTGTGCTGCATCTCGTCGCGCAGATGCTCGAGCCTGGCCTCTGTCTCTTTCTGCGCGGTTTCCCGCTGTGCGGAGTCCTGGATGTCGTTCTTTGTCAACTGAATGTTGATGAAGGGCGAGCGATTCCAGGCCGCGAGGGCGAAGAACAGCAGGCTGCACACCAGGTAGAGACGAAGGGGTGGGACGTAGCCGGCACGGCGCCCACGAAGAAACTCGGCGGTCAGTTCGCCTGGCTTGAAGAGGAGCAGTTTGAGCGTCTTGACGATCTTGCTGTCGTCCAGGTGTGCGAATTCATGGAAGACCTCGTGCACCAATTCACGCAAGCTGACGACTGACGCCACGGCCTTCTGCCCGCACGCGTGGCAGTATCGGCCCTGCAGTGCCACGCCGCAGTTGCGGCACGACGTCATTTAGAGCTTCCCGCCTTTGCCCTTCACCAGCTCGCCGCGGCGAAGCCGGCGGTAGAGCTCGAGTGCCTCCTTGATGATCTGCAGGGCGTCATTCGGTCCGAGCATGTCGTCGATCATGACCTGCTTGTGCTCGAGGACCTTGTAGTCCTCGAAGAACCGCTTGACCTGCCGCAGCAGGTGCGGCGGCAGCTGCGCCTGATCGGTGTAGTCGGCGTAGGAGGGATCGCGCACGCTGACCGCCACGATCTTGTCGTCCAGTCCTTTCTCGTCGCGCATGCGCATCACGCCAATCGCTCGCGCTTCTACAATCGTGAGCGGATACACCGGCTCCTGCCCCAGCACCAGGACATCCAGCGGGTCGCCGTCGTCGCAGTACGTCCGCGGGATGAAACCGTAGTCGGCCGGATAGTACACGGCGCTGTAAAGCACCCGGTCGAGGCGCAGCAGCCCTGTTTCCTTGTCCAACTCGTATTTGTTGGTGCTCCCCTTGGGAATCTCGATCACGACGGGGAAAGCCGTCGCGATGAGCGAATCGTCGATGTAGCTGTCGTGCCAGGGATGCATAGAATCACTAATCACTAATCACTTATCACTCATCTAGATGGTTTCACGACCCGCTTGGTTGCGTGTGTCGAGGGTGAAACCGCTTTGGACTCAGAGGTCTCAGGATTATACCGGCCAGTTCAGCCGGCGTTCCAACCAGCCTCGTCTTTACTCGTCATGTGTGTCGTGAGGCGCGACGATTCTGGCACTCCGCCAGCGTGTCTACGCCGGGATCGGCGGGCGCGCGTGTTGCACGGACTATAGGGGGAGAAGCCGAATCAGGAGGTCATCAATGGCCGATCGGACAAATGTAAACGATTGGGACGCGGAAGACACGTATTGGCGCACCGCATACAGAACCCGGCCGTATGCCGGATCGAATGACTACTCGTACTACCAACCGGGTTACCGCTACGGGTACGAGTCGGCGAGCAGGTACCAGGGACGCGAATGGGACGATGTCGAACCGGAACTCCAGCGAAGCTGGGACAAGTACGAACATCGTGGACAGTCGACCTGGGAGAGCATGAAGGCCGCGGTTCGTGACGCGTGGGATAGAGTCACGGGCCATCGACACGTCGGCACTCGATAGTGACCAGGCCAGGGTCGCCGTCGCGTCTGCCGGCGCCTCGGCGGCCCTGGCGCCTTGCTCATGCGCTCACATTCTGCGCGTGAGCACCGCTCTGATCGGCTCGCTCATTTCCATCTTGCCCGACCCTGCCGGCACGGCCGCCCCGGCCTCGAGCAGTGCTTCCACCGTTCTGCCGTAGTCCCCTCGGGTGCAATTCCAACCGTGCACGGATCCGTGGAACGCCCACCCCAGAGGAGTCATTTTGAAGTCGTCGTCAGTCGCCTCGAGCGGCGAACGGTGTCGAAGAAGCTCGCGCGCCATCTCGATGTTGCCGTGCCACGCCGCGAAGTGAAGCGCCGTGGCCCCATGTTTCCCGCGGGCGTCGGCGGGCCATCCTGCGTTCAGCATGAGCCGCACGGTTTCCGTGTGGTTGTTCTCGGCGGCATCGACAAGCCGCCGTTGCACATCCGCGTTCAGGGACTTCGCAGCATCAGGATGGCTTGCCAGGATGGACACCAGGAGTGGCTCGTCGACGACCTCGCAGGCCGCCGCGACCGCAAGCTGTGGTGAAGATCGCTCCATCAGCAGATGGAACGTGTCGTCGTGGCCGAACTCTCGCGCGACGGCGTGTGCGCTCTTGCCGCCGCCGAGCGTCCAGATATAGATCGTGCCGCCTGCACGGGGGTTGACCATCGGAAACCAGTTGGGCGAGACGGTCGTCGCGATCGACGCGGGATTGCTATCAAGATGATGGCGAACGAGGTCTGAATCGCCAAGCGCGGCCGCCACCAACAGATCGGTGGTGCAGCCTTTTTCGACGAGAAAGCGTGCGACGTCCTGCCGCTCGCGAATCGCGTACTGCGCCGCGGTTGATTCGTGATCGACATCGCGCGCATCGATCTCCGCGCCGGCATCGAGCAGCAGCCGCGCGACCTCGACGGTCGTCGCGACGTGGAGCGGTGTCTGTCCGTCACCCCCTGTGGCGCGCGCGAGGGCCGGGTTCCGGTCGAGCATCACCCGGACGAGGTCGCTGCGCCCTCGTCTGGCCGCCGCGTGAATGTCTATCGTGGCGCCGCGCTCCACGAGGAAGTCGGTGAGATCGTGATTGCCGTCGAGTACGCCGAATCCTCCGGCCCACCAGTGGCTGCGCTGGTTGATGTCAGCGCCGCGCTGCAGAAGCAGATCGATCATCGGCCGGTTCTGGTGGGATACCGCGGCGAGCAGGAGCGTCCCGTCAAAAGCGAGTCCGGGGAGCGGGTCGTTGAGACGCGCGGCCAGTGTCGGATGGCGATCGAGGCATGCCGCGGCGCGGCCGACATCGTCGGCCTGCACCGCGGCGACGATTTCTTCAACAGGGTCCATCCGCCGTTTCTACCGGATCCTGCGGGGTTCCACAAGCCGGGGAGCCCTGTGGAGCCCGATCGCACGCGGACGAGTGTGATTACGAACATCGCGGTGATGAACCGCGGGCGCGGCGTCGAGCCGGGAACGTTTTGACCGTCTCGCGACGGAGGCCGGTGTCGGCTTCATGCGCCGGCAGCTCCGTTCGTTAATAGGCACAAGACATGGAGACGACAAGCCCGATGCCTGGTTTACGTCGACGCACGGTGTCGGGAGGCTGACGGCTAATCACCGCGCTCGTGCACGGTGCGAAGATAGATTAGATAGGAATTCGTCGGCTCGTAGCTTAAAGCTTGATGCAGGAGACGGTTCATCTCGTCCCGGTGCCCGGCGACGGCTGCTTCGTGCTCCCTCCAGATGAGCGCAACGAGGTTGCGCGCAGAGTCCAACGTCGGCGGATTTGGCGGTGCGCTGGTGAGGTATTTCTCTATGCCCTCGCGATGAGCGATGACGTCATCGTAGCTGAGTGGAACGCTGGGATAGAAATTGAAATACTCAATACGTGGACGGTCGTCTGTTACTTGCGGTCCGTCGCCAACGAATCTCGCCAAGGCAGCGTCGCCGGCTACAAATGTTCCTGCCAGATCTTCCGGTGAGTGAAAGCCGATGGCCTCAAGATCCATCCGAAGGGCCGGTTCCCTCATCCGGTGTTCCCACGCCGGGAGATCGACACGTAAAGGCTCTCGTGATGCTATCAATATCCCTTCCATTCGGTTGGGAATCCAGAGCGAGACATGCGGGAAGACCGCCATAGCGGTCCTGATCATCATCAGCGGTAAAGCTCGCCTGGATAGATCGAGCGGCACCCATTGCGTGACCATCCCGTTTTCGGTCAAACGCAGCTTCGCGAGTTCGTAGAATTCGCGACTGTACAGATTTACAACGCCAGCATCTTGCGGCGGTGGCGGTTCGAAAGTAATGATGTCGAAGAGTTGTTTTGTACGGAGCAGGTAGTTGCGAGCGTCGGCGACTACGGTCTCGACTTTGGGCGTTCGCTGGAAGCTATGGTTCAGCGGCTCGAATAGCGGCGCGACATCGAACACCGTTTGAGCAAGATCAACGGCCTTTATCGAATGAATCTCGGAATGGACGGTTAGGGCGCCGACAGTGGTGCCAGTTCCAACGCAAGCAACGAGAACTGAGCGGGGCTCGGGATGCAACAAAGCCGGAAGATGGGCCAGGGTAGCCATATAACGTCTTCCTGGCGGGGCATTGTTCGCGTAGCTTCGACCATTCACCAGAATCTGCTGATAGCCGCCATTCTGTTCAGATTCGTACCCCATGACAACAAACGTAGCATCTCGAGTTTCCTGGAACGCCAGGACTCGACCGCCTTCAAACTTCGTTTGTGCGTCAGCCAAATAGTTGGGGCCCAGATACCAGGCCCCGACGCAAAACACCACGACACCCTCGAGGCCCAGGCGGCAAAGTTTACGATTACCACGCAGAGATGGCTGTGAGACTACGAGCAAGACGAACATCAGCAAGTTGAGGACGATGACGATCGTGAGGCTTCCTTGTGAGCCTAGCAGCGGCAACAGGACGAACCCGGTGGCGAGCGATCCCAGTGTGCCTCCCAATGTGTTAAACGCGTACAGCTTTCCAATGCTCCGGCCGAGTGTCGGCAACTTTTCGATGGTCAATTCACTGACTAACGGGAACCCGATCCCGATCAGCGTCGTCGGAAGCAAAAGCACAACAAGACAGAAGGCCGCGATCTCGATCGTACTTGCGAGAGGATCGAGGAACCTTGCGGGGATTCCCAAACGAATCGGTACTGACGCGATCGCGAGCAGAATATTTCGTGAACGTCCGAGAAGTGCCAGTGTGACCATTCCTGACGTCGCGATAAGGAGTTGCAGCTGGGTGAAGTAGACGAGAAGCCGATCCTTCCGGTTGGCGAGGAATTTCACGCAAACGAGCGACCCCAGGACCAGTCCGAGCAGATACGTTGCCAGCATCGCTGAAAACGCGTAGACGGTATGGAGACTGAAGTTCGAGAGAATCCTGAACCATAGCACTTCATAAGCGATTGAAGTAAAACCGCTGACCGCGAAGACAAACACAAGGATGCTGACACGAGGGCTTGAGGCGAACTTACCGGGTTCTGGCGACGCTGCTGCCGATTCGAGTGTGCGTTTAGTCTCCGGCTGGACTGTGGGGACGAACTCTCTCGTCCGCACAATCACATACGCCACGAAGGCGATACACAAGTATGTAACCGAGCCGATGACCGCCGATCTTAGAACCCCAAACATTCCTATCAAGACGAGGCCGGTTACTGCGCAACCTACGGCTGCGCCAAGCGTGTTGATTCCATAGAGAATGCCGATGCGTTGTGCCAGCGTTTGGTGATCTCTAACGACGTGTTTCGCGAGTACGGGCAGAGTTGCCCCCATGAGCATCGTTGGCAGTACCAGGGTGGAAAACGACACTACGAATGTGGCGGTGCCTGCGAGGAGTGACTGACTACCGAGTAATGGAGAGAGTCCGGGCGCCCAAATCGGCCAGTTTGATAATCCGATGGTGACCAGGAGAGAAACCAGACCGACGGTTAGCTCCAGTAGGGAATATGCAAGCAAAGGTCGGCGCAAGCTGTCCGCGGCTCGCCCTCCCACCCAGCTGCCAAGTGCGAGGCCAAAGAAGAAGCTCGCGACCGTTACGCTCACCGCAAATGTGGAACTACCGAGTACCAACTGGAGCTGCTTGAACCAGATTACTTGATAGAGCAGCGACGCAGCCCCAGAGGCGAGGAACATGAAATAAATGGGTAGCATGAGATTTTGCGCTCGCTGACCGTGCCTCCGGTTGAAAGGCGCCGATCTGATTCGCAAACAGATCGCCAAGGCGCCGGCGTAGGCAACCGATTCAGCTTCAGCGAGTTAGCGCTCTTCCCAGTACCAAGGCCGGCCCGTGGTGGATGACAAATCTGGTGTACTGATCACGAATCGGGGATCGATCTCCGGTTGCGCCGGGCAGCCCTGATCGACGATTTCGTCGACAGGGTCATCCGCGTTCGACAAGGCCCCCTCAGGGTTCCACAACGCCGCACCTTGTGGAACCCTGCCGAAGCTCGTAAAGCCCGTGGAACCTGAGGTCCTAATTGCCGCCGATGATCCGCAGATTGGCTGGTGGCGTAACTGGCCCCTGAGTGACTCCGACGAAAACTCCCCCGATGTTGATCAGAGCTGATCGCGAAAAGCTTCCCGAATTCGCGCTGACCGTGTAAGTGACCGTGCCAGAACTGCTTCCCGATCCCGAGACCGTCACCCACAGGGCGTTCGACGAGGCTGTCCAATTGCAACCGCCGGTGGTCGTCAGCGTAATCGTACCCGTGTCGCCGGTTGGCGGCGCATTGATGAGGGTCGGCGAGAGCGTGATCGAGCACGTCGTGCTCGATTCGCTGATCGTGAACGACTTGCCGGCGATGGTCAGCGTCGCACTCCTCCCGATGGTGCCGGTATTCGCGGCCGCCGTGTAGCTGACCGTTCCTGAACCAGTTCCACTCGCGCCGCCGGTGATCGTCACCCACGTTGCACCGCTCGACGCCGTCCAGCTGCAGTTGCTGGATGTGGTCACAGTCACGGCACCGGTGCCGCCGCTCGCGGTCAGGGACTGACTGCTCGGCGAAAGCGTGAACGAGCAGGATGCTGCCACCTGTGTGACGGTGAATGTCTGTCCACCAATCGACAGCGTGCCGGTGCGAGATGTCGTCAGCGTATTTGCGCTGACGCTGTAGTTTACCGACCCACCTCCCGTACCGCTGGAACCCGAGGTGACGGTGAGCCACGAGTCATTGGACGTGGCAGACCAGCTGCATCCAGCACCGGCGTTGACCGTGACTATTCCCGTGGTGGCCGTCGGGAACGCCAACGTGGACGAGATCGGTGAGATCGTGATCGTGCACGGCGCGCCAGGCTGGTTGACGGTGAACGTTTGACCGCCGATTGAAATGGTGCCAGTTCGCAAGCCCCCGGTGTTGGCGGCGACGTTAAACGTGACGCTACCGTTGCCCGTGCCGCTGGCGCCAGACGCGATGGTGATCCAGATCGCGTTTGACGTCGCGAACCAACCGCACCCGGTGCCGGCCGTCACGGTGACAGTTCCGCTCGTTGCTGCCGACGTCGTGAGATCCACGGACACCGGTGAAATCGTCGCCGTGCAAGGCGCACCAGCCTGCGTTACGGTGAAGGTCTTCCCACCGATTGTCAGCGTGCCATTGCGCGACGTGGTCCCCGTGTTCGGATCGACGCTGTAACTGACCGACCCACTCCCGCTTCCGGACGCCCCCGCGGTGATCGTGATCCAGCCGACGTTGCTCGCCGCGGTCCAACTGCAGCCGGTGCCGGCGGTCACGGTGACGGTGCCGGTCGCGGCCGCGGACGTCGTCAGGTTGGACGAGGTCGGTGCGATCGTGAAGGTGCAGGGTGCGCCTGCCTGCGTGACCGTGAAGGTCTGGCCACCGATGCTGACCGTACCTGTGCGCGACAGCGTGGTCGTATTAGCGGCCACGTTATAGGACACGTTCCCGTTGCCGGTACCGCTCGCGCCTACGCCAATCGTGATCCATGCGTCGTTGCTTACGGCCGTCCACGCGCAGCTGCCGTTGGCCGTCACGGTGACGTTTCCACTGGCCGCGAGAGACGTCGTGAGGTTCGAGGACGTTGGCGCAATCGTGACGGTGCATGGTAACCCTGCCTGCGTCACGGTGAACGTCTGCCCGCCGATGGTCATCGTGCCCGTGCGCGACGCGGTGCCGTTGTTTGCGGTGACGCTGTAGCTGACCGATCCATTGCCGCTGCCGGATGCGCCGGCGGTGACCGTGATCCAGCCGGTGTTGCTCGCGGCGGTCCAACTGCAACCCGTGGCCGCCGTCACCGTGACGGTGCCCGTTACGGCCGCGGATGTCGTCAGGTTCGACGAGGTCGGTGCAATCGTGAAGGTGCACGGCGCGCCGGCCTGGGTCACGGTGTAGGTCTGCCCAGCGATCGTCATCGTGCCGGTGCGCGAGCTCGTGCCCGTATTCGCGGAGACGCTGTAGCTGACGCTGCCGTTGCCGCTGCCGGAGGCGCCGGCTGTCACGGTGATCCAGGCGTCGTTGCTCGCGGCGGTCCAGCTGCACCCTGTGCCGGCCGTCACCGTGACGGTGCCGGTCGCGGCCGCGGACGTCGTCAGGTTCGACGAGGTCGGTGCGATCGTGAACG
>JBKPNQ010000169.1:0-15708 GCA_046732715.1 Acidobacteriota bacterium | reverse complement strand
CCCGGGCGGAACGCCAGGCGGAGCGCCGGGTGGCGCGCCAGGTGGCGCACCGGCCGCCGCAGGTCCAGGCGGGGCACCCGGCGGTGGCGCCGGACGCGGTCCGGCGGGTCCTCCGCCGGCGCCGGCAGTCACCGAGACGGTTGATGAAGTGCTGTCGAAATACGTGCAGTCGCTGGGTGGCCAGCAGGCGCTGCAGAATGCGAAGACCCGCGTCATGACCGGCACCGTCACGAATCGCGATCTGACCACCGCCAATGTGACGATCACAGAAAAGAGCAGCGGCGAAGCCCGGATCGAGATCGCGTCGCAACCGAACCCCACGATTCGAGCGACCAACGGCACCGTCGCGTGGCAGATTGGCGGCGGCGGTGGCGGCGGCTTTGGTGGCGGCGTGAACGCGCGCGACATCACCGGCTTCCAGATGCAGCAGGGATTCCGGCTCGCCGATTTCTCGTTGCCGCTGAACTTGAAGCAGCGCTATCAGAATCTGACCGTGAAGCCCGCCTACGAAACGATCGACGGAAAGCAGGCGGTCGTTCTGACCGGCAGTCCGTATGCGAATGTCACTGAAGATCTGGCGTTCGACCGCGAGTCAGGCCTGCTCGTGCGGCGCATGGTGACCTCCGGTTCGGCGGGCGGATTCGGAATCCTCGCACTCGGCGAGCAGATCGATTACAGCGACTATCGAGATGTCAGTGGCGTGAAGGAACCGTTTACGGTGAAGCACTCGACGTGGAACGCGGTGACCACCGAGAAGTTCAGCGACGTCAAGATCAATGCCCCGGTCGCGGATACGGTATTCGCGAAGCCCGCGGCGCAGCAATAGCTCGCAGCGCGGATGGGAGGAGGTTGTCCTCCCATCCGCATCACTCTCCCCGCAATTCACTCCTGTTTTGTCCAGCTGCCGGAACCTTGTCCGGCGACTCCGTTGAACGTCCAGGTCGAATCCGACACTGAAAAGGTCATCTCAGGCGTCTTGGCGACCAGACTGCGTTCGTCCTGCAGCACGATCGGAATCGTCGTCTGTCCGATGACGATGTGATCTGAGTAGCGCAGGACCGTGAACTCGGGCGAATCGAACACTGGCGAGCCGTACCAGTGGACCGTGGTCACGTGTGCCGTGTACCGCGTCGCTGGCTCTGTCGGCGCCGGAGACGGTGTCGGCGCCGGAGACGGTATGGGCGTCGGAGACGGTGTGGGCGCCGGAGTCGGTGCTGGAGCCGGGACGGGGGCTGGATTGTCCGGCGGCACCGGCGTTGGTGCTGGTGTCCCGCTCGCCGACTGGCTCCCTCCAGTGCCCGTTGGCGCGGTCGGGCTGCTGCCGCACCCCACTACAAGCAAAGACAGGCAGATTGACGCTAAGAGCCTGTCAATCAGTAGTTTACGCACGCTGCACCTCCGTGAGCGTGTAGTGCATCTGGCGTGCCCGACCAAACTCAGCCTTGCAAGCCTCCTGTTTGCGGCATTTAACTGTTGAGGTTCGGTGGATGCGGTCGAGGCTGAGGATACATTTCCTCAGCTGTATGGATAAGACAGGTACTGAGCCGTATCGGAGCGGTTCGGTGGGTAAGTCGATTCCACCCGCTGTCATTCAATCAGGTGCGACCAGGGCGCGGTGGCGCACGATGCGCACGCAGCACACAGCTATACTCGATGCCAGGAGGCGTGACGTGGCAGTCAGACGAGGCGTCTGGATCGTGCTCGTGCTCATCATCCTTGCCGTCGGCGTTTCGGCAATGGCGCTCGTGGCGATGGCCCTGTTCGTTGGTCGCGAGCCGCAGGTTACGAGCCATTCGACGCTCGTGCTGAAGATTGCCGGCGATCTGGAAGAAACAGAACCCGGCGGCGTGATCGGGCAGTTCCTCGAGGCACCGCCGACCGTGCATACGCTGGTCGACGCGCTGCGCAAGGCCAAGGTCGATAAACGCGTCTCGAGCGTGATCATCCGGCCCACCGGCGCCGCGGCGCTGTGGGGGAAGATCCAGGAGGTTCGCGACGCGATTACCGACTTCCGCCGTTCTGGCAAACCGATCATCGGATACCTGGAATACGGCGGCGAGCAGGAATTCTATCTCGCCAGCGCGTGCGACAAGGTCTTCCTGATGCCGACGGCGACCCTCGACCTCACGGGCATGGCGAACTACGAGCTGTTCCTGCGCGGCACGCTCGATAAGATTGGCGCCTACCCGGACACAATGCACATCGGGGAGTACAAGACCGCCTCCAACACGTTCACCGAGCACACCTACACTCCGGCGCACCGCGAGATGGCCGAGTCGCTGAACACCGATCTCTACGAGCAACTCGTTCGCGGAATCGCCGGCGGTCGCCGCAAGTCTGAGAAAGACGTTCGCGCGCTCGTCGATCACGGGCCGTTTCTGCCGGAGGATGCGGTTCGCGCCGGCCTCGTCGACGACGTCGCCTATGAAGATGAGATCGATGACAAGGTGCAGCTGTCGAAGGGCCGCGTCAACTACCTGACCGAGAGCGACTATCGTCGCGTGTCGGCCGCCTCGCTGGGCCTCAATCGTGGGGAACGCATCGCGGTGATCTATGCGACTGGGGTCATTGCGTCCGGCGAGAGCAACAGCGACTCGGTGTCGGGTCGCGTCGTCGGTGCCGACACGATGGCCGAATCGTTGCGGAAAGCACGCGCGGACTCCTCGATCAAGGCGATCGTCCTGCGCGTCGACAGTCCGGGAGGATCGGCGATCGCGTCCGACGTCATCTGGCGTGAGGTGATGCTGACCCGCAACGTGAAGCCGCTCGTGGCGTCGATGTCCGACGTGGCCGCGTCCGGCGGGTATTACATTGCGATGCCCGCTCACGCGATCGTGGCCGAGCCCGCCACGCTCACGGGCTCGATCGGCGTCGTCATGCTCAAGTTCGTGATCGACGGCACGCTCAAGAAGCTCGGCATGAACATGGAAGGCGTTGCCAAAGGACGCTACGCGGATCTGTACTCGCCGGTTCGAGCGTTCACGCCGGAAGAGCGCGCCAAAGTCCAGGAGCAAATGCAGGCCACCTACGATACGTTCGTCGAGAAAGCGGCTGCGGGCCGTAACACGACCCCCGAACGGATCGATGCCATCGCGCAGGGGCGCGTATGGACAGGGGCGCAGGGAAAGCAGATTGGTCTGGTTGACGAGCTCGGTGGTCTTCAGCGCGCGCTCGCGGTTGCGAAGCAGCGCGCGAAGATTGCGCCTGATGCCGAGGTGGAGATCGTGGTGTACCCGGAACGGAAATCGTTCTACGATCTGGTGAGAAACCCGTTCAGCGCGTCCGACCGGGCGGGCGCACTCGCCGGGCTGCTCGGCATTCGCGACCCGCGGGCGCTGCAATCGCTCACGGCGCCGCTCCACGTATTCCGAAGGGGTGAGCCGCTGGCGATCATGCCGAATGTGTTCGTACGGTGATCGTCAATCAGCAATCAGCAATTTTCACGCAACCAATTGAGCGATCAGTTCGCGATTGACATTGACCTTCATCCGCTCGCGCGCCTTGGTCATGTACGACGCGTAGAACCGGTTCCGGCGCTCGTTGACCATCTCGGTCTTGACCGATGCCCTCCCGGATGCCACGTCGCTCGCCGGCGGATCCTGCCGCTCGAGGACTTTCACGATCACGGTCCCATTGTCGGTGGCGATCGGATCGCTGACTGCGTTGGGCTGCATCGCGAACGCGACCGCATCGACAGCGGGGCTGACGCCGACATCGCCGATCGGCGCACCGCGCGCGATGAACTCTGTCGTCTTCACGTCGAGTCCGGCGGCCTTGGCGGCGGCGTTGAAGTCCCCTGACTTCATCTCGGCGCCGATCGTCGCCGCCTTTTGTTTCGCGACGTCGCCGGCCTTCTTCTTGAGGACCTCGTCTCGCACCTTGGCTTTCACTTCATCCAGCTTCGGGATGTATGAGTCCTGCTTGCCGGTGACCGCGATGAAGGTGAATCCCTGCGGTGTGCGAATCGCTTCACTGACCTCGCCGTCCTTGAGCTCGAACGCGCGCTCGGCGACCGCCGGCGCCATGCCAAGGCCAGTGATTGGTTCGTTTTTGCTGAACAGGTTCGAGTCGCCGACAGTCAGGCCGCGTGCCCGCGCGACGGTGTCGAGATCGGCCGGCACCTTCAGGCTCTTCGCGACATCATCGGCGATTCGCTGCGCTTCGGTCTGGGCCCGGTCCCATTTGATCTGATCCTCGATCTGCGCGCGGACTTCATCGAGCGACTTCGTCGTCGCCTCCTTCTTATCGGTGACCTTGATGATGTGATAGCCGTACTGGGTCTTGACGAGCGGACTGATTTCTCCGACCTTCATCGAAAACGCGGCCTTGTCGAACTCGGGGACCATCTGTCCTTTCGGAAAGAAATCGAGGTCGCCCCCCTTCACCTTGGTCGCGTCGTCCTCCGAGAACTTCGTCGCGAGCTGCGCGAAGTCGGCTCCGCTCTTCACCTTGGCAAGGAGATCTTCCGCCTGCTTCTTGACCGCCGCGTCGTCTTTTCCTTCGGTCTTGAGCAGGATGTGGCTGGCCCGCACCGTTTCGGGGGTTGAATACTGCTGTTTGTTGTCGTCGTAGTTGCGCTGGATATCCTCGGCAGACACCTGCGTCCGATTGCGAATCGCCTGAGTGTCCACGAGCGCGTATTTCACTTTACGCTTGTCCGGAATCTTGAGCTCGGCCTTGTGTGCTTCGTAGTAGGCGGACAGTTCCGCATCGGTGGCCTCGAGGCCCTCGCGGAACTTGTCGGCGGGGAACGACACCACCGCGAGTTTCACCTTCTCGTTGCGGCGCTTGTATTCGTCCTCGATCTCTTTGTCACCGACGGTAATCCAGTTCGTCAGGGCCGCCTGCAGTTTTTCCAGCGTGATGCCGCGGCGGATCTGCTCTTCGAAATCATGCGGTGTCATCGGCGGATTCTGCATCTGCAGCAGCTGCTGGTAGCGCTGCGCACCGATGAACTGGCCGTTCTCCATCAGCCCGGGCATCGTCGCGATTCGCGTGCGCACCTCTTCGTCCGTTGCCGAAATGCCGAGGTGAGACGCCTCGGCGAGGGCGGTCTCTTCCTCGATCATCTGCTGAACGATCCGCTGATCGATCCCGAGTTGCTTGAGCATCCGTTCGTCGACGTTCCCGCCGAATTGCGCCCGGTAGTTTTGCATCTGCCGCTGATAGGCCTGGCGGAAACGACCCACCGTGATCTCGCGCCCCTCCACCGATGCCACGACGTCGCTGTTGCCCGCCGCGTCCTGCTTCAGAAAACTGGGAATGTAAAGGACTATGAACGCCAGGATCACAATGGCGAGGCTCCATTTGAGCCAGCCCTTGTGTCGGCGCATGCGGTCGAGCATCGTCATGGTTTCAGCAGCCTCTTTCGGGGGGTGTTGAAACTGTAATTATGACACAGAGCTTCCAGCTCCCAGCTGCCAGCGACCCGCTATGACGTCGAACGGTTTGACCCGCATGCCGAGAGGCCAGAACTGACAAGAAAAGGCGCTGGCAGCTGGAAGCGGGAAGCTGGAAGCTGCCTTCGACTGTGCTATATTTTCGCTGGATCGAAGGACTTAGAGGAATTCATCATTCCATCAGGACCAAAATCCGATTGACTCGGACAGGTCGACAGCCGCGCGCCCGTCGCCGGTCGAGCAGGAAATCCGTGACGGCCGTGCGCCGGGACCTGACGCGCAGGCTCCGGCCTCTTCAGGCGGCGCTCAAACGGCGGCTTGCGCGGGCCGATGTTTTCGCCGACATGATCCGCGCGGTTAATGCGAGCCTCGAGCCGGAGCGCGTTGCGGAGGCTCTCGTGTCGCGGCTGTCGGCGTGGATTCCCGTCCCCGGCTGGCTCGTACTGGCCGACGACGGTGGGGGACAGGCGCGGCAGATGGCCGCCGACGGGCTCGAGCCGCGCTTTGAATCGGCGGCACAGGCGGTGGGTGCCTGGGTGATGCGCAGCGGTGACGTATTTTTCACTGCGAACGTCGCAGGCGATCGGCGGATTGGCGGAAGCGCGGCCGGCGCCGCGCTGGGCTTTCCGCTCTCATGCCGCGGGCAGACGATTGGCGCCGTGGTGGCGATGGATCGCGCGCCATCCACATCGACGCCGCGTTTTGCACCGTCAACGCTGGCGGCGCTGCTGGCCGGAATCGAGCCGGGCGCGATTGCGCTGGAAAATGCGCTGCGAGTGCAGCGCGCCGAGGCGCTCTCCGTCACCGACGATCTGACGCAGCTGTACAACTCGCGCTATCTGTCGCAGGTGCTCCGCCGCGAAACGAAGCGCGCCTCGCGAAATGGCCGCCCGCTCTCGCTGCTCTTTGTCGATCTCGACGGCTTCAAGTCGATCAATGACACGCACGGGCATCTGTTTGGCAGCCGCGCGCTGGTCGAGGCGGCGAGCGTGATTCGGGCCAGCGCGCGCGAGACCGACATGGTCGCGCGCTTCGGCGGCGATGAGTTCGCGCTGATCCTTCCCGATACGGGCGGCGAAGGCGCCGCCGCGGTCGGTGATCGCGTGCGCGATCGGATTGCCGCGTTCAGTTTTCTGCGCGGCGACGGATTGAACATCCGCCTGACCGTCTCGGTCGGCGTGGCAACGCTGCCGGACGTGGCGGCGTCTGCCGATGGTCTCATCCAGGCTGCCGACGAGGCCATGTACTGGGTGAAGGACCATGGGAAGAACGGGATTCACATTGCTGGCACATAGCAAGAAATGCTGAATGCTGAATTTTGAATGCTGAATTGGCGCGGTCCACTGCGCCTGCGGCAAACATTATTTCAGCACTCAGCATTCAGAATTCAGCATTTCAAGGAGCTATTCGTTGAGCCTTCGCTCTCTGTTTTCTCTCTTCTCGAGTGACCTCGCGATCGACCTCGGTACGGCGAATACCTGCGTGTATGCGCGCGGCAAGGGGATCGTCGTCAACGAGCCGTCGATTGTGGCGATCAACAAAGTGAACGGCCGGATCGAGGCAGTCGGCAAGGACGCGAAGGACATGCTCGGCAGGACGCCCGGCAACATCGTCGCGATCAAGCCGATGAAGGACGGCGTCATCGCCGACTTCGAGGTCACCGAGAAGATGTTGACCTATTTCATCAAAAAGGCGCACAACCGCAACGTCTGGGTGCGGCCTCGCATCGTGATCGGGGTGCCATCAGAAATCACTCAGGTCGAGAAGCGGGCGGTGAAGGACAGCGCGTATCGCGCCAAGGCAAGCGAAGTCCACCTCGTCGAGGAAGCGATGGCGGCCGCGATCGGTGCCGGCATGCCCATCACCGAGCCGTCCGGCAACATGATCGTCGACATCGGAGGCGGCACGACCGACATCGCGGTCATCTCGCTGGCGGGCATCGTCTATAGCAAGGCCGTCCGCGTCGCTGGCAACGAGATGGACGAGGCGATTATCCAGTACATCAAGAAGACGTACAACCTGCTGATCGGCGAACGAACGGCCGAAGCCATCAAAATGGAGATCGGATCCGCCTTCCAGCTCGAAGAGCGGATGACCATGGAAATCAAGGGACGGCACCTGATCGAGGGGGTCCCGAAGACCATCACCATTACGGACGAGGAAATCCGCGAGGCGCTTGCCGAAACCGTCAACGTCATCGTCGATGCCGTCCGTGTGGCCTTGGAGCGTACGCCGCCGGAGCTATCGGCCGATATTGTGGATCGAGGCATCGTGCTGACCGGGGGCGGATCGCTCTTGAAGAACCTGGACAAGCGCCTCCGGGAGGAGACCGGTCTGCCGCTGGCGATGGCCGAGGACCCGTTGTCGTCGGTCGTGCTCGGCGCCGGTAAGATGCTGTCGGACTTCAACTTATTGAGAAAGATATCGATTGATTAGTGCCGCGGCTAGCGGTTCGCGGTTCGCGGTTCGGCAAGCCGGGATCGCGGACAAGGATCGGGACGGAAGCGAGCCGCGAGTCGCTAGGCGCGAGTCGCGATGTTAGATATTCGTCGAAGAACCGGCGTCCTCTTGATCGTGGTCACCGTGGCGCAGCTGATTCTCATTTCGGCGCAGGTGCAGTCCAAGGCCGGAGTGCCGGTATTTCAGGAAGTCACGTTTGGCGTCTTTGCCCGCATCCAGGGAGGGATCTGGGGCGCGCTCGGCAGCGTCCGGGACGTCTGGAGCAATTACGTCTGGCTCCGGGGAGCGCGGGCCGAAAACGAGACGCTCAAGAAGCAGGTCGCTGAGCTGGAAGTGCAGCTGCAGCAGAAGGAAGCGCTTGCGGCCAGATCTGGGAAGCTTCAGGAATTGCTGAGCCTGCAGACCGGGGCCGCCCTGCCGACTCTGGCAGCGGAGGTGATTGCGGGGAACCCCAATCCCGGTATGCTGACGATAACGATAGGCCGAGGGTCGGCGGACGGCGTCCAAGCCGACATGGGCGTCATCGCACCCGGAGGGGTTGTCGGACGGATTGTCGGGCCACCCGCGGCGCACGCGTCCAGAGTGCAGTTGCTCATCGATCGCAACGCTGCGGCCGGCGCCTTGATCGAGCGGACTCGTGCCGGGGGGATGGTGGTTGGCGCTGACCGGGACCCCCCCTTGATGATGGATCTCGTGTCCAACATGGCGGACGTCAAGGCCGGAGACAAGGTTGTCGCGTCGGGCGTCGACGGGATTTATCCCAAGGGATTCGCAATCGGTTGGATCGAGTCGTCGGAGCGCGGATCGGGACTCTATCGGGCGATAACGGTGCGGCCAGCGGTTGATTTTTCCAGCCTCGAAGAGGTCCTCGTCGTGCTCGTGCCGGCCCGCTCGGCGACGGCGGAGGAACCGGTTCCCGCGCCTGCGGCCCCCCTGCCTGCGGCCCCCGCCGGAACCGCAAAATGAAAACGGCGGCGGTCATTGCCGCGCTGGCGGTCGCTCTGGTGCTGCAGACCACCCTCGCGGGACTCTCGCTGGCTGGTGGGACACGCGTCAACCTGGTCCTGGTCGCGGTGATTTACGTCGCGCTGGCGTACGGACCCGTCTTCGGGCTGTTTGCCGGGTGCGCGGCCGGCCTGGTGCAGGATGCCATTGCAGGAGGCACAGTCGGCGTCGGCGGCTTGTCGAAAACGCTTGTGGGGTTTTTCGTCGGGGTGCTCGGTTCGCAGTTCATCGTCGCGACGCCGGTTCCGAGATTCCTGATGTTTTTCGGCGCGTCGATGGCCCACGAAGCCTGCTTCCAGGCGCTGTACGCCCTGGTGCAGTCGCGTGCGATCAGGTTCGATCTGTATGGCAGTTTGATTCAAGCGGTGGTCAACGGTGCCGTCGGAATTTCCGCATTCCTGCTGGTTGAACGCGGACCAGACATGTTGCAGCGGCGCGACAGCTGGAGGCGCTCGTCGTCCTCGGTTCGCAGAAGGTATTGAGTCATGAGTTCCACTCCACTGATGCCGGACGATCGCCGCAGCCTGAGCGCCCGGCTCACGGTCATCCAGTACGTCGTCGCGTCCACCTTCGCGGCGCTGGCCATAGGGTTCTGGATTTTTCAGGTGGCTCAGCACGAAAAGTTCCGCGAGATGGCGGAGGAGAACCACCTGCGCAGGCTGCCGCTCCCGGCGCCGCGCGGGGTGCTGCTCGATCGCGACGGCAAGGTCCTCGTCGATAACCGCAATAGCTTCAACATCGCGCTCGTCCGCGAGCAGACGCACGACCTCGACAAAACGCTCCACATTCTGGCGTTCGCCACCAACACCGACGAAGCGCAGCTCCGCGAGACGGTCGAGCGCCGCCGACGCGATCCGCCCTACAGGCCGATTGTGCTCATTGAGAATGCGACGCGGGAGCAGTACATGGCGGTGACGGCGAGAAAATGGGAGCTGCCGGGGATCGTGCCGCAGGAAGTGCCGTCGCGGAAATACCCCGGCGCCGAAATGGCCGCACACTTGTTCGGGTACACAGGGGAAATCCGCGAGGACCAGCTTCAACGGGCCGAGTACGAGGGGATCGAACCGGGATCGATCGTTGGCCAGGCCGGGGTCGAGTACGCCTACAACAAGTTCCTGATGGGCACGGACGGCAGCAAGACCGTTGTCGTCAACAGCGTTGGGCGTGAAATTGGCCAGCCGCTTCCGGACGCGCTCGTGCCGGCACGCGAAGGCCGGCGCATTCAGCTCACGATCGATGCCGACGTCCAGAAGGCGACCGAGGACGGATTCGAAGCGACCGGTTTCAATGGCGCCGCCGTCGTCCTCGATCCGCGCAATGGCGAAGTGCTCGCGTTCACCAGCCGCCCGGCCTACGACCCGAACGCATTCGCGGTCGGCATCGATCGCGCCACCTGGTCGGAACTCAACACCGACGACCTTCGGCCGCTGCAGAATCGTGCGCTTCAGGGGCGCTACTCGCCAGGATCCACCTTCAAAATGGCGGTCGGACTCGCCGGTCTCGAGGAAGGCGTCATCACCCCCGACTTTCATGTTTTCTGTGGCGGCGGGCAAACGTTCTACGGACGTTTCTTCAAGTGCTGGCAGAAAGGCGGACACGGCAGCATCGATCTGCGGCATGCCATCGAACAGTCGTGCGACGTGTTCTTCTACACGGTCGGCAACATGCTCGGCGTCGATAAGATCCACAAATGGGCGACGCTGTTTGGTCTCGGGGTGAAATCGGGCATCGATCTGCCGAACGAGCTGCAGGGCCTGGTTCCATCGACCGAATGGAAGGCGCAAAACACGAAAGAGAAGAAGTGGTACGCCGGCGAAACGATTTCGGTCGCGATCGGTCAGGGCCAAGTGTCAGTCACGCCCATTTCTCTGGCGGTGTACACCGCGACGCTGGCGAATGGCGGCACGCGGGTGACCCCCCACCTGGTCAAAGCCATGGACGACGGAACCGAGTTGAAACCGGTGCCACCGCCGGCGCCTCAGTCGAAGGTGGACGTGTCGTCCGAGAAGCTGCAGGCGATCCGCGACGGCATGTGGCTGGTGGTCAATGGTGACCGCGGAACGGCGAGACGCGCAAAAATACCGGGCAAGGACGTGTGCGGCAAAACCGGAACTGCACAGGTGATCTCCAACCTCGGTCGCACCAATGCCAGGACGACGAAGAACCTGCGCGATCACGGATGGTTCACATTCTTCGCGCCACGCGACAATCCGGAGATTGCCGGCGTGGTATTCCTCGAGCACGGCATCCACAGCGCCAACGCAGCGTCGGTCGCCAGGCACATTCTCGCCACCTACTTTGCGAAGAAGGATCAGCAGCCGTTGCCGCCGCCGCCGACGCGCGACGACATGCATCTGGACCTGCGGGATCCGTTTGCACGCGGAACCGGTCCCGAGGGCAATAACTAGACCCTTATGTTTGAACGTCGGCTCTATTTCCACATCGACTGGGTGCTGTTGGGGGCGGTCCTCCTGCTTGCCGCCATCGGCCTGTCGATGATTTACAGCACGACGTATGTGACGCTGGCGGACGGCACCGGACACTCCGGTCCGCGCTTCTGGGTTCAACTGTATGCCGTTGGTCTCGGCGTCCTGGCGCTGGCGATCTTCCTGGCGATCGACTATCGCTTCCTCGCCGAGCACTCGCTGTTCCTGTACATCGGTCTGTCATTGCTCCTGATCTACGTGCTGGTGGGCGGTGTCCGGGCCGGCGGATCGCAGCGGTGGATCTCGCTCGGCCACTTCAACCTGCAGCCCTCGGAATTCGGTCGGCTTGTGCTCGCCTTGATCCTCGCGATGTACTTCGCCGAGAACCGCCGCGGCGCGCGCAACTACGGCGATCTCGTCATCGCTGGACTCTTTTTCCTCGTGCCGTTTCTCCTGATCGCCAAGCAACCGGACCTGGGCACGGCTGTGACACTCGTGCCGGTATGCTTCGGTATTGCCTATCTCGCCGGGCTCCGGCTGAGGCTCATCGCCATTGTCGCGGTCGTGGCGGTGCTGCTCGCCCCGCTCGCCTGGAAAGTGGCGCTCAAGGACTATCAGAAATCACGGATCGAAACGTTCCTGGATCCGGAGAAGGACCCGCTCCACGCTGGCTATCAGCAGATCCAGGCGAGGATTTCCGTCGGCTCCGGCGGGCTCAAGGGCAAAGGGTTCATGAAGGGAACGCAGGGACAGTACAAGTTCCTGCCGGTCGCCGAAAACGATTTCATCTTTTCGGTCCTCGCAGAGGAGCAAGGCTTCATCGGCGTCCTCGTCGCGCTGGGCCTCTATTTGTTCATTATTCTCAGATCGCTCGAGGCGGCCCGGCTCGCCAAGGATCGCATCGGCGCGTATCTGGTGGGAGGCATCATTTCAGGTTTTGCATTTCAGGTGATCTACAACGTCGCGATGTCTGCGGGCCTCGCCCCGGTGAAGGGGCTGACGCTGCCGTTGATGAGCTACGGCGGCTCGTCGATCATCGCGACGCTCGCAGCGTTCGGCCTCATCCTGAACGTCAGGATGAGGCGATTCACGAATTAGACGCGAGTCGCAGCTCGTCCGCCTTCGCCAGGATTATGGCGGGACAGGCGGTCCGGCTCGCGCTTCACGGTGGAGAATTTTGAAGCTTCCGTCCTCAGGCGGAAAAGAGATTCGATGCCATTGTTGCTAGGGCTTTTCGTGTGCTGGGTCGCCGCGTGGTTCTTGACCGCGACGAGGACGCACGGGTACGCGACAGGGCATCCAGACTTCTTTTGGAGTTTTGTCAATGAACAAGGAGATGATCATCTCCGCGAACGATCACGACACGCGGGTCGCGATCCTCGAGGAGGACCAGGTCGTCGAGATCTTCATCGAGCGCGAACGTCAGCGCGGAGTGGTTGGCAACATCTACAAAGGCCGGGTCTCCAAGGTGCTCCCCGGCATGCAGTCCTCCTTCGTTGATATCGGCCTCGAGCGCGACGCGTTTCTTTACGTATCCGAAGTCGTCAACACGGTCGAGGAATTCGATCGACTCGAATCTGGCGACGACGACGAGCCGGCGATCGCGCCCGTAGCCGAGCCGTCCGCGGAGCCTTTGCTGGCCGTGGCCGGCGGAGAACCAGCTCCGGCGCCGCAGCCCGCCAACGGCCTCGGCGTTGAGCGCAGATCGTCCCCGCGCGGAGATTCGCGCGCGCCGTCCCGGGATGACCGGCCCCAGCCCAAGATTGAAGACCTCTTGAAGGAAGGACAGGAAGTCCTGGTGCAGGTCGTCAAGGAGCCGCTCGGCACCAAGGGCGCCCGGTTGACCTCGCACGTGACGATGCCAGGCCGGTTCCTGGTCTTCATGCCGACCGTCGATCACGTTGGCGTCTCGCGCAAGATTGATTCGCGCGAAGAGCGCGGCCGGTTGCGCGGCATCGTGCGTGAGTTCCGCGAGGAACACGGCTTCACCGGCGGCGTCATCATCAGGACCGCGGCCGGCGGCCGCTCGAAGGAAGACATCGTCAGTGACCTGCAGTATTTCCATCAGGTCTGGACCGAAATCCGGCAGAAGATGGAGGCCCGGCGTCCCCCGGCCGTGCTGTTCCAGGAACAGAGCCTCGTCACCAAGCTGCTGCGCGATTTGTTGACCGAAGACTACACCGCCATCCGCATCGATCACGAGCAGGAATACCGGCGCGTGCTCACGCTGATCGAGCGCATCATGCCCAACCTGCTCTCGCGGGTGAAGCACTACACCAAGGACTTTCCGATCTTTGAAGAGTACGGCGTTCAGGCCGAGATCGACAAGGCGCTTCGCAGCAAAGTGTGGCTCAAGTCTGGTGGCTATCTGGTGATCAACCAGACCGAAGCGCTGGTGGCGATCGACGTGAACACCGGGCGGTACGTCGGCAAGCGCACCGGCCGGCTCGAAGACACCATCGTCAAAACGAATCTCGAGGCGGTCAAGGAGATCGTTCGCCAGATCCGTCTGCGCGACCTCGGCGGCATCATCGTCCTCGACCTGATCGACATGGAGGAGAAGAAGAACCGTCAGAAGGTCTTCCAGGAAGTGGAGAAGGAGCTGCGCAAGGACCGTTCGCCGTCGAAGGCGCTCCAGGTGTCCGACTTCGGCTTGGTGATCGTCACGCGCAAACGCGTCAAGCAGAGCATCGAACGCCAGCTGACCGATCCCTGTCCCTACTGCTCGGGATCCGGATCCATCAAGTCGGCCTCGACGATTTGCTACGAGATTCTGACCGAGATGAAAAAGATTGGCGGGGAGCTCGAAGGTCAGGGAGTGATTCTGCGCGTCAACCCTGACATCGCGCGTGCGCTCAAGGAAGAGGAAAACGCGCTCTTACGTGACTTGCAGCAGACGCTCGGCAAGCCCGTGACCGTCAAGCCCGACACGCACTTGCATCACGAGCAGTTTGATGTGATGGCTGTTTAAAAGTTAAAAGTTAGAAGTTAAAAGTCAAAAGTAAACGGCAAAGGCAACGACCCAGGGTTTTACCCTTGCGGTCCTTGCTTTGTCCTGGTCACTTTTAACTTTTAACTTTTAACTTTTTACTTTCTAAGCGCCAACCGGGAAGTAAATCAGATAGTGATTTCCTCCCTTGTTGAACCACACCCGCATGTAGTCGTTCCCCTTCAGCATCTGCACCTTCGCCGCCCCGCCCGAGGCCGGCGGCGGATCTTTCACCACGTTTTTGACCTCGCCCTGCGGGACGATGCTGACGACCTCGCGTCCCTTGACGGTGCCTTTCTGCAGGAACTCGACCCAGCGTTCGATGTTTTCGCTTGCGCCTTTCGCGTCGGGCTTGGCTTCCTGAGCCGTCAATTTGACCTGGTATGTCCCGGCCGGAAGCGGCTTGCCATCTGCCGTCGTCGCCTTGGCAAGAGTGACGCTGCCGAGGACCAGTTCACCGGTCGGGACCGTTGGAGCCGCGTCGGTTGCCGGCTGCTGGTTCGGCGCCTTGTGCTGCGCAAAAATCGGGACCGCGGTCAGCGAGCCCGCCAGGATACCCACCAGGAACCATTGCTTTCTCATACGACATCTCCATCGCAACGCGGTTATTCGCTAGGTTCTTCGATCCGACCCTGCCCGGCATTATACCGGGGCAGGCAGGCATATGGCTTCCCAACAGTCGAGCAAGGAAAGTGCCATAGACCTTATCGGTGTGACCGCGCGGAATAAGCAGGGAATCACACGGATTCGGCGACGTCCTGCCACGTGCCTACAACCTAAGCCGTAGGGAATTGTGACACGTATGTCGAGGCAGGCTCGTTACTTGCGGCTGATGGTGACGCTGCCGGAGAACGACGTCAGGTTGAGGACGGCGCTTCCGTCGCCAAAGACCCCCTGGAGCGATTGACGACGACCGCGATTTTCGCCGCCCCCGATCTTGAGCGGTACGTCCGAACGGATGCTACCGCTGAACGAGTTGGCATCGACCTCGAAGCCGGTGCTTCCGGAGAGGATGACGCGGACGTCACCGGAGTGAGAGTTCAGCTCGTACCGGCCGCCCTTCGCCAGCGGGCCGCTGAACTCGACGCCGCCGCTGATCGAATGCCCCGCGACCCGATCGCTGGTCACGTCCTGGACCGCGATCGCTCCGCTGACGCTGCCGACATCGATGCGGCGCGCCGACACCTTGCGGAGGGTGACGCCCCCGCTAATGCTGTTGGCCTCGATGGCGCCGTCGGTCTGGGTCTCGATGATCTCGACGTCGCCGGAGATCGACTTTGCCGCAGAGATCCTGCCGGCGTTGGTGATCCGCACGGTGCCGCTGATCGAGTTGGCCGACAGATCTCCCTTGATGTCAGTCACCTTGACCGAGCCGGAGATGGAATTGACGGTGAGCCGGGTTCCCGGAGGCGTGGTGACGGTATAGGCG
>JBKPNQ010000168.1:0-15128 GCA_046732715.1 Acidobacteriota bacterium | reverse complement strand
GTATTAGAACCTATCTCATGAATCTGCTGGCGTCGACACCGGCGAGCGCGCGCGCGAGCGAGCCAGGCGCGGGGGCGGGAGCCGTCGAAGCGGCGAGCGAGGGCGCCTGTAGGGGAGTCCGAGGGGCGACGCCCCTCGGTTAAGAAAAGAGGAATGATTGTCTACCACCCATGCCATCTATGAATCCGATGGGCCGATTGCCACGCTGACCTTCAATCGGCCGGAGGCGCGCAATGCCATGACCTGGGAGATGTATCAGGCACTGGTCGACGCCTGCGACCGGGCGGACGATGACGCGTCAATCAGAGTCCTCGTTCTGAAGGGCGCTGGTGGGAAAGCGTTCGTGGCCGGGACAGACATCAGCCAGTTCAGCGAATTCCGTACCGCGCATGATGGCATCAAGTATGAGGCGCGAATCGATCACGTGCTGGATCGACTCGAGCGCGTGACCAAGGCCACGATTGCACAGGTCCAGGGGGTCGCCGCGGGCGGCGGCTGTGGGATCGCGTTGACCTGCGACCTGCGCGTGGCTACGCCCGACTCCTCGTTTGGCATTCCCGTGGCGCGCACACTGGGCAACTGCCTCTCCGCAGCGTCATACAGCCGGCTCGTCGATTTGCTGGGGCCCGGCGTCGTCAAAGACCTGCTGTTGACCGGCAGGTTCATTCCGGCAAGCGAGGCGCTGATGCTGGGCCTCGCGAACCGAATCGAGCCGTCCGAGAGCATCGACGCGGCGGTGCGCGAGTATGCGTCACGAATCGCGGCGAATGCGCCCCTCACCATCAAGGCCACCAAGGAAATGATTCGTCGCATCATGGCCACACGGAGGTTGCCCCCCGGGGAAGATCACGACGTGGTGGCGATGTGCTACTCGAGTCGTGATTTCCGGGAGGGAGTGGAGGCGTTTGTCGCCAAACGCCCGCCGAAATGGACCGGCACGTAGTGAACTCGCAGCTTTCCCGAGGTCCTACGTGGTTCCGCTGGGTTCCATCAGGTTCTGCCTTGCCGGTCGCGATTCAAACGGTCGCTCCGGATGCATCGTGGAGGTCAGCACCGCACCGGTCAGCAGAAGCCCCATGGATCCAACAAACGGCAGGTTCCAATTTCCGGTCCCGTCGATGATGAAGCCGAAGGCGAGCGGCGACAGCACCGCGGCGAGCGCCGATCCGGTGTTCATGAAACCGCTCGCCGTCCCGGAATATTGAGGCGCGATGTCCATCGGGATGGCCCACATCGGCCCGATGACGATCTCGGCGCAGAAGAATGCAGCTGCCAGGCTCAGCACGATGATGGTGAGGTCGTGGGTCATGAAAATCGGGAGTACGCAGGCGAACGACGCGAGGAACGCCCACATCACGAGCTGACATCTCGCCTTCCTGACGTCACCGGTCCGTCGCAGGATGGTGTCGCTGAGGACGCCGCCCAGGTAATCGCCTCCCACTCCGGCGGAAAACACCGCCGAAGCAAAGAGCGCCGAACGACCGAGTTGGAGCTTGTGCTCGTGAAGAAAGTAGGAGGGAAGCCAGTTGAGGTACATCCACAGTGTCCAGCCGTAACAAAAATAAACCACCGCCACCGGCCACATGCGTCCGGCCAGCCGTCGCCAGGGTACCGCCGGGTGGGTCCCGCCGTCTGGCCTCTGACCCCGGTGTGGAAGCTTTTCGAGTTCGGCCGTCGTGATCGCGGGGTGTTCGGCGGGAACGTCCCTGAAATACCAGACCCAGATCGCGACCCACAGGAGGCTCGCGCAACCGAGCATGACGAACGAACCGCGCCAGGTGATGACCGCGATGAGCCAGGCGACAATCGGCGGCGTCAGCGCGTTGCCGAGCCGGGCGAAGGCGTGCGTGATCCCCTGTGCGAACCCGCGGCGCGCTGGTGCGGTCCACGCCTGCATCGCCCGAGTCGCCACGGGGAACGTGGCGCCTTCGCCGACGCCAATCAGAACCCGGACGAGGAACAGAGTGATCAGGCTGCCCGCGAAACCGGTCAGGATGGTCGCTGACGCCCAGACGAGCCCGCACAGGAAAAGCGTCCGCCTCGGCCCCACGCGGTCGCCCAGCCAGCCACCGAAGATCTGAAAGAGGACGTAGGGATACCCGAATGCGGACAGGACGAACGCGAGCTGCGTATTCGAGAGTGCCAGCTCGCGTTTGATTTCGTTGGCCGCCGTCGCGATGTTGACCCGATCGACGTACGTGATCAGGTACATCAGGCACAGCAGGCCGAGTACCGCTTCGCTCGCAGTCGGTCGTCGCAGCCGCATCGCGCCTGGAGCCTAGCACACGCCAGCCACGCAGACGGCTTCGAGCGGAAGTTGTCCGCGTGTCGCTACGATCGCCCCTTCTTCAGAGCAGACTTCGCCTGGTTTCGCCGATCGTTCTCTTCGGAGATGAGTTTGTACGCGACGTAGTACTTGTAGATGTTGCTCACGTAGGTGACCGTCTCGCGGCCGATGCGTTCCGATGCGATCCGCTCCACGTTTCCGAACCACACGTTCGGGTTGAGCCCCCGCCGCTCCGTCTCGCGACGGAGTTGCCGAATTCGACCGGGTCCGGCGTTGTAGGACGCGAACGTGAACAGGCTCTTGTTCAAATCGTCCATCGGCTGGTCTTCGAAGAACTCCTCCCTCACGAATCGCATGTACTTCACGCCGGCATGAATGTTCGGCTCGAGCTTCCTGATGTCCCCGACTTTCTGCTCCTTACCGGTTTCCGGCATGAGCTGCATCACGCCGACGGCGCCGACGTGACTCTTGGCCTGCTGATCCAGCCGCGACTCCTGGTAGCCCTGCGCGGCCATCATCAGGTAATCGAACTTGTACTGGTCCCCGTACTTCTTGAACAGTTGCACCATCGCCAGGAACTTCTTTCGCTCTGCATCCGACGCGGCGTTCTTGACGTACTTCGTGCTCGCCAAGTACCGCTTGTTCAGCACCGCCCCGATCGCGGAGTTCAGCCCGTTCTTGGCGACGAATGCGTTGAGCTCCGCCGCAAGCTTCGGGCTGTTCTTACGAATTGCCACGGCGAGATCGCCGCCCGTCCGCAACGTCAGCGTTTTGTGAAGATTCAGATTCGGAAAGACCTGCTTCCAGTACTCCGCGAGATAGTTGTCGACGACGATCGCCGGGATCAGTCCGGCGTTGACCATCTCGAGCAAATCGTCGTCTTCGAGGCTCTCGGATGCCTCGTGGATATCAACCGCGGACTTGCCCTGCGCGGTCAACTTGCGATTCAGTTCCTGCAGGCTCTCGTAGTAGCTCGAGGACTTGCGCGCGAACACGTCCTTTCCCGACAGGTCTTCGACTGATGCCACCGCGGGAGCCCCGGGACCGGTGACGACGATCTCGTCGATGTTCCTCCGGGTCGGGCTGGTGAAGTCGACGACCTTCTGCCGCTCGGGCGTGATCGTGAGCTGCGCCGCGACCATGTCGATTTGGCCGGAGTTGAGCGATGTAAACAACAGGTCCCGCGGCATGGGAAGCAGCACTACATGAATCTTGAGGTGGCCCGTCTTCAACTTCTTGTTCAGCTGTTCTTCAAACAGCATCGCGTACTCGTACGAGAGGCCGCGCTGCACGCCCTTGTCCACGAAGTAGTAGGTCCGGTTGAACGGAACGCCGGCGCGGATGACGCGTCGCTTGACCATCTCGTCGAAGTCGCCCGTGAACGACTTGTGAATGATCGAGCGCATCTCGTCAGGCAGCGCTGACTCGTATGCCGGCGGCGGAAGGTCCTCGTCGCCAGCCTGCGCCGCAGCCGGCTGGCCGGCAGGTGATTGCCCGCCAGGTGTTGACGGCTTTGCCTGGTCGGTCGCGGCGGGCGGTTTGGCCTGATCCTTCGGCTGGTCGGTCGACTGCGGGGGGGACGAACATCCGGCGCCGGCGGCAAGGAGCACGAAGAGAAATCCTCTGGTCGAAATCATCTGAAGGCACACTCCTCGCGGCCAGTCAAAATTGGGTCGCGCGCGAGCTCTGGTATCTCGTTTCCCACGTTCAAATGCACGGATTCCGGCGGCTTTCCGGAACAGCGATCGGGAGCAAAACGCAGCCCGGATTGAGGCGACGGGCTTCCGTAGAAGCGCCGTTGCGGCAGCCGACGACTATAGCTCATCCCACGCTCACTCGTCGCTACCGGCGCGGGAAACCTATAAAGCGACGAGATTCCACGATATTTCGTGGCTTCGCGCGAATGAGCGGGCCCTAGGGCACGACGGCTCGTTGCGCCAGGTATCGGCCTATTATTGCAGGAAAACGCCACCGCTCGGGGAGAGCAGGCCGTGCCGAGAACTGAGGGGTGAGTGACAGACGAGGGATTTCGAGTACCGCTGCTCTTTGACTACGCGGCGACGCTCGCCTGGGCCACGAGCGGCGCGGTTGTCGGCATCCGCAAGCACTTCGATTTCACCGGCGCATTCGTGATTGCGCTGCTTTCCTCGACCGGCGGCGGTCTCGTGCGTGATGCGATTTTCCTGCAGCGCACGCCCGTGCTTCTGGTGGATCCAATCTATCTGCCGTTGATTGCCGCGTCGACCGTCATCATGAGTCTTTTTGCCGGCCCGCTGACGCGAATCATCAAGTCCGATACGGTCGGAAAGCTCGTGGACCTCATCGATGCGCTCGGCACGCCCGCCTTCGCCGTCGTCGGGATGCAGCTTGCCATGGACCAGAGAATTCCTCTCTTCGGCGTCATCTTCGTCGGCGTGGTCAACGGTGTGGCTGGTGGTCTTCTGCGCGACGTGGCCGTACGCGACGTCCCCGCCCTGCTGCGGCCGGGTCAGTTCGTCTCGCTGGCGCTTGCGCTGGTTTGTGGCCTGTTCATGGTGCTCAGGCTGCAGTACGGTGTTCGTCCAACCGAGGCCGCCTGGGCAACCGTTGCCGCGTTCTTTCTGATTCGCGTCCTGGCTGTTCGGTTCAACTGGCAGACCCGCTCGGTTGCGAGCGGCACGGAAGGATAGCGGACGGCCAATGACGGCAACCGGGCTGGGGCCCGTTCGCCGTCACCCAAAACCAGGCCGTTCATGTTGAGGTAGTAGAGGTTCGGCGCACCCAATCGTTTCATTCAGCTCGCAGCGCGATGACCGGATCGACGCGTGATGCGCGCCACGCCGGGACCGAGGCTGCTGCCACGGCCGTGGCAAGCACGACCGCGACGGTGAGAATGGAGACCACGGGATCGAGGGGGCCCACACCGTAGAGCATGTGAGCGAACGCCTTCGTCGCCGCATACGCGAGGGGCAGGCCGACGACGAGCCCCGCGACCGCCACTGTTACGCATCGCGTGACGACCATCGTCCGGAGGGACCGTGGACGCGCGCCAAGCGCCAGGCGAATGCCCAACTCCCGGCGACTTCGGATCACCGCTGCCGTCATGGTTCCGTAGAGTCCGACGACGATCAGCGCGAGGGCGGCGATGCCGAGCAACGATCCGAGCGCTGCCAGCACCCGCTCTTCGCTCAGGGCGCCGTTGGCTTCCTCGTCGAATGTCTGAACGCGATCGACGAAGAGCTCCGGGTCGAACTGCGATGTCTGCTGGAGAAGCTGTTCCCGGGTCATGCGTCGACCCTCGCGCATGCGGACCATTGCCGTCAGGTCCAAAGGCTCGTCGCCGCCGGTCGCCGTCTTG
Source organism: Acidobacteriota bacterium (assembly GCA_046732715.1). Classification (GTDB taxonomy): domain Bacteria; phylum Acidobacteriota; class Vicinamibacteria; order Vicinamibacterales; family 2-12-FULL-66-21; genus JALZOC01. The sequence continues at coordinate 9,504 of JBKPNQ010000168.1, read as the reverse complement.
GATTCGGTCTCCTCCTTCGGAATCTGCGCAAGCGGAAAGAAGATGCCGTCGGGTGCGGCTTCTCGCAGATGTTCGTAGCGCAGGTCGCGAACCACGCCGACGATTTCGACATCGAACGGGCCGGTGGGGCTGAACGCGACTCGCCGTCCGATCGGGTTCGACGCACCAAAAGCGCGCTGTGCGAGTGTCTCGTTCACGATTGCCACTCGCGGGTCATGTGCGCCATCAGTATCGGTAAAGTCACGACCGCGGCGCATCGGCAAAGCCAGCGCGGCGAAATATCCCGGACTCACATAGTTCTGACTGACAATCCATAGCCGGACCGGCGGCGCCTGCGCTCCCCGCGGCGGCGGGGGTGGCGGCGGTCCCCACGGCATCGGCTTGCTGTCGGGGACCGTCGTCATACCTTCGACACGAAGTGGTCCGCGGCGGATCGAGACGAGTGGCCGCCCGGTGCCGAGTCCGACGGCCTCCACTCCGGGAACGGCCGCGAGGTGCCGGCGAAGCCGCGTCTGGAAGTCGTCGATGGCTGCCATCGATTGTCCGGCAGAGTCCGATTTCACGTCGGCAAACCAGACGCGTTCGGGGGCGGTCGCCTGGATGCCGAGCTTCAGCTGCTGGACGGTCTTCATCAACAGGCCGGCCGAGCCCACGAGCACCGTGCCAAGCGCCACCTGCCACGGAATCAGGAACCAGAGGGCGCCGGATCCGAAGCGACGTCCGGTTCCAGCGGCACTGTTCTGGAGCGTGTTCACCGGGTTCACCTGCGACCATCGAAATGCCGGGAACACCCCCACGCTCGCAGCCACGACAATCGACACGGCGAACGTAAACAGGAACACGTTGAGGTCGGCTGTCACATCGAGATCGCCCGGTGTGAACTCACTGGCCATGGCAGGCGCGAGCGCGTGGGCGAGGGAAGAGCCCAGGAAACCACCGATGACGCCACCGACGGAGGCGAGGAGGATGTGCTCGGCCAGAAGCTGTCGAAGCAGTCGCGGTCGGCCCGCACCAAGCGACGCGCGGATCGCGAGTTCCTTCTGACGCTCGTGGACAGTTGTAGTGAAAAGCGTCGACACATTGAGGCAGGCGATCGCGAGAATCAAGATCGTAAACAGTGCGATCAGCTGGAGCCGGCTTTCGGGAGCGGGCGCGTACCATTCGTGTCCCCGCGGGATCGACCGCACGTCAGACGCATCGTCGCGACCTTCGACCCGCCAGCGGCTGTCGAGCGCGTCGCGCACGGTCGTCAGGGTGTCTGGCCGCTCGAGCACGCCGGCCAGACCTAGCCAGAAGGAACGATCCCCGAGCATCTGCACATTGCCATCGATACTCAAAGCCTGCGTGAGCGGAACCCAGAAGTCAGGGCTGTAGCCGATTTGCAGACCGCTGAAGCCCGCGGGGGCAACGCCGACGATGGTAAAAAGGCCGCGATGCAGACGAACAGTTTTCCCGATGGCGGCGGGATCGGCAGCGAATCGATTTCGCCAGCCCGTGTCGCTCACGACCACGACCGGTGGCGCATCCGCCGCGCCATCGCGTTCGCTGAAGAGCCGGCCACGGACGGTGCCGGAGACGCTGATGGCGTCGAAGTAGTTTGCGCTGACCATCTCGATGACCACTCGCTCCATCGGTCTGGCGTTCTCGCGTGGTGAACCAAGAATCGTCGTCGTCCGCCCACCAGCCACCAGCGCCGCCAAGCCAGGCAGATCGCGCAGGTTCTGATACTCGGGATAGCTGAACGACCCGCGATCCTTCGCGTCGATTGACACGAGCCGATCCGGGTGAGCAATCGGCAGCGTCTTGAAATAGCTCGCATTCAACACCGAGAAGACCGCGGTATTGACGCCAATCCCGAGAGCCAGCGTGAGCACCACGGTCGCCGAGAGGAGTGGACTGCGCCAGCAGACCCGCGCTGCGCCGCGAATGTCGGAGACGAGGCCCGACCGATCGCGGAAGAGCGACTCCACGAGCGAAAGACGTTCAGCGGGTTCGATTTCAGCCTCCGCCGGTTCGCGAAGGCACGCGATGATTGAGCCGATAGCCTGGCGCCAGTACCAGCGTCGAGCCGCCCGACGGCCGCGTTTCGGCAGGATGAAGGCGGCGAACTCCTCCTCGAGGTCGCCGAGTACGGCCGAACGCGTACGGCCGGCCAGCGATCGTTGCAGCAGCCAGCGGGCAAACCGGGGAGGTGCGTCTCGTCGTTCAGCCATCAGGTCCGTCCTGGTTTACGTCCGAGGTCGCTCGAGAGATTGCTCAAGGCCGCTTCGGCCCTGACGAGGGCACGCTTGCCGGATAGCAGCACCCGATAGTGGCGCTTGGCGCGTCCGCCGCGTTCCTGCGTTGGTTCGCCGAGCCATGACTGAACCAGGCCACGCCGCTCGAGCCGGGCGAGCGCGGTGTAGATCGCGCCGACCGCGATTTCTCGCCCGGTGTGCTCGGCGAGCTCGCGCCGGATGGTCATGCCATACGCGTCGTCTCCAAGGCGCTGGACGGCCAATAAGAGGTGGTGCTCGAAGCGGCCGAGCCGGTCATCCTTCATAGAAACTTTTTTGTAGTAGAAATCGTGCACCATGTCAAGTTCACTCAAATCGTCTCCGGTCTGAAACTCGAGACCGACGAAACCAACGATGCAATGATCCCGAGCGACGGCGTGCTAGGATGCCGATCCGTGAGGGTCGACTCCACCCGTCGGTTCGGCTGGCTGAGCATCGCCGCGCTGGCGTGCGCGACGACGTCGGTCAGCAGTCAACAATCTGTTTCGCTTCCGCCGGGACCGCTGCATTACGGTGCGTTCACACTGCGCCTCACTCCTCAAGGGGCGCTCTCGGTCGAAGGCCAGGGCTGGCCGACGCTCACTGGTACCTGGAAGACCGTCAAGGACGAGATCACGGTGTCGACTCCCGGCGCACCCGGTTGCGCCGATCAGGGTCGCTATCGTTTCCGGCTGGAGGGAACACATCTGTTGCTCACGCTCATCGAAGATGCGTGTGAGACGCGCCGCATGGTCCTGCACGACAGCACATGGCTTCCCGAGGGAGAGAAGCCGGTCGTTCCGGAGAGACGCATCGTTCGTACGGGCAACGACGCGCCGCCGAGCCTTCCTGCCGCCGCGTCCAGCTCGGGCAGCTGGCCTTCGTTTCGAGGGCCGAACGCTTCCGGTGTTGCGGACGGACAACACCTTCCCGATCGCTGGAACGGACGAACCGGTGAGAACATCCTCTGGCACACGCCGGTTCCCGGCCTCGCGCACTCCAGCCCGGTCGTCTGGGGCGATCGCGTATTCGTGACGAGCGCGATCAGCAGCAAGCCCAACGCCACCTTCAAGCCAGGTCTTTATGGCGACGGCGACGCCTCGGACGATCGATCGCGCCAGAAATGGGTGATCTACGCGATCGACACGCGCACCGGGAAGGTGGCCTGGGAGCGCGTGGCTTTCGAAGGGGAGCCGCGGAACAAACGCCACATGAAATCCACCTACGCAAGCGCCTCTCCCGCCACCGACGGCCGGATCGTCGTCGCCTGGTTCGGGTCGCAAGGTGTCTATGCGTACGACGTCAACGGCGTGCCGCTCTGGACAGTCGACCTCGGACGCGTCGACATGGGTGCCTACGACATTCCTTCTTACGAGTGGGGTCCGGCGAGTTCACCCATCATCTGGAACGGACTCGTGCTAGTGCAGTGCGACACGCAGGCCGACTCATTTGTGCTTGCGCTCGACGGCGCGACCGGCAGAACAGTATGGAAAACCGAACGTCAGGAGCTGCCGTCGTGGGGGACGCCAACCGTCGTCTCAGTGAGTGGTCGCGACGAACTGGTCACGAACGCGGCGAACTACATTCGCGGCTACGACGTCCGGACGGGTCAGGAACTGTGGCGCCTGGGCGGCAGCTCGAAGATTACGGCGCCGACGCCCATCCTCGCGGAGGGCCTCATCATCGTCGCGAGCGGCAGGCGGCCTGAACGTCCAATCTTTGCGGTGCGCCCGGACGCGCGCGGCGATCTGACGCTCGAGAACGATCGCACCAGCAGCGGCGGAGTCGCCTGGAGCAAGACGTCACGCGGCCCCTACATGCCGACACCGCTCGCCTACAACGGCATCCTCTACTCCCTCAACAATGACGGCATCTTCGACGCCTACGACGTGGAGACAGGAAAGGAAATCTATCGCAAGCGCCTCGATCCCATCGGCAGCGGGTTCAGCGCGTCACCGGTTGCGGCCGATGGTCGGCTGTATCTCTCGAGTGAGGACGGCGAGATGCTGGTCATCTCCGCCGGCCGTGAGTTTCGCCTGATTTCGACCAACACGATGGGCGAGTTGCTGATGGCGACGCCGGCGCTCTCGAACGGCGTCATGTACGTTCGCTCATCCTCCAGTCTCTTCGCGATTGGAACTCGCCGTCACTGATGCGAGAAGAACTGACAGCACGATTGGACGAGCGGTATCGTGTCGTCAACGGCGGCAGTGGAGCGCCGACTTCAACAAATCCGCTGGCACACCACGACATATCGCGGACTTTCCAGTGGCCAGCGCGAGCTTTCAGAGCGGCCGTGCGCCGCAACTGGTTGCATCCCAAGCATCACCGCGGTTCAAGCGGACGCTGAGCCGACGGACTCAAGTTTGCTCATCCGTTGCCGTCGACACGACTGAAATCTGCGAAGTCTCGGAGGTCACCATGACAGGCAGGAGTTGTTTTGGAATCGTATGCCTCGCGCTCGTCGTCGGAGCCTCGGGGGAGCGGACCCGCGCGTTTTCATCGGCACAGGAGGCGGCAGCAGCACCGGCCGCGACCGCCGAGGCGACCGCCGCCGCCAAGGCGAGCCCGGAACTTGTCAGTGCGCTGTCAAAGGAACTGGGCTCGACGCCCGAACAGGCAGCCGGCGCCGCTGGCGCGCTGTTCGGCGTGGCAAAGACACGACTGCAGCCAGAGGAGTTCTCTCAGGTCTCGAAGGCGGTCCCGGGCATGGCATCGCTGCTCAAGGCTGCTCCCGCAACGGCAGCGGTGGGCACCAGCGGCGCGGCCGGGTCGTTGGCGAAGATGGCTGGTTCTGCAAGTGGACTGTCGAGTGCGGCCAGCGCATTCTCGAAACTGGGGCTGAAGCCGGACATGGTGGCGAAAGCCGTTCCGGTCCTGACCCAGTTCGTCTCGAAGTCCGGCGGCGCGAACGTCGGCAGCCTCCTCGCCGGAGTACTGAAGTAAACGAGTCTGGCAAAGAGATGCCGAAGTTAGCGGAGTTCACCGCGAAGCAACGAAGTGAACGAAGACGAACGGAGAAGGCAGGAACCTGCAGTCTTGCTTCGTTTTGCCCTCGTTTGCTCCGGTCCTTCGTTGTGAACTCCGTTCTCTTCGTCGCCTTCCGACTCACGTGATCCGCTTCGGCAGATCGTCCGCGCGCTGACTCGCCCGAAATTCAATCACCCGGAATTCCGCCAGACCCTTTTGGCAGAAGGGGTCCTCGCGAACGATCGCCTCGATCTCGTTCCGGCTCGCGCCGGTCGCCAGGATGATTCCGCCGTCGCGGGGAATCTTGCGACCCGACAGCACGAAGTGACCCGCGGCGTAGTGCTTCTTCAAGAACCGCACGTGTTCGGTCATGTGCGCGTCGATCTCGTCGAGGCTGGCGGTGTAGAGCAGTTCGATGACGAACATGCCGGCCAGCATGGATCGAAACGTGCGGCCGTCACAACAGCTCCGGGCTCGGCTCGACTCGACGCGGATTCACGTCCGCGCTTGCCTGGGATTGCACTGGTTTGGACGAGAGTCGGACGGCAGTTGTAGGTGAGGAATCCGCACCGGTCTGAGGGCTGAAGTTTTTCCGGGTTGAAGCCGACAAGTTACTTGCCCTCCAGCACGTCTAGGCGAATTTTTAGTACAAATTCGTATTAGTACGCATATAATCCATAAAAATCATTGAAAGACGCTGTCTTGGCCATCAGCCCGCGGCGCGGTCGCCCGCGGAAATTCGAGGCGCCTTCGCGCGCCGTGACGCTCACGCTCCCCGAGCACGTCATTGAGGCGCTCGAAGCGATCGACGGCGATCTGAGCCGCGCGATCGTCAGGTTGATCCAGCCGAACGTGGCGAAGCGGCCGCATCCGCCGGCAGAACTCGCGACCTTCGGATCGCGCGCCGTCATCGTCGTCAACCCGACGCGGACGCTCGAGCAGCATACCGGCGTGCACCTCATTCCGTTGCCCGATGGCCGGGCGTTAATCTCGTTTGATGCGCCGCTGACGATCGCTGATTTGGAACTGATGATCGAAGATGCGATCGACGATCACCGACTGTCCAGCAGCGATCAAGCCGTGTTCAAGGCGATTGCGGACCTGCTCCGTGGCGCGCGCCGTTCGAAGACGGTGCGGCTCCAGCCGCGCAACATCATTGTGATTGAGTCGCGGCGGGCTCAGCGCCGGCCGCTGGCGCGGTCGGTACGGCGCTCGCGCGGCTCGTCGCCGGCCAAATTTTCGGCCTGATCGCGACTTCTGAACCGAGGAGAGAACGTTGAATATCCGGGTGCGCATCTCATGGATCCCTCTCGTCCTGATCACGCTCGTGGCCGCAGGGTGCGGCTCGGACACGCCGGCCGCACCGACCACGCCAACGGTGATCAATGTGACGGCGCCGGGCCTGGACGCGCCAGCTGATCACGAGCAACTGGAAACGCTCCGGCCGACGCTGACGGTTCGCAACGCAACGGCTGATGCCCAGGGCACCCGGATGTACGAGTTTCAGATCTCCGATAACTCAAACTTCACGACATCGACGGCTCCCGTCCCCGGCCTGGCGGTGACGGTGGGCAAGACCAATGTCCCGGAAGGATCAGGCGGCAAGACGTCGTTTACTGTCGATCAGGATCTGCAGCCAACGACGCTGTTCTACTGGCGCGCGCGGGCGGTGCAAGGATCGTCGACCGGTCCCTGGTCGCCGACGGCGACGTTCAAGTCGAAGCTGGTCGGATTCAACCGCGCCGGCGAGCTCTACGATCCGCTCATTCACGGCGAAACCGTCGGCGATCGGATCGGTTCGACCGAATTCATCCCGGGCAAGGGCATCAAGCTCAACACCGTGACCAGCTACGTCCGCTACCTGCTGCCGCAGACCATTCAGAACGGCGAGTTCTCGATGGAGGTCGAAGGCCTGCGCGCCAACGGCTCGGGCGACAAGGCCAAGGTGTTCGGGATGCAGGAAGGGCAGGACGACTACATCACGAACCGTTACCGCGTCGATATTCAGTATCGCGGTGTCGTCGGGTTTCCGCCCAACGCGATCACGTATCGAGTGCTCTACGGCGACGATCCCTGCTGCAAGTACGAGCCGGATACCGACACTCGCTTTCGCTCTGTCGTCATGCTCGACCCGACCATCGTCTACTACTGGAAGTTCACGTGGGGACGGGAGAACGGAGAGGTGCGGACCCTTCTTCGCGAAGCCGGCATCGACGGCACCAAAACGCTCTACAACGTCGGCGTGCGTACGCCCGATGGCCATTATCAGCCAAGCCCGCACTATGCGTATCTCGGCGCTCCGACCGGCCGCAGTGGAGCGGAGTCCGCGTCGATTCCAGGTGTGATCTATCGCAACGTCTGGATCGGCAGCCGTCCGCGTCCCGGCTCATTGGGGAGTGCACTCCGCTAGAGCAGAAGTGAGAGTTAAAAGTGGAGAGCAAAAGTTAAGAGTGAGTCTTTACTTTTGACTTCTAACTTTTAACTCTTAACTTTGTGAGCGCACGGGATATCGCGGACTCACACCGCGAGCCGCAAAGGGCACGCTGCCCACTGAGGCGCGCAACTCATTGCGTCGCAACGAATCCTTCTGAGTGAACGAGGCCAAGCAATATCGCGCCGCGACCATTCTGACCTTCGATGCTCAGTCGAAGAAGAAAGACAGCGAGACGAAAGTCGGGATGCGTTGAACGGTAGGAACAAGATCTTTGCGCTCGGCCCGGAAGTGGATCTGGCGCTCGCCAAGGGCGGGAAACTCTACGGCTTCCTGAAAGTGAACTATCAGTGGCCGACGTATGCGAGGGTCGCACCACAGGGAACCGAGTTGACGCTCATGGCGACCTTCCTCGTCAAGCCGATCAAATTGCCATCGCTGCGCGCAGCCGGTCATCGGCGTCGCGTCGGCCGCGGCCTCCCGCCGGCCGGGGTGGCAATCATGACCTCGGTCGACTTGACGATGGCAATCGCATCGTCACCGCGGCGCAGCTTCAAGGCGCGGACTGCGTCGGCGGTGATGACCGCCGTCAGTGACTGATCGCCGACGCGCAATCTCACCTGGGCGAGGAGGCCGTCGACTCGGACCTCGTCGATGAATCCATGAAGGCGGTTCCGGGCGCTCAGGCCGGCGACTGATTCGTCCGGGTCGGCCGGCCGGGGGCGCCGCCGCTCGCCCGGCTGTTGACGGGCCAGCAGGCGTTCGATCTCGGCGTCGGAGACCCGATGATGGCCTCCCTCGGTGCGTGTGGTCCGCACATGACCGGTATGGATCCAGCGCTTGAAGGTGGAGTACCCGACCCCCAGGCGTTCAGCTGCCGCTCTCACCGTGACCAGTGCCATCTGTACTCCTCGCGCGTCCGGCTCGAATCGTATCACCGTACGCGCACGTCTCCACCGGCGCTCGAGAGCTCGTCAAACGCTGCGGTCGAACTGATCCAACCTGGTTGATTCGGCTTAAGTCGATCTGAATATCATGTCGAGACGGTTTAGTCTTACCAGAAGAGTTCGCCCCTCGGCGCGGCTCGTTCGCGCAGCGCTCGCGCCGCCGTGATCGGCGCCGGCAAACTCGCGGGAGAGGTTCTCCAGTTGCCTGCTGTGAAAACGCTGAACGATTGCCTTCTGTGCGCCTGTCTATCACTCGCATGCCTGTCGATGGCTGGTCCGGTCGAGGCACAGATTGGATCGGGCGCATTCGTCGGCAACGTCGTGGATCAGGCAGGTGCGGCAGTGCCCGGCGCGACGATTACGGTCAGGGCCGGCGGTACAGGACTGACGCGTGTGGTGGTCACGGATCAGGATGGCCGCTATCGCGGGCGCCGCGCTGCAGCAGCGCGGGCCGAATCCATACTTTGGTACGATTCCTCGTTCGTCGTCGCTCGGCGATGCCACGATCACGCGGGCTCAGCTGCTCAAGCCCTTTCCGGATACACAACCGTCAGCCTCTACCGCAATAATGTCGGTACGACCATCTATCACGGCTTCTACGTGAAGCTCGAACAGCGCTTCACCCGGGGATTGTCCTACCTTGTGAGCTACACGCGATCGAAGCTGGTGGACGACGCGTCATCGGTGTTCGACGCCTCGATCCTCACGGGGCTCGTCACCTCGAGCGGGATTATTCGAGTGGCGACATCCCCCACGTATTCGTGACACCTCGGCGATTTGGGATATTCCGTTCGGCGCCGGCCGGCGCAGCCATCCGGGTGGAGTCCTCGGCGCGCTGGTGAACGACTGGACGGTCACCGGCATTGTCACGCTGCAATCGGGAATGCCGGTCGCGATCGCC
>JBKPNQ010000167.1:0-9494 GCA_046732715.1 Acidobacteriota bacterium | reverse complement strand
GTCAGTTGCCGAAGTACGCGCTGGTCGACATCCTCGCCTCACGGGTGGTGTCGCGGAACCTCGAGCTCTTCGCCGGCGTCCAGAACCTGTTCGACGAGGAGTATTTCGTCGGCACCCTGCCGACCACCGTGGGGTCACCGCGGCTGGTGACCGGCGGGGTGAGGGTGAGGCTTCACTGAGTGATGGAAAGTTAAAAGTTAAAAGGCAAAAACTTCTAACTACGAACTTTTGACTTCTTCCGCAGACTTGACACCCCCCGCACGGGCTGGTACCTTGGTGTTCTCGATGTATTTGGACCTCATCTGCTGTCGCCCCATCCAGGCCGCGTCGATTTGTTGTCGATGCGCCTGTACTATGCCGGCGACGCGCGGGTGAGACGCCTCTAAGTTCTTCAGTTTCCACATCTTTCAAGCTTCTCCTCGCACATCGCTCGGCCTCAATCCAGGTGGTCCGATCGCACGCGTTCGCGCGTCACACGCGTCACACACGAGCGGCAGGGAGACGAGATGCAGACAGTTCCGGACGTCATTTCAGGCTATCGAGAAGGCAACGCCACCCCACACCCATCGGGGCCGTCGGGCCCTCAACCGGCAGAGCTGCTGCGTCTTGATCACCTGCGTGCGCTCGAGGCCGAGAGCATCCACATCATTCGGGAAGTGGTTGCCGAATTCGAGCGGCCCGTGATGCTGTATTCGATCGGCAAGGACTCGTCCGTCATGCTGCGCCTTGCGCAGAAGGCGTTCTATCCCGGACGCATCCCGTTCCCGCTGCTGCACGTGGATACCACTTACAAGTTCCGGGAAATGATCGAGTTCAGAAACAACTACACGCGATCGATCGGGGCCAAGCTCATCGTGCACACGAACGAGGAGGCGATTGCCGATGGGACGCAGCCCTTTGCCGTCGGAACCCAGCGGTGTTGCGGCCTGCTCAAGACCAAGTCGCTCCTCGACGCCCTCGAGGCCGGCAACTTCCAGGCCGCGTTCGGCGGTGCGCGCCGCGATGAGGAACGATCGCGGGCGAAGGAACGTGTGTTCTCGTTGCGCGATGAGAAGGGCCAATGGGATCCAAAGCGCCAGCGGCCCGAGCTCTGGCACCTGCTGAACGCGCGGATTCGACCGGGCGAGAGCATTCGCGTGTTCCCGTTGTCGAACTGGACCGAGCTGGACGTCTGGCACTACATCGACGTCGAGCAGATCCCGGTCGTTCCGCTGTATTTTGCCAAGGAACGCGACGTCATCGTCCGCGGCAACTCGCTGATCGTCGCCGAGCAGCCGTTCGTCACGCCGCTTCCGGGCGATCGTCACGAACGCGTCATGTGCCGGATGCGGTCGCTTGGCTGCTCGCCGTGCACCGGCGCCGTCCGATCGGAAGCCGACACCGTGCCCAAGATCATCGAGGAGCTCGTCCAGGTCCGGCAGTCCGAACGCCAGCTCCGGGTCATCGATCACGATCAGGATGGATCGATGGAGCTCAAGAAGCGCGAGGGCTACTTCTGATGGCCGACCTGCTCCGCATCTGCACCGCCGGGAACGTGGACGACGGAAAGAGCACGCTGATTGGACGCCTGCTGTACGATTCGCGCAGCGTCTACGAGGATCAGATCCACTCCGTCACTGCTGCGTCGCGCAATCGCACCGCCGGTCCGATCGACTTCTCGCTGTTTACCGACGGCCTGCGTGCCGAGCGGGAACAGGGCATCACCATTGACGTCGCCTATCGGTACTTCGCCACCGCGCGCCGCAAGTTCATCCTCGCCGACACGCCGGGACACGAACAGTACACGCGCAACATGGCCACCGGCGCGTCGACCGCCGACCTCGCCATCCTGCTGGTCGATGCGCGACATGGCGTTCGCGAACAGACCCGGCGTCACGCACGGATCGCGCAACTGCTCGGGATCACGGATCTCGTGCTCGCGGTCAACAAGATGGATCTCGTCGGCTACGATCGCCGTATCTTCGACGACATCCGCTCCGCATTCGCCGAGATACAGGGAGACGCCTCGGTCCACGCGATTCCGATGAGCGCGTTGAATGGCGACAACGTCATCACCACGAGCGAGAGCACCCCGTGGTTCGATGGCCCCAGCCTGCTCGAGCATCTCGAAACGGTCGAAGTCGACACCGACGCGACGCGGCGGCCCTTCCGTTTTCCGGTCCAGCTCGTCGTACGGCCTGCGGACGACTTTCGCGGATATGCCGGCCAGATCTGTTCGGGCACCATTAACGTCGGCGACTCGATTACCGTCTGGCCCGCGAACCGTTCCAGCCGAATCCAGCGCATCGTGACCTGGGACGGCGATCTGGAGCAGGCCTTTGCTCCCATGTCGGTGACGTTGACGCTCGAAGATGAACTGGATATCAGCCGCGGAGACGTCCTGGTCAATGGCGCGACTGAAAGCGGCAACCGGTTCGACGCAGATATCGTGTGGATGGACGAACGACCGCTCGATGTCGGCCGTGTGTATCTGCTGAAACACGGTACGACGACGGTATCGGCAGAACTCGATCGTCCGTTCACGTTGAACGAGATCGGTACGGCGACGGTGGTGGCGTCGCGTCCCATGGTGTTCGATAGTTATCGCGCCGACCGGGCGACTGGCAGTTTCATCCTGATCGACCCGGCCACGAATTTCACGGCTGGCGCCGGCATGATCATCCGGCGGGTGGCCGAGTCGCGTGGCACCGGTCACAGGGCTGGTGCGGCCGGACGACTGGCACAAGCGGCGCGGATGGCGGCTTCTGAAGCGGAAGCCGTCGATGCCGTTCGCCGTGTCCTCGAGGAGATCCTCACATGAGCGATGCAGAACTCGTAGTCGCCGGACAACTCGACGCCGCCGGGACGCCCTGCATCACCTGCAGCTTCCAGGCCGAGGACGTCGTCGTCCTTCACATGCTGCGGCAGACGAACCCGGATATCCCGGTGCTCTTTCTCGATACTGTCCACCACTTCGCGCAGACGTATGCGTATCGAGACGAGCTGACGGAGCGATGGAAATTGAACCTGATCAACCTCCGGGCGAATGAGCCGTCCCCCGGCCTCTGGCAGACCAGCACCGATGCGTGCTGTGCCCAGCACAAGGTGGGACCGCTCTTCTCGGCGCTGGAGGGCTACGACGTGTGGTTCACAGGTCTGCGTCGTCAGCAGTCTCCGAGCCGCGCCAACCTTTCGCATCTCGAGCCGTTCCGTCTGCCGTCGGGGCGGACGATTCGCAAGGTCAGCCCGCTCGCCACGTGGTCGACGAAGGAAGTCTGGACCTACGCGAAGCAGCACGAGATTCCGCTGCTGCCGCTGTACGATCTCGGCTACACCAGCATCGGCTGCGAGCCGTGCACGACGCTGCCGCGGGATCCGTCGGATGCCCGATCCGGAAGATGGCAGGGGCAGAAACTCGAGTGCGGGATTCATATCCAACCTGTGTCGACCACACGGTGAGCAGTCGCCCCCACGAGCGGCCGCCAACGCCGGACGAGATGCTCCGGCTGATCCTGACCAGTCGTGTCTACGACGTCGCGCAGGAGACGCCGCTCGATCCGGCCCCTCGACTGTCACGGCGCCTGGGTAATGAGATTCTCCTCAAGCGCGAAGATCTCCAGCCAATCTTCAGCTACAAGCTGCGTGGCGCGTACAACCGGATCGCTCACCTGAGTGCTGAGGAACGCCGGCGTGGTGTGATTGCGGCCAGCGCCGGCAATCACGCGCAAGGCGTGGCGTTCGCCGCGCGCCATCTTGGCCTCCACGCGCTCATCGTCATGCCGCAGACGACGCCGGAGATCAAGATCGACGCGGTCCGCGATCTGGGTGCGGAGGTCGTGCTCGCCGGCGACAGCTATGCCGACGCCCAGGCACGTTGCCACGAGCTGTCAGAAGAGCGCGGGATGATCTTCATCCATCCCTTCGACGACCCGCTCGTCATCGCCGGCCAGGGCACCGTCGGCGACGAAATCCTGCGTCACCGGCTCGGCGATGTGTCGGCGATCTTCGTACCGGTTGGCGGCGGCGGTTTGATTTCCGGCATCGGCAGCTACGTCAGGGCGCTGCGCCCGGCGGTCAAGGTCATCGGCGTCGAGCCGTGCGGCGCGGACGCGATGTATCAGTCGATCGCGGCGGGCAGGCGCATCGTGCTCGACTCGGTGGACATCTTTGCCGACGGCGTCGCCGTCCGCGAGGTCGGCGCACTGACGTTCCCGATCGTGCAGGCGACGGTGGATGAAATCGTGCGCGTGTCGAACGACGAGATCTGCGCGGCGATCAAGGACATTTTCGACGACACGCGGACGATCATGGAGCCCGCAGGCGCGCTGGCCGTCGCCGGCCTGCGCGCGTGGGTCGAGCGGGAGAAGGTCAGCGGCGCACGCCTCGCCGCCGTCCTCAGCGGCGCCAACATGAATTTCGATCGGCTGCGGTTCGTCGCCGAGCGCGCCGAGGTTGGCGACGCGCGCGAAGCGCTTTTCGGCGTCAGCATCCCGGAGCGTCCCGGGGCCTTCCGCGCCTTTTGTGCCACCATCGGACGACGCGTCGTGACGGAGTTCAACTACCGGTTGAGCGGGCGCGACGTCGCGCACATCTTCGTCGGCATTGCGACACGCTCGCGACAAGATGCGGCAGAAATCGCCGCCACGCTCAATGCGGGCGGCTATGCGACCGTCGATTTGACCGACAACGAAACGGCCAAGCTCCACGTTCGCCACATGGTCGGCGGCCGCAGCGCGGATGTTGCCCACGAACAGCTCTATCGTTTCGAGTTCCCCGAGCGCCCAGGCGCGTTAATGGCGTTCCTTGAAAAGCTCGGCGGGCGATGGAACATCAGCCTGTTTCACTACCGTAATCACGGCGCCGACTTCGGGCGGGTGCTGGCCGGCTTCGAAGTACCGGACGCGGAAATGCGTGAATTCGAAGCGTTCCTCGACGGGTTGGGTTACCGATATCAGCGGGAGAGCGGCAATACAGCCTACGACCTGTTTCTGGCGAAGTAGTCAGGACGCTCAATCAGCGACAGCCACGGTCACGCTGCGATCAAATCAAGAGACAAACAAGAGAAAAGAGAAAGGAGAATTTGTTGTTTCTCCCTTCTCCTTTCTCCTTGTGTCCCTTGGTCTGATCGCAGTGTGACAGTGAACGTCGCTGATTGAGTCTCGAGGCGCTAGTTGCCGCCGCTACACGCAACCCGGTGGTAAGGAAACTCAATTCGACGGGTTTGCCCATTCCGCGGCCCTTCAATCCACGCAACCAACGAATCGCCATCGCGTTTGTAGCCGACACGCTGCGGAAAGTCGTGCTGGAGGTTTTCGAAGACCACTTCGCGATCGCCCACACGCTGCGAGAGGAAGACCGCTGACGGTTGGCCGGACGGGTGTGCTTCGTAAGCAATACGGCCGTCCTGCTCTCGAAGTATGACCGTTTCGAATTCCATCAGCTTGTCCCCCTGAACCGTGCGGCCGGCATTCATCATCGTCCGCGCGCGAGGAGCCAGCCAGTGCTCCTCGACCGTTCGCGCCCCAGACGAATATTCCCAGCACCCTGCCAACCACGCGACGTCATCGATTCCAGCGGCCCGCGCAGGCGCTTGGACTGTGAACGCCATCATCAGCAGAAGCATCGACCTCATCTAAGTCTCCGGCACGAGGATATACCACAGCTCCAAGGGGCACACGACATGCAATTGAGATCAGTACCGTAATGATGCAATGGAGGGACAACTGATGAGACCACTGGCCACGAAGATAACAGGAGCATGCGCCGCGCTGCTCCTTGGCGGTGCGATCACATTCGCGCAGGTGCCGGATACAAATAACATGACGACGGTCACCTTCAGCGCGCCGGTGTCGCTGCCGGGCGTGACGCTGCCGGCTGGCAGCTACCTGTTCAGGCTTGCCGACTCGCAGGTGAACCGGAATATCGTTCAGGTGTTCGACAAGGATCGCAGCAAGATCTTTGCGACCATCCTTGCGATTCCAGCCGAACGGAACGAGCCCGCTGATGAAACGGTGATCACGTTCAACGAGTCGCCGGCCAACACGGCGCCGGCCGTCCGCTATTGGTACTATCCGGGCGACAAGCGAGGACAGGAATTCGCCTACCCGAAGAAACAGGCGATTGAGATCGCGAATGCGGCACACACGTCGGTGCTCTCGGTCGACATGGACGAAAACAATCCGGACTCGATGAAAACCGGAGCGATGTCACGCGTGGAACCTGGCGCCGAGCCGTCAGCAGCCGCGCCGTCGCCGACCTCTGAGCCGACGCCGCAGGCAGCTTCGCCAACACCACAGACACCGCAGGCCAAACCTGCGCCGGCGCAACCCAGTGAGCCTCAGCCGACGCCCAAGCGGGAGGAGCCTGCCGCGCAGCAGCCGCAGACGCCATCGCCCGCGCCGTCAGCGACGCCAAGCACGCCCCAATCCGAGCGACCGGTAGGCACGTCCGGATCGACTCCGGCACGTGAACACTTGCCAAAGACGGCGAGTCCGCTGCCTCTCGTCGGCTTCGTCGGGCTGATCGCGCTCGTCGGCGCCTTGAGTATTCGGACGCTGAGGCGCGAGCGCGTGTAGATTTTTGAGCGTACAGCGTGGGCGTCCGGCAGTAGCCGTCGGCGAAACCGGTTTGCCCCGCGTCATTGAAGTCGTGACGAACCGGAGTGAGGTTGGAACGATGACAGCATCAACGCGACTCGTAGCGATGTTGACACTGTTGCTCGGATCCATCCTGGCTCCGGTTTCTGCATTTCAGGGCCCGCCGCGCACGGTCTTCTCGTCCGGCTCCGAGCTCGTCGTCGTGCACGTGGCGGTACTTGATGGCAAGTCGCACTTGGTTTCCGGACTGCCGCAGGATGCGTTCCGAGTCTTTGAGAATGGACAACCCGAGGTGGTGAGTTTCTTTCACAACGAGGACAACCCGGTCACCGTTGGGCTCGTCCTGGATTGCAGCGGCAGCATGCTGCGGAAACGTGAGGCGGTGATCGCTGCGGGGCTTGCGTTTGCCCGCTCGAGTCATCCGCGCGATGAGATGTTTACCGTGAACTTCAACGAGCACGTGTGGAATGGGCTTCCACCGGCGATGCCGTTTACCACTGACATCCGTGAGTTGCAGACGGCGCTGGAGCGATCGACGGCACGCGGCCAGACTGCCCTGTTCGACGGGCTGCGCACCGCGCTCACCCATCTCGAAAAGGGGCACCAGCCCAAGAAGGCGCTGATCGTCGTCAGCGATGGCGGCGACAACGCGAGCGCCACGACGTTTGCGGAAGTCCACGACCTCGCGCTGACGATGGACGCGATCGTCTACACGATTGGCATCAGCGACCAGTACGACAGCAAGGACGCGAATCCGGAAGTGATGCGCAAACTCGCGCGGGCGACCGGCGGAGAGGCCTACTTTCCCCGCAAGCTGGAAGAGGTGACCGACGTGCTCGAGCGGATAGCGCGCGACCTTCGCAGCGGCTACACGCTGGGATATGTCCCGCCCGCGGGCGCCGATGGATTCCGCGCAATCCGCGTTGAAGTGCACCCGCCAGACGGCCGGAAGCTTTCCGTCCGGGCACGGTCGGGATATCTCGCGGGATTCAGGTCCGCCCGACATGATCGCGATTGACTCTGTCCGCTTGTCGCGCCGCTTGCCATGGCTCGAACGCGCGTTGTTCGCGCTGGCGGCGATCCTGCTGGGTTGGTACGTCGTGCAGAAGGCATCGACGGCCTACTACCAGGCCGTCTCGAGCCGGGAGCTCGAGACGATTCGAATGTCGATGCCAACGACGACCGCCCGGCTAAAAACAACCTTACCGATCGGCTCTCTCGTCGGTCGAATTGATATTCCTCGTCTGGGGGTCTCGGCAATCGTCCGCGAGGGCGATAACACTTCAACACTGCGACGCTCGGTCGGCCACGTCCCGCAGACGGCCCTTCCAGGTGAACCCGGAAACAGCGGCCTCGCCGGCCATCGAGACACATTCTTCCGCGGGCTCAGAGACGCGCGCGCCGGCGATCGCATCACAGTAACGACCGGCAACGCGGTTCTTCGTTACGTGATCCGAAACACCCGCGTCGTCGAACCGGACGACGTGTCGGTCCTGAAGCCGACGTCCGGCCGAACCTTGACGCTCGTCACCTGTTACCCGTTTTCGTATATCGGCGCGGCGCCGCAGCGATTCATCGTCCAGGCGGAAATGACGGACGATCGGCGACAATAGCGTGTGACGCTTTCAGACTTCAAGCGAACGTTTTCTGACACGCAGCCCCCGGCGTCGCTCGCGCCGCCCCTGCGCGCGCTCTGGCACGACGCAAAAGGCGATTGGAATGCGGCCCATCAGGTTGCCCAGGACATCGACGACGAGACCGGCGCCTGGATTCACGCCTACCTGCATCGCAAGGAGGGTGACCTCGCCAACGCCGGCTACTGGTATCGTCGCGCCCGGAAGCCGGAGTGCCGAGAAAGCCTGGAGGCCGAGTGGGACCAGATCGCTAGCGCGCTACTCGAGGCTGGGGCTTGAATATCGACTTTGCGAATCGCGAGCCGAGACCCGCGAAATCGCGATGCTATTCGTAGCGCAACGGGGCTCGTCACAGCATTCATCCCGTTGCCGGGAAGCGAGCTAGATGGCCGTCTGGTGCGTCGGCTGATAGACGCCGAGGAGTCCGCCGCTCGGAAGCTGGATACTCGTCCGAAATCCCCATCGTTCGGTCACGATTGGCGAGCACGTCACATTGCGGCCTTCCATCGCCTTCACGAGGGCGTTGACATCCGGACACATCAGGTAGAGCGAGGCACCGATCTCGGACGACACTTCGGCTCCCGGATCCGCTGGGTGCACGGCCAGTTCGCTGGGCGGCAAGGCAAAGATTAGCCATCCGTGCCCGACGTCCACCGATCGAAATCCGAGCACATCCCGCAGGAAGGCGCGGTCAGCGTCTGCATTGCCACTGAAGAGAAGAACGTGCGCTCCCGTGATCATCGTGCGCTCCTTGAATTTCGATCGTCAAACGAGGCAACAGAGGATTCCTGAGAAAGTGGAGAGATCTCAGCACAGCGTTAGCAGAGGTAACGGCGGTTAGATTGGTTTTTTTCCCTCTGTTTCCTCGGTCGTGAGAAACCCCGCTGTCTCATCGTTCTCCGTCGGCTCAACCTGCTACCATCGCGGCCCAGACTCAACTCCCATGGAGGGTTCGTGAGCAAAGGGCGGCTGGAAGCCTTCAGCGACGGTGTGATCGCGATCATCATCACCATTATGGTGTTGGAGCTTCGTCCGCCGCATGAAGTCGATGTCCACGCGCTCAAAGAAATGTGGCCGGATCTGTGCGCTTACGTTCTCAGCTTCGTCCTGCTCGGTATCTATTGGAACAACCATCACGTGCTGGTGGGCGCGATGCGACGCGTGACCAGTTCCGTCCTGTGGGCCAACCTCCACCTGCTGTTCTGGCTGTCGCTGGTGCCGTTCGCGACTGCCTGGATGGGGCGGAATCCGCACGCACCGTTCCCGATCGCGGTCTACGGCGCCG
>JBKPNQ010000166.1:0-10232 GCA_046732715.1 Acidobacteriota bacterium | reverse complement strand
TCCCCCTGGTCTATGTAGGCATGAACCAAGACCCCGAGGATTCGTCTATCCCGTTCCGGTAGCTCAGGATGCCGTGACATGAGTTCTTAGCAGTCTATCGTCTCGAGTGCTAATACTGATTATACACGGGTTGCCGTTTACGTCGAGGTCACCGGCGACCCACGGTGGCGTCAGACTGATTCGAGGTCATACGTTCCCAACGGCGGGGTCAGTTTGGGGGGTCTGACCCCGGTCTGACCCCGGTCTGACCCCGGTCTGACCCCGGTCTGACCCCAGTCTGACCCCAGTCTGACCCCAGTCTGACCCCATCAGATACCTGCCCTCGTCACGAGCTCAGCTGTAGCGTTACGCGCCTCAGCCGTAACATCTGCCGGGTCGAGCTTCGTCAGCTCAAATCTGTCGACCAGAATCTCCCCATCGACCATCGTCATGCGCACATCAGTTCCGCGCGCAGCAAAGGCGAGCGTCGACCAAGGGTCTCGGTCTGGTGCGAGGTGGGGCCGATCCCGCTCGACGAGGATGAGGTCGGCACGCTTGCCCGGTTCGATCGATCCAATCTCGGCCTCCAAGCCGAGGGCACGGGCGCCTTCCCGCGTCGCCATCCAGATGGCATCTCGTGCCGCAAGCGCCCCGGGCGCCTTGCGGACGGCCTGAATCGTCGCTGCCAGGCGAATCTCTTCGAACATGTCCAGCCGGTTGTTGCACGCGGCTCCGTCAGCTCCAAGCGACACCGATATGCCGCGCGCACGCATCTCGGCAACCGGCGCCAGACCTGAGCCGAGCTTCAAATTCGATCCCGGACAGTGCAGGACCTTGACGTCGCGTTCCGCCAACAACTCTTGCTCGCGATCGGTGACCCAGACGCAGTGCGCCGCGCACAGACGCGCGGTGGCCAGTCCGGTGGCGGCCAGGTATTCGAGGTTCGAGAACCCCCCTGACAATCGGCGGACGACTTCCACTTCGTCGCGCGACTCCGATGCATGTGTGTGAACGAGCGTCTGTTGGCGCGACGAGAGGTGAGCGACAGCTTCCAGGAGGTCACGGGAGCAGGACACGGCAAAGCGCGGAGCGAAAGCGGCGCGCAGTCGGCCGTTCGCCGATCCATCCCAGCGTTTCTTCAACGCGAGGCTCTCGTCGATCGACCGCGACGTCTCCTCCTGGAGCCGCGACGGCGCATCGCCGGCAGCATCCATCATGCATTTGCCAATCGACCCGCGCAGGCCAATCTCGGCGAGTGTTTCGAATACGACGTCAGTATCGTGCACAGTCTCCATCGTCAGCAGAGACGTCGTTCCGGATAGCAGGAGCTCCGCGGCGGCAAGCCGGACCGACGCGCGCAAGGTGGACGGAGAATGCGCAGCCTCCATCGGCCAGACGCGACGTTTCAGCCATTCGAGCAGCGGCATGTCGTCTGCCGAACCGCGAAACAGCGTCTGACAGAGATGAATGTGGGTCTGGATAAGACCGGGCAAGAGATACGCGCCGCCGGCATCAATGACTTTCGCATGGCGGCCCTCGCTGGTGCCGCCGACCGACGCGATGCGTCCATCGCGGACGACGACGTCGCCGTCGAGAATGTCGAGGCGATCGTTCATGGTGACGATCGTTGCGTTGCGAATCAGAATCGAGGGGGGAGCGTCGGCCGACGATGGGGAATCAGGAACTGGATCCGGGGCTGGCCCCGTCATTCAGCCTTGATCCTCACGCTCTTCATCGACATCGCGGAGGTGTCCACGCCCCGGCTGACGGCGATCAGTTCGGCCAGAATACTGACCGCGATTTCGGCAGGCGTGACGGCGCCTATTTCGAGTCCGATCGGCGCGTGGACACGGTGCAGGCACTCGGGTGGCATGCCCTCTTCCAGCAGCGCGTCGTAGATGCGCGCGACCTTCGCGCGGCTGCCGATCAGGCCGAGATATTTCAGGTCGCGCGCGGCCAATGCGCGCATCGCATCGAGATCGTGCTGGTGCCCTCGGGTGACGACCACGACATAGGACGTCGGCGGGAGCTCGGCGCGATGCAACCACTCGGGGATCGCCTCGACCGCAAGGGTCGCGCCAGGGAAGCGGTCAGTGTTGGCGAACTTGTCCCGATCGTCGACCACATGGATTTGAAATCCAATGTCTGATGCCAGCTTGGCCAGGTAGAAGCCGACGTGGCCTGCGCCGATGATGAACAGGCGGGGCGACGGCGCGAGCGGATCGATGTGAACGTCCATCCGTCCTCCGCAGATCAACCCATTCTCCTGCGCGAAGTCGTCATTCAGCTCGTAGTGGAGCAATTGCTGCTTTCCGGACGCGATCGCTTCGCGCGCTTTCCAGAACGCATCGTTCTCGTAGCACCCGCCGCCAATCGTGCCGACGGTACGCCCGTCGGCCCACACCAGCATCTTCGCACCGGCGCGTTGCGGCGTCGAGCCCTGTGACCGGACCACCGTCACGAGCGCGACGCTGTCGCCGCGCGCCAGCGCGTCTGCCGCCGCCGCGAGCACTTCTTCGTTCAGACCAGCACCTCGATTTTGGCCTTCTGCTTCAACGACTGGATGAAGTCGTCGGCCCTCTTTTGCTTCCCCTGTTCGGTCAGGAATTCCTTGATCCGCGCGCTGACCTGCTCGAACGGAACCGTTGACGCCGGCCGTCGGTCGGTGACCTTGATGATGTGATACCCGAACTGTGTCGTCACAATATTGCTGATCTCGCCGGGCTTCATTGAAAAGGCCGCCTGATCGAACGGCGGGACCATTTGTCCGTGGCTGAAGAAGTTCAGATCGCCACCCTGTTGTGCGCTTCCGTCGGCTGAATGCTTTTTCGCCAGCTCGGCGAAGTCGGCGCCCGCGCGTGCCTCCTTCAGGACCGCCTGCGCCTGATCCATGGCGTTCTTTTTTGTCGCAGCGTCAGCGTTTTCGTCAACCCGGAACAGGATATGGCTGGCGCGAACCGCTTCCTCCTGCTTGAATTTGTCCGGATTCTTGTCGTAGAACTCGCGGCATTCGGTGTCGGAGGGGGTGACCTGGGTCGAGACCTCGTTTTCCACCATCTTGTTGATGCTCAGGTCTATGCGCGTATCCGACTTGAGCTTGTCGAGCGTCATCCCGCGCGTCTCCAGCGCCTTCTTGAATTCGTCCTCGGTGCGAAACTGCGATCGCATCTGCTTGATGCTGTTGTCAACCTCGTCGTCGGTGATCGCGACCTTTCGCGTGCGTGTTTCCTGTGACAACACCGTATAGGTCACCAGCTGGTCGAGCGCCTGACGGAATACCGCGTCGCGCCGCTCGGCAGGGATCGGCTGGTTCGCGCGAACTTCCAGGTTCTTGATCAAGCGATCGAAATCGACTTTGGTCACCGCCTCGCCGTTGACGCGCGCGAGCACGGCCGGCAACTGAGCCGGCATCGGCTTCGGCGGAGCCTCAGCCGCAGGGGCTGGCTGAGCCGCGCCCTGACCGGCCGTCGCCGTTAACTGAGGAGCCGCAACTGTCTCTGACTTTGCCGTCGACGCCGGCGGCTTGCGGCATGCACTCGCTGCCGCCACCGTCACGACCACAAGGAACGCGGGAAGAAATCTATTCAAACACCTAACCTCAAAGGAAATGGCCGAGTGACAAAAAGCGAAGACGTATAAGACCATCCCACAAAACCCGGAGGCGTCAACAACGACGCCGCGAGCGAGCGCGCGAGCGAGCCACGCGACCGGAGCGAGCCGTCAGAGCGGCGAGCGAGGGCGCGTGCGGGGAAGTCCGAGGGGCGGAGCCCCTCGGTTACGTCTAGTGTAGCCCACTCAGAAACTGTGCAGCATGCACAGCTCTGTCGGCGCGGTGCCCGCGAGGAACGATTCGTGGAATACGCGTGGACATCCGGGCACGGCGATCTTTCCGGTGTCGCGATCGATGTCGGCGAACACGATGCCGTTCGGCGGCTCGAAGCCGCCGCTCGTGCGGCCGCCGAGCGCGCGCATCATGAACGCGGTCCAGATGGGAAGGGCCGCCTGGGTGCCGCTCAGGCCAAGCGGGTTGTTGTCGTCGAGACCGACCCACACGACCGTCAGCAGCTCCGGCGTGAAGCCGACGAACCAGGCGTCGCGAAGGTCGTTGGTCGTCCCAGACTTGCCGGCGGCGTCCTGCGTAAAGCCCGCCGCGCGCGCGCCGGCGCCGGTGCCTTCGTTCAGCACGCTGCGCAGCATGTTGGTGACGAGGTAGGTCGTGTCGGGACGTGCGATGGTTTTCGGGGCATCGATCTTCAGCGGAACATCCTTGCCGGTGCTGCTGATGAACCTCGAGATCGCGTGGAGCGGCTTGATCGTGCCGCCGTTGGGAAAGAGTGTATACGCCGTCGCAATCTCGAACGGCGTCGCCTCAAACACTCCGAGCGCAATCGACGGATAGGGCCGGGGTGGCGTGCTCGCACCGACTCGTTTCCAGAGGGCGGCCACCTGATCGTACCCCGTGGTTTCAGCAACCTTGATCGTCGGAATATTCCGCGAGAGCGCCAGCGCGCGCCGTAGCGTGACCGGCCCCTCGAATTCACCGTCGTAGTTGCCCGGGGTCCAGGTCTGCTGGTTGAACTCCCACGACGTCGGCTCGTCGATGACGACCGTCGCCGGCGTGAGATCGGTGCGTCCGTCTGCCGCCGCACGTTCGAAGGCAGAAAGATAGACGAACGGTTTGAATGCCGAGCCAGGCTGGCGCTTCGCCACAATCGCGCGGTTGTATTGCGACTGGTTGTAGCTGCGACCTCCGACCAGGGCCAGCACTTCACCCGTGCGCGGATCGACCGCGATCAAGGCGGCTTGCGCCTTCTGGCGTTTCCGCTTCGCGAGCAGCTCGTCGACGTGGGTCAGGCCGTCGCGGACGACGTCCTGCGCGATTCGCTGGATGTGCAGATCGAGCGTCGTGTAAACGTCGATCGCGCCGGTCTGGGCGGGATACTTTTCCTGCAGCTCCTGGCCGATGTAGTCGACGAAGTACGGCGCTTCGGCATCGAGCGCCCGCTGCGCCATCTGGAGCGGTTCGCGCGACGCGCGTTCCGCGGCGTCCTCGCTGATGAATCCGGTGTCCGCCATCGCGTGCAGGACCACATTCCGACGGTCCTTCGCGCGGTCGGGGTTGTTGAACGGCGAGAGCCTGGAGGGTGACTGAATCACGCCGGCAATGGTTGCCGCTTCGCTCAACGACAGATTGGTGACGTCCTTGGCGAAGAACAGGCGCGCCGCTTCCTGGACGCCGTGAATCGCGAACGATCCGCGCTGCCCGAGCGAGACGTCATTGAGATACAGCGTGAGGATCTGTTCCTTGCTCAGCCGCCGCTCGAGCGCGATCGACATGAACCACTCGGACACCTTGCGCTTGAGCGTCTGTTCGGGCGTCAGAAACGTGTTCTTGACGAGCTGCTGGGTGAGGGTACTGCCGCTGCGGAGGTATTTCTTCCGGCCAACGACGTTGTCGATGGCGGCGCTGGTAATGCCGATCGGATCGATGCCGAGGTGATCGTAGAATCGCCGGTCCTCGATCGCGAGCACGGCCTGCACCATCATCGGCGGGATGACCGACAGGGGCACGTCACGCCGCTTCTCGCGCGCTTCGGTGGCGAGCGCCGTGATGAGCGGTGTGTCGAGCGTGATTTTTTCAATCGTGCGCTTGGGCGTCACGGTTTCGAGGTGATCGATCGACGTCGGCTCCGTCGCCTTCCCGCGCTTGGCAGCGAAGACGATGCGGACGACCTGACTCGCGCGATCGCCGCTCCGCGGAATGATCACGACCGCGTCACGCCCGACCGCGAATTCGCCGGCCTGCTCTGCCCTGTCGCGGTGCGAGTAGCCGAGGTCATTCAATCGATCGATGATCTGCGTGGGAGAGAGCGATTGTCCGCGCCGAAACTCATACGGCCGGGCAAAAATCCGCGGGTCCGACCGCTGCGTTTCGCCCGCGAGACGGGCGTCGATCATCTTGGAGAACCCGGTATAGAAATAGATGCAGACGGCCGCCAGGATGACGAACGTGATGCCGGCGGCGACGAGCAGGCGTAACTTCCAGGGGCGAAGTTTCGAACGGACGCGCTTGAGCAAACTCGATCGCGTCGCGGCGGCAGGACGCGCAGGAATCACGGGCACTCTGTAACCGGGGTAGCCGACGTCAATTCTACCATTGCGCTTGGAGTAGGCTTATCTTTCGCGGCTCGCGGCTTGCAGTTCAGGATCCGAAGAGCCTATCGGTCTATCGGTTTCAGGTTCGAGGTTCTTTATGGTGGGCCCTCGCGACTCACCGCTCGGATTCAGGGATTCGCGGATTGGGGATTCGAGGATGAGGGATTCGAGGATGAGGGATTCAGGATGAGGGATGAGGGATGAGGGATTCAAAGGTCGATCTCCTCGTCTTTGGCCCTCACCCCGACGATATCGAGATCGGGTTTGGCGGCAGCGTGGCGTTGCACGTGGCGCTCGGATTCCGCGTCGGCCTGTGCGATCTGACCAGGGGAGAGCTGGGATCGAACGGCACGCCGGACGAACGCGAGAGGGAAGCAGAATCGGCGCGGGCGGTGTTAGGCGCTGAGTGGCGGACGAACCTGCGCTGGCCTGACGGCGGCATCACCGGCACCGACCAGCAGATTCACGATGTGGTCGGGCTCATCCGCGACGTGCGCCCGCGCACGGTGATCATCCCGTACTGGAACGATCGCCATCCCGATCATCGCGCCGCCAGCGAGGTGCTCTCGCGTGCGGCGTTCAAGAGCGGGTTGCGGCGGTTCGCGCCGGATCAAGGAGACGCCTGGCGTCCCGACTGGGTCGCCTATTACTTCATCAACGATTCGGCGCCTGAGTCATTCGCCATCGACGTGTCGGCCCAGTACGACACAAAGCGTCGCGCGCTTGCCTGCCATCAATCACAGTTCAGACCGCCGGAGGGCGGCATGGCGACACGTCTGACATCGCCACAGTTTCACCAGCTCATTGAAAGCCGCGATGCCCACCTTGGCGCGCTGCTGGGCGTGGCTCACGCGGAAGCGGTGGTTGTCCGCGAGCCGATCCTTCGCCCGCACGTGATGAAGGATTGGCGCCAGATGCCGACGGCGGATCGCCAATGAATGTCGGCATCGTGTGCTACGCGTCGGTCGGCGGAAGCGGCATTGTCGCCACCGAGCTCGCCAAGTCGCTGGCGGCCCGCGGACATTCCGTCCACGTGCTCAGTACCGACACGCCGTTCAGGCTCGGCAGCTTTCAGCCCGGTCTGACCTTTCATCGCGTGCGCACGCCGGCGTATCCTCTTTTTCGCGAGCCTCAGTACGTGATCGCGCTGGCCAATCGCATGGTTCAGGTGGCCCGGGAGCAGGGACTCGACATCATTCATGCCCACTATGCGGTGCCGCACGCGACGGCCGCGTACCTCGCCAAGCAGATTCTGCTCCGTCCAGGCACCGGCCCTGTGCCGCGGATCATCACGACGCTGCACGGCACCGACATCACTCTGGTCGGCAGCGATCATTCGTACGCGGAAACCGTGGCGTTTTCGATCGACGGGTCGGATGGCGTGACGGCCGTCTCCGACAGCTTGCGGCAGGACACCTACAAGTCGCTCTCGATTCAGAAGCCGATCACCGTCATTCCAAATTTTCTCGATTGCGATGTCTACCAGCGGGTTCAGGCCGCACCGCTGCGCGCGCGGTACTGTCCCTCCGGCTGCGAGAAACTCGTGATTCACGTCTCGAATTTTCGTCCGGTAAAGCGCGTGCCGATGGTGGTGCAGGTGTTTGCGCGGATTGCATCGCGCGTGCGCGCCAGGCTGCTGTTGGTGGGGGACGGGCCGGACCTGGGGGCGGCCCTGGACGAGGCGAAGGCGCTTGGCGTGGCCAAGCTCGTGGACGCACTGGGCGAGCAGGATCAAATCATCCCGCTGCTGTCGATCGCGGATCTCTTCCTGCTCCCGTCCGAGCAGGAAAGCTTCGGTCTGGCGGCGCTCGAGGCGATGGCCTGCGAGGTTCCCGTGGTCGCGTCCCGCGTCGGCGGGTTGCACGAGGTGATCGAGCACGGCGTCACCGGCTTTCTCCGCGACCCGTCCGATCTCGACGGGATGGCCAACGACGGCATCGCGGTATTGACCGACGCTGATCTGCACGCGCGCGTGGCCAGCGCCAGCCGTCGATCCGTCCGAAAACGGTTCTGCCGCGATCTGATCGTCCCCCAGTACGAGAAGTTCTACAGCGAAGTGCTGGCTGGGTGAATGCGTCCCCACTCATTCTCTCTTCTCCTGTGTGTCTCTTGGCATCGATGCAGCGGGAGAGTGGCTGTCCCACCGTTCGACCCTCCCCCGAACCTCTTCCTTAGCTCATCGCGTCTAATCATCAACCGTCGAACCGGACGATAATCGATCGATTCGCAGTCGCAGAGCAGGAGGAGTGTTCATGTTTCGAGGGTGGTGGGTTGCGGCGTTGCTCGTCGCGTTGAGCGTCGCGCATCCGTTGGCGCAGTCGCAGGCGATCAACGGCACGATCGAGGGCACAATCACAGATCAGTCGGGCGCCGCGGTGCCGGGCGTCACCGTGACGGTATCCAATGTCGACACCGGCGACAGCCGGGTGGTCGTCTCCAATCAGTCGGGTGTCTATCGCGCGCCGTTGTTGCCGCTCGGGCGCTACAAGGTGTCGGCAGAGCTCCAGGGCTTCAGAAAGTTCGAGCAGCAGGGGCTAACGCTCTCGGCAGGGCAGACGGCTGTGGTCAATATCAGCCTCTCGGTCGGCAACATGTCGGAGGCGGTCACCGTGACCAGCGAGTCGCCGGTTGCCGAGCCGGGCAAGATCGATCTGGGTCGCACCATCGGCGAGACGGAAGTCAGGAACCTGCCGCTCGTCTCGAGGAACCCCTACAACTTCGCGTTCCTGCAGGCCAATGTCACTGGTTACGAGAACAACGAGTTTGGGGTGCCGCGCATCAACGCGAACGGATCGCAGATGCACACGAACTATCAGATCGATGGCAATACCAACACCGAGAAGGACCGAGCTGGCCTGCGGATGCTGCCGATTTCGGAAGTGCTCGTGCGTGAAGTGAAGGTCATCACCAATGGCTTTGCCCCCGAGTTCGGACAGACCACGGGAATGGTCTACAACGCCGTGACTCCTTCCGGCACCAACGCCACGCACGGTTCGGCGAGCTACCGGTTCAAGCGCAATGCGATGTCGGCGCAGCCGTTCTTCCTGGCCTCCACCGCCCGCAAACCAGACACTGAAGCAGACGACTTCACCGCCACCCTGGGTGGACCGATCACGAGGGACAAGTGGCACTACTACGGCGCGTATGAGTTCGTCGATCGCAGCCTGGTCACCGGCGGCCAGGTCATCACGGTGAACCCGGCCGACGCACAAGCGCTCGGCATCACGCTTCCGGCGGACGGCGTCATCCCGGCACATCAGCAGGTGAATTTCTGGTTTGGCAAGACCGACTATCAGCTTTCCAAGGGCAGCCTGCTCTCCATCAGGTATTTCGGCTTCAAGAACAACTCGCCGGCGAACATTGGCGGCGGCCTGACGACGACCGATCGCGCGACCGACTTCACCGATCGCATGGACTCGACGGCCGGACAGGTTGTGTCGTCGATCGGCAACTCGATGCTGAACGAGCTTCGCATTCAGTATGCCCGCCGGCACCAGTTCAGGACGCCCGGCATTTCAGTTGACGGTCCGGCGATCACGGTCCAGGGGAAGGCGGAGTTTGGCGGTGCCCGCGTCGGCGACGGTAATTCCGTTGGCTTCGACTTCACCCAGGGCATCACGCAGGTGATCGATAACGTGACCCACATTCGCGGCCGACACGCCTACAAGGCTGGAATCGATGCGCAGTGGATCGCGGACACGCGTGTGCGCGGGGAGTTGTTCCAGTACACCTTTGCGACGATCGCGGCGTACCAGTCAGCCAAAAGCGGTGCGGATCCCTTCGCCTACACGAACTTTCAACAGCAGCTCGGGGACTTGAGCGCCAAGTACAACTCGGGGTTCTACGGGCTCTTCGTCCAGGACGACTGGCAGCTCTCGTCAAGATTGAAGCTGTTGTACGGACTGCGGTACGACGTCTTCGACATTCCTCAGACACGTCCGTTCGGCCCGAATCCGTACTCGCAGGATTTCACCATCGACAAGAACAACTTCGGCCCGCGCGCCGGAGTCTCGTGGTCGCTCGACCAGCAGGCGCGAACCGTCGTTCGTGCATCGGTCGGCCTGATGTACGAGCCACCGCTGCTCGACTTCTACGAC
>JBKPNQ010000165.1:0-9182 GCA_046732715.1 Acidobacteriota bacterium | reverse complement strand
AGATGGTGCTGACTACCGGCTCGTCGCCATCGCGTGACATCTGTTGGATTGTCGGCCGCGCCGGAGTTGTCTTGTTGACGACCGATGGCGCCACATGGCAGCGGCGATCGATTCCGGAGGCGATCGACCTGACCGTTGTTCGCGCCGTCGATGCGCGATCTGCGACCGTCACGACAGCGGACGGCCGGCAGTTCGTCACCGCCGACGGTGGAGTCACGTGGACGCTGTCCCGGCAAGACCCTGACGTGGAGCGGGATTGATCGTTCTGCGGCGTCACGCGATCCCGGTGCCGCTCCTTGCCGCGATCGCAGCCGCTTGGCTCTTTCCACTGCTCTCGCACCCATCGACGATCCTGCCGGGCTCGAATGGCGGCGACAACGACACGTTCGTCTGGAATCTCTGGTGGATGCGGTACGTTGTGCATCATCGGGCGCAATCGTTTTTCTTCACGCCCTTTCTGTTGCATCCGTTCGGCGCCGATCTCACCCTGCACACGCACACGGCCTTGCCTGCACTCGTTGCGGCGCTGGCCGGTCCGTCGTCGCTGATTGCGTCGCAGAATCTGTTGATCCTGCTCCATATCTTCCTGAACTTCGCATGCAGCTACGCGCTGGCGTACCGCGCGACCCGGCAGGCGCTGCCTGCGCTCGCGGGTTCGTTAGTCTTCGGGACGTCCTGCTTTGTCGGTGGGCACTTGCTCGGTCACTTCAACCTGATTGCCGCGTGGACGCTGCCGCTCGTCTGTTTCCTTGTCGAGCTCGCACGTGAACGCGAATCAGCGCTCCGAGCGGTCGTCGCCGGCCTTGCGCTCGCGGCGACGGCGTACGTCGACTATTACCTCTTCGTCTTCGCGATCGGGATCTGGTGTGTGACCTGGATCGCGCGATCGTTTCGCGTGTCGATGCGAAAACACGCGTTATCAGGTCAGTCGCGACGTCTGCTCGCAGGTTGCCTGGCGCTGATCGCAATCGATCTCCTCATCATCGGTGTCATCCTGGCGTGGCCCGGTGATCGCCTGGAGGTCCGATCAGTTCGGATTTCTGTTCGAAGCATCAACAATCCGATCACCGCCGGGTGGCTCTTGCTGATCGCCACGTGTGTTGTTGCCGCGTCGCCGAGATTCGAACGCCGCACACGGTGGGCCGGGTCATGGGCAGACGTTCGCATTCCGGTCATGCTGATCGTCACGACGACAATCCTGCTGACGCCGCTGTTGCTCCACGCCACGAGAATATGGGTCGAAGGCCGCTACGTCTCGCAGACCTACTTCTGGCGGAGCGCTCCCGCCGGTATCGATCTCGCGACGCTCGCTCTCGGCAGCCCGTACCACGCACTGTGGGGGGAGCGAGTCCGCCGCGTCTACGAAGCGCTTCATGTTGACGCGATCGAACGATGTGGCTGGATTCCCGTCAGCGCGATCATCCTGTCGGCCGTTGCCGTGGCCGCGCGGCGCGGCGATGCCGTGATCAGACAATGGACGCTCGTCGCCGCGGCGTTCATCACGTGGGCGCTTGGCCCGTGGCTGACGGTCCTCGGTTACCAGACCCCACTGATCCTGCCAGCCACCCTGGTTCGCTTTCTGCCGATCGTCGCGAACGCTCGAATTCCTGGTCGCGCCATGGTCGTCGTCTATCTCGCGCTGGCGATGCTGGCCGCCGTGGGACTCGCCCGACTGATGTCCGAACCATCGAGACGACGGATTGCATGGGGCCTCGTCGTCCTCGTTGTTCTGGAATGTCTCCCAGCTCGTCCTCCGTTCGATGCACCCGATATGCCGTCGCAGTACGCGGCGCTGAAATCCGGGGACGCCCCGGGTGCCGTCTGCGAGCTGCCGCTCGGCCTTCGTGACGGCTTCGGCGAAACCGGATCGTTCGACTCGTCGGTGCTCCTGCATCAGACGATGCACGAGCGGCCAATCGTCGGCGGATTCCTGGCCCGGCTGCCTCCGGCGGTGGCTCGCGCGTATCAGGCCATGCCGGTCATCGGGACATTGCTGCGCTTGTCGGCGGGAACCAGGTTGTCGGACGAACGCCATTCGCTGTCTCCCGGCGCCGCCGCATCTGCGCTGGCCGCCGCAGGTGTCGGCTTCGTCATACTCGACACTCGCCGGGCCTCACCAGATCTGATTCAGTTCGTGCAGTCAGGGATCGCGTTATCGAGGATCGGCGAAGAAGACGGCCGTATCTTCTATGAGGTCTCGACCGTGGGGATCGCGCAGCTTCGCGCAGCACCAGGCGTCAACACGGCTTCAAGGTAGCTCACCACCGGCCAGCAGCCGGCAGCTAGCGAAAAACAGCCAGCAGCCAGGATGTGCTATCACCGGCTTCGCGGCACCGCTTTCCCGATCGGCCCGCCGCTCGCCCCCCTCAACCTTCTGAAGAGATCCCAGAGCGTGTTCGTGTGGGTGTAGAGCTGATTCTCTGGCAGGTTCGAGGGCGTAATGAACAATCCGGTATCGGTGACGACCCAACTTTGAAAGATGATGTGTTCCGGCATCGCATCCCATGTCTGAAACGTGTCCGCGATCAGATTCGCCAGGCCGCCATCGTCGAACGCGTACAACGCGTCGGCGTCACCGTTGTAGCCGACGATGATGATGCCGAACGGGATGTTCAGCGAGGCAGCAAACGCCTGGAGACGTTTCATGTCGCGTGAGAAGACGTCCGGCTGGAGGCTGTGCCAGTCCACGTCCATGTGCAGGAAGGTGGGTGGCACCCCGCGCGCCCGCAACAGCTGCACCATCGTCTCGATCGCTTCGGCGCTGGAGAATGGGTACGCTTCGATCAGACCGATCTTCAACGCTGGACGTGCACGATTAACGGCCGATATGTAGACCGCGACCCGATCCGCCGTGGGCTCGAGCGCCGGACCGCCACACGCCTTCGAGCGGCCTGAGACCCACGGCTCGTCCATCGCGAGATAGGACAGCTGACCGCCTGCGCTCTCGATCGCCGTCACTGCGTCGAGCGTGGATCGGATCGATGCTTCCATCCCGCTGGCATCGGGCGTGCACCAGAATTCCTTCACCGATCCGGCTTCGAGCGCTGTTTTGATCTTCCAGGCCGGCAGTTTACGGAACGCGCCGGCTCTCACGAGCGCGTCGTAGGTATTCGGTCCGACGATCGATGGCGCCGGGGTCTGGGTGTGCTGCGCGTAGAACTTGAAAACGGTGACGACCGATCGCGCCCGCGTCCACTCTTCGGGATTCTCAAAAAGGCGGAGATAGTCGAGTGTTCCGGGACCCGGCGAAAACCAGATGCGATCAGACGAAACCGGGACCGTCGGACGTGCGGGAGACGAGGTCGCGACAAGCGCGGTGAGGACTGCCGCGATAATGACCGCGAGGGCACGCACGGGTTTATTTCCAGATGTACCCGCGCCTGGCCCTGACCTCCGTCCCTTCCTGTTTCACGCGCACGTCGATCGTGTGCGAGCCGCTGCGATCGACTCCCTGTGGCGTGAAGTACAGCACGTAGCTCGAGCGAAAGTCGGCAAGCGTGCGGCGGAAGGTCGACGCGAGGTTCTCGCCGGCAGCCGTCGTGACGACCGTGCCACCGGTCTCCCTCGCGAGCTGGTCGTACATCCGGCCAATCGTGATCGGAGGCCGGCCCGGGGAGCGCGCGAACGGAGACGCGCTGCGCTCGGCCACCGCCGAAGCCAGCACAACGTCCACCGTCGATGTCGTCCGCCTGGCGACGTCGAAGAGCATGTCAGGGTCGGTGATGCTGCTGCTGTCCTGCCCATCGGTGAAGAGGACAATCAGATGACGGCGACCGGGCGGCGTGGGCGAGGCCAGCTGGACGGCGACGCTGTCGAAGATCGCGCTGCTCCCGCGTCCCGACAGGGTCGAGAACGCGGCATCGGTCGCCGAGACCGGTGCTTCGAAGTCCGCCAGCCGCCGGACTTGCTGGTTGAACGCGACGAGCTTGAGCCGGTCGCTTCCTCCGAGATCTGCCTTCAGCTGGCGAACCGACTGGCGTAGCTGATCGAGCACCGATCCAGTGACGCTGGCGCTGACGTCGAGCAGCACGGTGACGTCGATCGGCAGGCGCTCGTAGCTCACGTCCGAAATCTGCTGCGGCACACCGTTATCGAGCAGCTGAAAATCAGTAATCTTCAGCCCGGCGACAGGTCGCTTGTCGCGGCGCACGGAGGCCTCGACGCTGACGATGTCCGCGCCGGCACGGAAGGTCGCCGCGGGCTCTTGTCGAGAAACAGCCGCAGACGGGGTGGCTGCGACCATCGTCACCGCGAGCGCGCCGAGGATGGGTGAGTGCCGCCTCATTGTGCGATCTCCCGCAGCTTCGCAACGATCGCCGGGTAGACGCGATAGTCGCCGAGCCAGTAGGTCCACCACGGATCGAAGCGATCGCCCTGGGTTGTTTCTGTCGCCTCGGCGAGCTTCCCGGCTTCCTGTCGATCGCCGCGACTCAACTGCAGCGTCATGAGCGCTATTCGCGCCGACTGCGCATCAGGCCACGTGGCCAGCGCATCCCCATAGGCCTTCGCCGCGTCGTCGAGACGTCCGCGCGCGCGCAAGATCTGGCCTCGAACGAGATCGGTCAGATAGAGCACGTACTTATCGGTCACGGTTGGCCGAGGATCAACGAGCGAGAGCGCCTCATCGAGCTTGCCGGTCCGTGAAAGAAACCACGCGGCTCGCATGCGAGCTTCGGCGGCGGTCTCGGGAAACTTCATGGCCGTCTTGTAGCGATCGAGAATGTTGGTTTCCTCTTCGGAACCGGCCGTCCCGCGCAGCCATTGCTGTTCGGACACAAGTGCGTGTGCCAGGTGCAACCGCCCTTCGTTCGGACACCGTTCCGCTGCTTTCGGCACGAAGAGCATGGCGCTGTCCGCCATGAACAGGCCTTCGAGCGCGGCCACCTCAGTCCAGAGCCACGAGCACTCGAACGCGTCCGGCGCTTCAGGCGTCCTCACACGGACGTTGTACTCGGCGAGCAGCCGGCCGCCTTCATCACGAGCGTATCGGTTGTCGCTCCGCAGAGCGGTGACTGCGAGTTCCAGAGCCATGACGGCGGTCCGACGAGGGGCATTCGGCCACGGCGTTTCCGAGGCGCGAAAGTTGCGAAGCAATGTCGCGAGATCCTGGGTTTGCCCGAGCGCTCGCTGAAAGTCAGCCTCGCCGTGATCGAACGCGTCCGCTATCGCCTGGACATCAGCGCCGACGACGCGGCGGGGCGGAGGTGCGGTTTTTTCGGTTGCTGCAGGCGCTTCGGCGGCTCCTTCAGCGATGTCTGGCCCGCCGTCGCGTTTCGGCACCGTGACCCAGCGGCGCCCGCGGAGGATGACGTTCTTCTGGTTCGTCTTGACCTTGATCTCGTGGGTGCGACCGTCGCGATCCTCTGCGCCCGGCTCGACGCCCAGAAGGTAGTACGCGGAGATCTCGTTCAGGACGCGATTGAAGGCGTACTCGCCGCTCCCGACCTGCACCCTGAACAGCGCGCCGCCGGCCGCACCCGAAAACTGATCGAGCCAGCGCCCGAGCACCTCGCTGTCGCGCGCCTCGCTCTGCAGGTTCTTGTCGCTCTTTTGCACCTGCGCCGAGAAGCGATCGATCGCACTGGTGTCGAGGTACAGCGTATAGATCGACGTATTCGAGCGGGCCGCTTCCTTTCCGACCTGCATACCCAGCTCGCTGATATCGGGCCGTCCGCCGGGCACGTCGCTCGCCATCATTCCAGCGCTGATGAGCACCAGCGTTTTTCGTCCCTTGACGACGCTCACTTGCTCGAGCAGCGATCGCAGCATGCCCAGACCCGCGTTGCCCTGGCCTTCGTAATAGAGCGCCGCCCCGGTAATTTCCAACATCAGGCGTTGCCGGCAGACATCCTCCGGCGGAGTCCCGCACTCTCGGCGTGCGACTGACTCGAGCAGCGACGCTTCGCGCGGTGCGCTCGAACTGGCGGCGGCGCTCAGATCGACGATTTCAGCCGGCCGCAGGTTGAACTGGTTGGACGGCACGTCGCGCTGGCCCATCACGGTGCTCAGGCTGCGCGACACCATCGCATGATCGGTGGTCGGGCTGATCTTGGGGCCGTACGGATACGCAAACAGGCCGACCTGGTCGGTCGCCGGAAGCCGATCGATGAACTCGCGGGCGGTTGCGATCACGTGGCGCGATGCGCTCGCGTCAAAGCTCAGACAGTCGACGGCGATGAACACCACGCGCGGGAGCGTGGGAATGACCGGCGGGCCGGCTGCCGCGGCGGCGCGTTCCTCAGGCGACAACGTCGTCGCGCTGCGGCTCTCGACCAGATCCGCCGACAAGACTCGGCGTCGTTTTCCGTTGATGGTGACTTCGAATTTGTCGGGCCCGAGGCCCGACACCGGCATTCCGTTTCGATCGATGACCTGCACATCGACGGCAATGACGTCGAGCCCGGATCGAAACGTGGTCGGCGGCTTCTGCGTGGCGTCCTGTTGCTGGCCGGCAGAGAGGGTGGCCGCGGCCAGCACGCACACCACGGTCACGGTCGTCAGTCGGGTTCTCATGGATTGCTGCATGACTGCTGAAGCCCTGAAAAACCCCCGGCCCCGCCTGGCCGATGTCCCATACGGGTAGCCTTCAATGCTACGATTATCGCTTCTGTTTCAGAAGAATGCTGAGTCGAGGCAAGATAGCACGACGGTCGGCCGGTCGTCACACTTTTGCCTCAGGTGCCGACACCGAGAATGCGCAACCTGCGTGATACCATCCGCCAGTAATTCCTGACTGGAGACGTGATCCGAATGACCGCGCGCCGAGTTCTGCCGGCGCTGCTGCTGCTGTTTGTGGGCAGCGGCTGCGCTGCGTTGATTTACGAAATTGTCTGGTTTCAGCTGTTGCAGCTGGTGATAGGTTCGTCCGCCGTGTCGATGGGCGTTCTCCTCGGCACGTTCATGGGAGGAATGTGTCTCGGCAGCCTGTTCCTCCCGCGCCTCATCTCGCCGCAGGAGCACCCGCTCCGGGTATACGCGTATCTCGAGCTGGGGATCGGTCTGTTCGGACTGTTGCTGCTGTTCGGGATGCCCCTCCTCGGAGGCATCTATTTTCATTGGGGTGGCGGCGGCATCACCGGCATCCTGCTGAGAGGCGTTGCCGCCAGCATCTGCCTGCTCCCGCCGACACTGGCGATGGGTGCGACGTTGCCGGCCATCTCGCGATGGGTCGAATCAACGCCCGAGGGTGTTTCCTGGCTCGGCTTCTTTTACGGCGGCAACATCGGCGGCGGCGTGATTGGATGCCTGCTTGCCGGCTTCTATCTGCTGCGCGTGCACGACACCGCCTTTGCGACATTTGTGGCGGTCGCCCTCAACGTGCTCGTCGCCGGACTCGCGCTGCTGATCGCCAAGACAACTCCACATGAAGTGGTGGCTCCGCCCGCGCCGCTCGAGCGCGCGACCGGTGCGTGGGCGGTCTACGTGGCGATCGGGCTTTCCGGCTTTACCGCGCTGAGCGCCGAAGTGATCTGGACACGCCTGCTCTCGCTGTTGTTCGGCGCGACGGTGTACACCTTCTCCTTGATCCTTGCGGTCTTCCTGCTGGGTCTCGGGATTGGCAGCAGCATCGGTTCGACTATTGCCGCGAGGATTGCGCGTCCGCGGCTTGCCCTTGGCTGGTGTCAGATGCTGCTTTGCGCCGCGATGGCGTGGACGGCGTACATGCTGACGCAGTCGCTGCCATACTGGCCGATCAATCCGTCCATCTCCACCGACCCCTGGTACAACTTCCAACTCGATTTCGTCCGCTGTATTTGGGCGGTGCTGCCCGGCGCCATCCTCTGGGGTGCGAGCTTTCCGCTGGCGCTGGCCTCGGTCGCGATCGGCGGCAGGGATCCGGGACGGCTGGTTGGCGGCGTTTACGCCGCGAATACGCTCGGCGCCATCATCGGCTCGGTCACCGCCAGTTTGCTGCTCGTGGTGTGGCTCGGCAGCCAGCGCGCACAGCAGGTGCTCGTGATCGTTTCGGCCGTGTCTGCATTGCTGATGCTCGAGTCGGCCGCCGCGGACGCCGAGTCGAAGAAGACTCGCTTCCAGTTTGCCGGCACGCTTCTCCTGGCCGCCGCGATGGGCGGCGCCGTGCTCCTGGCGCGAACGATTCACACGGTGCCTCCGGTGCTGGTTGCCTACGGGCGATACGCGGCGACCAGGATCGGCGAGGGAGACATCTTCTACGTCGGAGAGGGATGGAACGCGTCGGTCGCCGTGTCGCGCCTCTCGAACGGCGTCCTGAACTATCACAACGCCGGGAAGGTGCAGGCCTCGAGCGAGCCGCAAGACATGCGGCTGCAGCGCATGCTTGGCCACATGACGACGCTCATCCCGAAGAATCCGGAATCGGTTCTCGTGATTGGCTGCGGCGCTGGCGTCACTGCCGGTGCCGTGTCCGTCGACCCCAACGTCAAGCATTTGACGATCGCCGAGATCGAGCCGCTCGTTCCGCGCGTCGTTTCTCACTACTTCGCCCAGCAC
The DNA here is from genome assembly GCA_046732715.1 of Acidobacteriota bacterium. GTDB lineage: Bacteria > Acidobacteriota > Vicinamibacteria > Vicinamibacterales > 2-12-FULL-66-21 > JALZOC01. The sequence goes on along the minus strand of JBKPNQ010000165.1, from coordinate 710 downwards.
AACTTCGACGTCGTCGCCAATCCGAAGACGCGCGTGGTCACCGACGATGCGCGCCACTATCTGCTGACGACGCGGGAGAAGTTTGATGCGATCACGTCGGACCCGCTCGACCCCTGGGTCAAGGGGGCGGCGATGCTTTATACCAAGGAGTTCTTCGAGACGGTCAAGGATCATCTCAAGCCAGGCGGCGCGGTGACGCTCTTCGTGCAGCTCTATGAGAGCAATACCGCCGCGGTCAAGAGCGAGATCGCGACGTTCCTCGACGTGTTTCCCGGCGGCGTCGTGTGGGGCAACACGAACAACGGTGCCGGGTACGATTTGGTACTTCTCGGACAAGCGGAGCCGACGAAGATCGACGTCGAAGCCGTGCAGCGTCACCTGACCGAGGCCAACATGGCGCCGGTCGCCAAGTCGCTGGGCGAGGTGGGAATGTTCTCATCGATCGATCTGTTTTCGAACTACGCGGGCATGAAAACCGACCTCGCTCCGTGGCTCGCCGACGCGGCGATCAATCGCGATCGCAATCTGCGGCTTCAGTACCTGGCAGGCATGGGCTTCAACTTGTATCAGAGCGAAGCGATTTACGCCGACATGCTGCAGTACAGCCAGTGGCCGAATGACCTGTTCATCGGCAGCGACGCCACCAAACAGCAGCTTCGATCCGCGATACTTCGCATGCAGGGCAAATGAATCCCTCATCCCGAATCCCT
>JBKPNQ010000164.1:0-11342 GCA_046732715.1 Acidobacteriota bacterium | reverse complement strand
CCACTGCACGATGCCGATGTGCGCGATCCCGCGCGCGCTGCCGCCGCCGAAGGCGATGCCGACCGTGGGCCGCGCCGGTTGTGCCGCCACGTCAACCGCCGGCAGCGCGAACAGCACGAGCGCAACGGCTGCAGCGCTACGCACCAGCAGTGATGGAGACTCGATAACACGGCACTCGAAGGATCGATTCATCTCAGCGCCCTCGTCGCGCAACGGGCGGCGCACAGGCACACCCGCAGGAATTCCAACGCACAACCGCGACATTTCGCGGGCACGTCGGCGGAAACTCATAGCGGCACCGCAACACCGACGCCCCGTTCGGAGGAAGGCCGCCCGCGTCGTCGCGTCCTGACATGGGTTTGCCGGCGCGCTACTTCTTCGGCGGGAACTTCTTCACCAGCTCCCGAATGACGTCCTCGAGGGACTTTTTCCGCTCAGAGTCGGGGCGATCAATCTGGATCTTGCGAGCCGCTGTGCCGCGCCAGACCAGCCGCTGCTGGGCTGTTGACGTCACATCGACAAGGAGGGTGCCGATCGGATAGGTCCGAGTGGCCGTCGTCGACGCGAGGAATGGCGGAACGGCCCATTCCGGAGTCGCCGGAAGGAACTGCCCCGCGACCTGGGCCGAGTTCTGAAGCGTTCCCAGCACGAAGTAGTGGACGTAAAAGTCCGGATTGGCCGCCGCCATGGTGAGCCCCCGGGCTCCGAGTTCTCGCTCCAGCGCCGGAATGATCACCGGGTCCACGCGGTCGGCGACGGTTTTCGGATCGTTTTCCGCGGTCAGGGCGAGGAGCACCTTGCCTTTCCCCTCCGGGTGCCAGGACCACGTCTTCAGGCCGGTAAAGTCAAATTTCTTGTCGTATTCAACCGTAATGTCGGCCTTCGCAGCCTCGAGCCGGCCAATCATCGCGGTCAGGCCCAGGGCCGCGACCGCGAACAACAGAGCCGGTGCACAGGGGCGATTTGCCATCGTTTTCACCCTCATTCAATGTTCGTGCGTTCGTTTTGACGCTGAGCGCGGTGCATCAAGAGTGCCACTGGCGCCAGCGGTCCGGACGCATTAATGGGCCAAAACCGGCGGTTTTACTCATCTCGAGACGCCCGCGAGCTGGACGGGCCGATCGCGGGTCTGATTCTTCGGAGGAAATCCGACGGCCAAGAGTGGGTCGCGTCAATGACGCGGGGTCTGACCCCCGGGGTCTGACCCCAGGGGGTCTGACCCCGACGCGCACCGGGATTTGTGTGAAACCTTTGTGACGGAAATCTAACCGAAATCTAACCTCGACGAGCCGGTCTCGTGTGAAAGTATCGGTGCTGCCAAATCTGACAGGCTGAAAGGGTCCTTTGAGCGCCGCTTGCGGTATGCTGGCTGCACCGAGCAGACCCGTTTCGCGGCGAATTCCGAGTGAATTCGAGAGTCGTGCGAATGCATTCCTCGCGCACACCGCCCGCGCGCAAACTGGTAATGATGCCAGTCGTGGAGGCGTTCGTCATTGGCCTCTCACTGGCAATACCAGCGACCGCTTTCGCCCAGGCAGCGATCGCCGGAACCGTTAAGGACAGTTCCGGTGCTGTGGTGCCGGATGTCGCCGTGGACGCAAGCAGCCCCGCCCTAATCGAGAGGACGCGATCGGCAACCACCGATAGCAGCGGACAATACCGGATTGAGAATCTGAGCCCGGGCGTCTACACGGTGGTGTTCACGCATTCCGGCCTGGCGACGGAACGGCAGCAGGGCATCGAGCTGACCGGGTCGCTCACGGTAACCGTCAACGCCGAACTGGGAATCGGACCACTATCCGAAGCGGTCGTCGTGTCGGGCGCGAACTCCGTCGTCGACGTCTACAGCTCGCAGCGCGAGACGACGCTGTCGACCGATGTTGTGAAGTCAGTGCCTTCGGCTCGCACTTACAACGCCCTCCTTATGCTCGTTCCCGGTGTCGTCACCAGCGTCAACGACATCGTCACCAGCCCGGCCACGATTTCCTTTCCCATGCACGGCGGCCGATCGACCGAGGGTCGTCTCTGGCTTGACGGGCTGAATATCGGCAGCCCGCCCAGCGGCAACTCGGCCACGAGCTACGGCATCGACATTGGCAACGCCTCGGAAGTCACGTTTACGACGGCCGGCGCCCGTGGCGAGATGGAAACGTCCGGCCTGATCATGAACGTCGTGCCGAGGAGCGGCGGCAACACGATGCGCGGGTCCGTGTTCGCGAGCGGCACCGGCGAAGGCCTTCAGTCCGACAACCTCACAGCCGCGCTGAGAGCCCAGGGGGCAACGGCGGCCGTGCCGTTGACGAAGGTCTACGATTTTTCCGGCGGGCTCGGTGGTCCACTTCGAAAGGATCGTGCCTGGTACTTCGTCAACGCGCACTCAGGCGGCAGCACGAAGGAAAGCGCCAGCGTCTTCTACAACCGCAACGCTGGTGATCCCTCAACCTGGTTGTATCAACCAGACCCAAGTCGCCGCGAATACTCGGACCGCACCTTCGAAAACGTCAGCGGCCGGGTCACGTGGCAAGCGACGGCGCGGAACAAACTCGCCGCGTTCTGGGATGCGCAGAGTCTCTGCCGGCAGTGCACCGGGGCAACGCCCGGCAATTCGGAACCGCCGCGCATTTCTCCGGAAGCCGTCGGCGTCCTCGGACGCCGGCTGGACGTCACGCAGGTCACATGGTCATCACCGGCAACGAATCGGCTCCTCCTGGAGGCTGGTTTCGGCGGCACCTATTTCGGCGTCGGTAACTTCGAGCGCGACCCGAATCCGACGCGCGATCTGATCCGCGTTGCCGAGCAGTGTGCGAGCGGTTGCGCGGCCAACGGCAACATTCCCGGAATGGTCTACCGATCCCAGGATTTCAGCATTGCGCATGCTGGGTCGTATTTGTGGAAGGGCTCGGCAGCCTACGTCACCGGCACACACAGCCTGAAGGTTGGCTACCAGCACACGCTGATGACCGACGATCGGACCTGGTACACCAACAATCAGAACCTGACCTATCGGGTCAACAACGGCGTCCCGAATCAGCTGACCGAATCGATCTCCCCCTGGGTCAACAACGCGAGAGTCGCATGGGACGGCATCTTCATTCAGGAACAATGGACGCGCGATCGGCTGACGCTTCAGGGCGCACTGCGATTCGATCGCGCGCGGAGTTGGTTTCCAGCGCAGCAGGAAGGGCCGTCGCGATTCCTGCTCACACCGATCATCATCCCGACGACACACGGTGTTGACAGCTACAAGGATGTGACGCCGCGGATGGCTGCGTCGTTCGACGTGTTCGGAAACGGGCGGACGGCGCTCAAGATGAGCGCGGCGAAGTTTCTGGAGGGTGCGGGCGTGGCGGGCAACTACGCCAATACCAACCCGTCGCTGCGCATGCCGCAGACAACGTCGGTGTTTGGCACCGCAGGCGTGACGCGGGCGTGGACGGACGCGAATCAGAATTTCGTCCCGGATTGCGATCTGGTGAATCCGTCGGTGCAGGATCTTCGGGCGGCCGGCGGTGACCTGTGCGGCGTCGTCTCGAACACGAGTTTTGGCAAAAACATCCTGACGAACAATTTCGATCCCGCCATCCTCAACGGCTGGGGCGTCAGGCCGTCGGACTGGAATGTTGCGCTGTCGATTCAGCAGCAGATCGGATCGCGATCGGCGCTCGACGTCACCTATACGCAGCGCTGGTTCCAGGGATTCTTCGTCGCCGACAACCTCGCGCTCGGCCCTGCCGATCTGACGCCATTCAGCCTGGGCGCTCCCTCCGATCCGCGCTTGCCGGGCGGCGGCGGCTACGTCGTTTCCGGACTCTACGATGTGGTGCCAGAAAAGGCCGGCCAGGTCGACAATCTCATCACGGATTCGAGGAAGTACGGACCGTGGCGTCAGTCCTTCAACGGGGTGGACGTGACGTTCAACGTGCGCGCCGGCAAGGACCTGGTGCTGATGGGGGGCACGAGCACCGGCCAGACGGTCTCGGACAACTGCCCCGTCCGCGCGGATCTTCCGGAACTCTCGACCGCGACGACCGGGACCAGTCCATTCGGCGCCGGGCTGACGGGATCCGCGGTCACGCCGTTGAGCCCGTATTGCCACGTCGACTACGGCGTCCTCACGCAACTCAGGGGATTGTCCTCGTACCTCGTACCCAAAATCGATGTGCAACTGTCCGCGACGGTTCAGAGCAAGCCGGGTGCGATGCTGGCGGCCAATTACGCGGCGACGAACGCGGAAGTGGCACCCGTGCTCGGCCGGAACCTCTCCGGAAATGCCGCCAACGTCACGGTGAACCTAGTGCCGCCGGGTGAACTGTACGGCAATCGGATCAATCAGCTGGACATTCGCGTCGCCAAGGTCCTCCGATACGGGCGATCGCGAACGCAGATCGCGCTGGAAATCTACAACACGCTGAACTCGAGCGCGGTGCTGACCTACGACAACACGTTCGTTCCCGGCGGCGCCTGGCTGCAGCCGATGACGATTCTCACGCCGCGGTTCTTCAAGATCGCCGCCGAGATCGATTTCTGATCGGTCATGCAAACCAGGACATCCCGCGCATGGATCGGTCGATGGCTGTTCGTCGTCGCAGTCGCCACCGCCGTACCGGTTGGAGAGGCCGTCGCCCAGGACGTCCAGCGACAAGTTCTCGTTTTGTATTCAGCCAGACGCGACGCGCAGATCGTGACCGTCGGCGAGCGGGAGTTCCCGCGCATCCTTGATCAGGGCTTGAGCGAAGGTCTCGACTACTACTCCGAATACATCGATCGCGCGCGATTCCCGGCGGACTCGTACAAGAAGGGGTTTCGAGACTTTCTGCGCCTGAAATACAAGGACAAGCATTTCGATGTGATCATCGCCGTCCAGGATCTGGCGCTGGAGTTCGTGCGGGAATATCGAACCGAATTGTTTGCGGATAGCCCAGTCGTCTACTTTGCGAACTCGGCGACCGCACGTCTCCCAAACTCCACCGGGCTGGTCGCCGATGTCGACTTCAGTAGCACGCTTGCGCTGGTCACCCAGTTGCAACCCGACATTCGGCAAATCTTCGTCGTCAGCGGAACAGAAGCGGGCGACAGGGAGTACGAGAGTCTTGCGCGAGATCAATTCCGGGCATTCGAGCCTCAACTGACGATCAGGTATTTGTCCGGATTGCCGACACGCGATCTCGAACGGCAGTTGTCATCGTTGCCCGAACATTCCGCTGTCTACTATGTGATCGTGAATCGGGACGGCAGAGGCGCGTACTTCCATCCGCTCGAGTTCCTCGATCGGATGGCGACGGTCGCGAACGCGCCGATCTACTGCTGGGTCGACTCCGCGATGGAGCACGGGATCGTGGGAGGCAGTCTGAAGAGCCAGCAGATACAGGCGGAAGCGGTCGGCAGGCTCGCCCTGCGCGTGCTGCACGGAGAATCTCCCGACAGTATTCCGATCACGTCGCCGAAACTGACTGTCAATCAGGTCGACTGGCGGCAACTCCGCCGTTGGGGCATCAGCGAGGCGCGAGTGCCCGCTGGCACGCTCGTCAGGTTCCGGGAAGCATCGGCGTGGGAGCGCTACCGCATCTACATTCTTGGCGCGCTGGCAGTCCTGTTGGCGCAGTCAGTGCTCATCGTCGGCTTGATGGTCCATCGATCGCGACGTCGGGCAGTTGAAGTGCAGCTGCGCACCAGAGAGACGGAACTGCGGGGCAGTTACGAACGCATTCGAGATCTCGGTCAGCGCCTGCTGAGCGCGCAGGACGCCGAGCGATCGCGCATCGCGCGCGAGCTCCACGACGACTTCGGACAGCAGCTGGCGCTGCTGTCGATCCATCTCGAACAGCTGAACGACAAGAAGCCGCTGAAGTCAGACGATGCCAACGGCCTGGCGCGTGCCGCGCTCGAGCGCGTCCACAGCATCGCCGACAGCTTGCGGGCCCTCTCACACCGGTTGCATCCGACCAAGCTCCACCTGATCGGCCTGGTCGCCGCCCTCTCGAGCCTTCAGCGCGAGCTCTCACGATCCGACCTTACGGTCACGTTCCGGCACGAGAACGTCCCACCCGGGCTGCCGGACGAAATCACGTTGTGCCTGTACCGCATCGTTCAAGAGGCGCTGCAGAACGCGATCAAACACGGTGCCGCGCGCCACGTATCGGTGAACCTGCGCGGCGCCGGGGAACAATTGCTGTTGACCATCGTGGACGATGGTCGCGGGTTCAGTGTCGAGGCCGAGTGGGGAAAGGGACTCGGCCTCGTGAGCATCGCCGAACGGCTGGAATCAATCGACGGAGCGGTGAAGATTCAGTCAGGGCCAGGCGCCGGAACGCGTCTGGAGGTTTCGGTGCCGCTGCCGCCCGCTCCGGAGACCGTCGCGGCAGCCGGATAGCGAACCGATTCGGCGCCTCGACCATGGCGACCGAGCCAAGTCGCCCGACGTCCTGCAAAATGTGCCGATTTCGCATAGCCGGCATCCCGGCCACACGGTAATTTCAACATGCGCGTCGGACGGCTGAATCCATCCGACGCACAGTCCATTCGCCGCGATGCCCGAGGCCGGGCAGGCTGCTCTCGGCGGATAGCAAGGCAGTGACCCCATGGGACGCCCGCGAGTTCTTCTGGCGGATGATCATGAGCTGTTGCTCGGCGCCTTCGAAAAACTGTTGTCGCCGGAGTGTGAAATCGTCGGCCAGGTCACGAATGGCAGGGCCCTGGTCGAAGCGGCGGAAAAGCTGAAGCCCGAGGTCATCGTTCTCGACATCGCGATGCCGCAGTTGAACGGCCTCGAGGCCGGCCGAAAAATCAAGCAATCGCTGAAGGACGTCAAGCTCGTGTTCCTGACGATGAATGAGGACTCGGACCTTGCGGCTGAAGCGTTTCGCGCCGGCGCCTCGGGCTATCTGCTGAAACGTTCGGCCGCCTCGGAATTGCCGAAGGCCATTCGCGAGGTCATGTACGGACGTTCGTACGTGACGCCACTCGTGACGGAAGGACTGGTCGAGTCGCTCCTGCGCGCCGACGACCACGGCAGCTCGCACGAGCTCACCGCGCGACAGCGCGAGGTCCTGCAGTTGCTGGCGGAAGGGAATTCGATGAAGGAGGTGGCCGCGGTGCTGAAGCTGACGCCGCGAACCGTCGCCTTTCACAAGTACCAGATGATGGAACAGCTTCAGATCAAGTCCACGGCAGAACTGATACGGTATGCAGTCCGGCACCACATTGTCTGAATGTCCTCGGGTGTTGCTCGTCGACGACAACGCGGAGATGCTCGACACCGCCGCCGCCGTCTTGTCGTCGGAATTCGAGATTGTCGGAACCGCCAGAGACGGCCGGACGGCGCTCGATGCCGCTGGCAACCTGAGGCCGGATGTCATCGTCCTGGACATCTCCATGCCCGGGATGTGCGGCCTTGAAGTCGCGACGCGTCTCAAAGCAAAGGGCTCGACTGCAGCCGTTGTCTTCTTGACCGTCCTCGAGGACGAGGAAGTGGTTCAAGCCGCCAAAGACGCGGGTGCCGTGGGTTACGTGCTGAAGCCGCGTCTCGCGTCAGAACTTCCCAAGGCCACGTTCGAAGCGAGTGAAGGCCGGCGGTTCATTTCTACGCGACTCTGTCCCACGCTCTGGTAGCGCGCGCCTCGCCAGCGGCTGTCAGGTTTTTATCTCGGACCTGTCAGTTTTTCCGGTTGCCCCCCGAACTTCTTCAGTTCTCATCGTCCCGAACGCGTCATACAGTGGCCATTCATGCACCCAATCCGTCGCCGCAGCCAGCGGCACACCCGCGCCGATACGCGGGCGTCGCGCCGCCAAGCGGTCGAGCGAACGGAAGCGTACCTGCGAACGCATGCCGGCACGGCGATTCCCATCGCCGAACTGTGCCGCATCGTTGGACTGAGCGAACGAAGCCTTCGCAACGCGTTCTATGACGTGCGTGGAATGGGCCCCAAACGGAGCCTGCTCGATCGACGCCTTCAGGACGCGCGCCGCGCGCTGCGGAATGCCGTACCGAATCAGACAACGGTCACCGCGGTCGCTGCGGAACACGGTTTCTTCGAGCTTGGACGCTTTTCACGTGCGTACAGGGAAATGTTTGGGGAGCCGCCTTCCGCAACCCTGCGAGAAGCCATTTCACACCAGCCGCTGGGGGATGCGGCCAGGGGATCGGAGAACTTGAATGTTTGTTGAACCCAGTCGGATTAGAAAAAGCGCGCCCGGGCGCGCTTTTTCCTGGACCTCGTCGTCATTTGATCGACGCAAAAAGGATCACGGCCGACTTGCCCGGCTCGCGTTCGATCACTTCCCGCACGCCCTGATAGTCCTCGGTGAAAAGGGCACCGTCCTCGACGCCAACGGTCAGGCCGAAGCGCTGTTCGGGTATTCGAGCGGTGAGCTGATTGGCTTGCCGGTTTCTTCACTCCTGCCGGAGCAATCCTCCGCTGGCAGCCACGAGCGGCACACGGACTTCCTCCAGACCTTGCGGCCGCACGTGGGCTCGCTTCGGAGGGTCAGCGGCGCCTGCAAGAACGGCGCACCGCTGTCCCTCGAAATCGGCATCAGCGCCTTCGTCGACGGCGATTCCCGATATGTGATCGCGTCGATTGCCGACATCTCACAGCGCGCCGAACCGTCTGCCGCATCCAGCGACCCGCCCCTGGAGTTCCGTCGAGTTGTCGCCGACGTCTCGACGCGTCTGGGAAAAGTGGATCTCGACGCCCTCGACGATGCCATCGTTGAGACCCTGCGCGAGATCGGTCAGACGTTACAGCAGGATCAGGTGATCCTATGGAGAAGAGACCTCGCCGAGGCCGCGGTCATTCCGACCCACTATTGGATCCACCCTCCCTGCTCCTTCGTGCCGGAGCCGGCGGCACTTGCCTCGATTCCGGGGCTGTTGGCCAGGCTGGAGTCTGGCGACGTCTGCAGCTTTGCGAGCCTGACCGAGTTGCCAGACGCGGCCGATCGGGAAACGTTCGAGCGTGGTGGCCTTCAGTCGGGCCTAGTCGTTCCGTTCACGTTGACTGATGACGGAAATGAAAGCCTGTCAGCCTTCGTCGTCGGTTCGAACGCACCGGGACGGGCGGCGGCGCCGGCGGTTGTCGAAGGCCTCCGGCTCGTTGCCGCAGTCGTCGCACAGGCATTCGCACGGCTCGCAGCTCATGCCGCGCTCGAGAAGGCCAACCAGGAAATCCGTCACCTGCGCGATCGCTTGACTGCAGAGACCGTCGAGCTTCGCCGCGAGGTCAAGGTACTGCGGTCGTCGAGTCCCATCATTTCGGAGAGTGCTGCGATTCAGCGGACGCTCGCCCAGGTTGAACAGGTTGCCCACACACCGGCGACTGTGCTGCTGATGGGCGAGACCGGCACCGGCAAGGAAGTGATGGCTCAGGCGATTCACAACATGAGCCCGCGCCATCAACGGCAAATGATCAGGGTGAGCTGCGCCGCCATTCCGACGGCACTGATCGAGAGCGAGCTCTTTGGTCGGGAGCGAGGCGCATATACCGGCGCCTTATCGCGGCAGATTGGCCGTTTCGAAGCCGCCAATCAGTCGACGCTGTTCCTGGACGAAATCGGCGAGCTGCCCGGTGAAGTGCAGGTCAAGTTGCTTCGCGTCCTGCAGGAACGCGTCATCGAGCGCCTTGGGAGCACCCAGAGCATCAAGGTGGACGTCCGGATCATCGCCGCGACCAACCGCAACCTGGAGCAGGCCGTGGCGGACAAGACGTTCCGCGAGGATCTGTTCTATCGCCTGAACGTGTTCCCGATCGTCGTGCCACCATTACGCGAACGGCCGGAGGACATTCCGGGGCTGGTCTGGAGCTTCATCGACGAGTTCTCCAGGCTGTTCGGGAAGGACATCGATTCGATTTCAAAGGACAGCCTGCGCGAACTGCAGCGTTATCCCTGGCCGGGGAACGTGCGCGAGCTGCGCAACGTCATCGAACGGGCCGTGATTATCGCCACGAGTCGCCAGCTGGTGGTACCGGCGCCACGGCTGTCGTCACCGCGCACCGTTCCGCGTCTGAACATGACGCTGACCGACCTGGAAGTCGAGCACATTCGCAGCGTGCTGGAAAGCACCAACTGGCGGGTGCGAGGACCTGGTGGCGCCGCCGAGCGTCTGGGCCTCAAACCGACGACCCTCGAGAGCCGCATGGCGCGGCTTGGAATCGAACGGAAGAAAGCCTCCTGAGTCGAGCTGATACGCGCCGGTCTTCTTCCGTGCCGGCGCGTATCGCGGTCTAGCCCTGTTTTTTCCCACGATTTACGCCACCAAATTCCATTCCGAGATATCGGAGCGTCTCCTGCCCGCCGGAGATTCCCGGAGTGTTGCCGGCACTGCCGGCCCCCGTCCAAACCGGTCCCAGGTGCCGTCATCGCAGCGATTTGGCGCGATCACCGGTCATGGCAAATCGGTGGCACGCAGCCTGCTCTTTCGCGCGCCGGGGAGTCGTTCAGCACGTGTCGGTCGCGCACCGTCGCGGCACGGAAGCCGTGGAAAAGCATATGGATCCATCGTCTGTTCGGATGACAATCGAGTGGCTCGTGCCGCTCGGTGAAACCCGTCCGATCACGATGGCGCTACATGCCGTGGCCGCGGACACGCGCGACGTTCGCGGCTGTGTCGGCTGCTCGGTGCTGACCGATATCGGGAAGACTGGGGCGGTCAGGTATGTCGAGGACTGGCAGACCGAGGAAGACCTTCGCAGCCGTCTTCAGTCCGACACGTTCAACAAGGTGATTACCCTGATCGATCGCGCCAGCCGCGCACCGCGGATCGAGTTTGCGCTGCCGGACGGCACTCGCGGTCTCGACTTTGTCGAGGAGGTTCGACGGGCGCTGATGTGATGATGGGAACACCGCTTACAACAGCACGCGTCTGACCAGCTACAGTCCGAGGGGCCGCCCCTTGGTCAAAAAATAAACTTCACGGCAAGTTGCACGATTCGGGGATCGCCGGCAGACGAAATCGTGCCGAACGCCGCCGCGCCAACCGTCGTGTTTGGCGCCGAGAGTCGGCGTGTTGGTCAGGTCAAAGACCTCCGCGCGCACCTCGATCGCCTTCCTCATGATCGGAACTCTGCGCATCACCGCCAGATCGAGATTGCCATAACCCGGTCCCGGTATGGGGTTGCGCGAGCTCGTGCCAATCGTGAACGGCGCCGCGGCCAGAAACGCATCAGTGTTGAAACCAACGACTGACCGAGCGCTCACTCGAAGGCGGCGATCGCGACCGGCATTCCCGATTGCAGCGTGACAATGCCGGTGACCGTCCAGTCGTTCACCAGCGCGCCGAGGACTCCACCCGGATGGCTGCGCCGGCCGGCGCCGAACGGAATATCCCAAATCGCCGAGGTGTCACG
>JBKPNQ010000163.1:0-22262 GCA_046732715.1 Acidobacteriota bacterium | reverse complement strand
GATTGGATCCGCAGTCGGGGCAGCTGATTAGATCGCCCTTGTCGACATCGAACTCGTCGACTTCGATTTCGGCATCACATTCCGGACAGGTGGCCATACATGCTCCTGGCGGCGGTCGCTTCCTCCGCGCGGCTGGCGACGGCACGTGACGCACGGAGCGAACGCACCGAATCGCGATAACCTTCGGATTATAGCGAGAACCTGATAAATTCTGCAACGAGCGCTAACGCGCCCGACGCCTGCGTCCGATACGATTTCACGTGACTGCGGCCACTGTGACTACGACCAAGACCGTCATCGTCGCTGACGATACCGCCTTCGTGCGGGATCGATTCGCCACCGCGCTCCTCGGGGCCGGCCACACCGCGCTCACCGTCAAGAGCGCCGCCGAGCTCCTCGTGCGTGTGCGCGCGGATCTTCCACGGATCGATCTGATCGTGCTCGATCTCAGGCTGCCGCATGCCGGCGGCGTGGAGCTCGTTCGCTCGATCCGCAAGCTCGATCAAGGCCGGCTGCCGATCCTCGTGTTCAGCGGGACAATTGCCACCGCCGATGAGGTCCGCGAGCTGGCGGCGCTTGGCGTCGCCGGGTACGTCAACGAATACAGCGCAGTCCAGCATATTCTGCCTTCGCTGGCGCCGCACCTGTTTCCCGACAATTTCAACCGCCGCGGCAGCCCCCGCGTCGTCCTCGGCATCCCGGTCGCCTATCGCTACGGCAACACGATCGCCGCCGCGTTGACGCTGAATCTCAGCAAGGGAGGACTGGGGATCCGGACGATGAGCCCGCTGCAGGAAGGATCAAAGGTGCGGGCGCGCTTTCGATTCCCGGGTTCGAAGCGCGACATCGAAGCGGAGTCGCGCGTCGCCTGGAGCGATCGTCGCGTTGGAATGGGGCTGCAATTCGAAAAAGTCGAACCCGCCGATCAGGCCGCCGTCGACGAATTCGTCGATCAGCACTTCTTTTCGAATCGAAAAGCGTAGGCATCGCTGATTGACGATTGAAGCGAACGATCAGCAATCGTCAATCACCGTCATTCCCGCAACAACCGAAGCGCATTCGCGATGACGATCAGTGAGGCGCCCATGTCGGCGGCGACGGCCATCCAGAGCGTTGCCGCGCCGGTCACGGCGAGCACGAGGAATGCGGCTTTGAGCGCGATCGAAAAGGCGATGTTTGCGCGAATGTTGCGCGTCGTCGCGCGACTCAGGCGGAGCGCGTACGGGATTTTCAGCAGCTCGTCGGCCATCAGCGCCACGTCGGCGGTTTCAAGCGCGGCATCGGTCCCGGCCACACCCATCGCGATGCCGACGTCCGCTGCCGCGAGCGCGGGCGCATCGTTGACGCCATCGCCAATCATGGCGAGCGCACCATGACGACGGCGAAGCTCCTCGACCGCCGTCACTTTGTCTTCCGGCAACAGCGACGCACGGTGGCCGTCGAGATCGAGCGATTCCGCGAGCGCCCGGCCGGCCGATTCCTGATCGCCCGTCAACAGGATGATCTGCTGGATCCCTTGCTGACGCAGCAGGTCAACTGCATCGCGCGCCGATTCCCGCGTCTCGTCGGCAACACCGATGACGCCGACTGCCACCCCCGCGGCTGCAACCATCACTGAACCGCAGCCACGAGCCGTGAGCGCATCGAGTGCAGACTCCAGCTGTGGTGAACACAGTCCCCGTTCTTCGAACAGCCTGTGACTGCCGACAATCAATCGATGGCCGCCGAGTTGCGCTTCCGCACCACGCCCCGGAATTGCCTGGAATGAATCGACCGGCACCAGTGTAATGCCTTCAGTCTCGGCGTAACTGACGATCGCCTTGCCGATCGGATGCTCCGAGCGCATCTCGAGGGAGGCGGCGAGACGGAGGACCTCGGATGGAGCGGCGCCGTCCGCCGGCAGGACGTCGACAACGTGGAGGCGTCCGTGGGTCAGGGTGCCGGTCTTATCGAACGCAATGCACCGGATCGCCGCCATCCGTTCAAGATGAGCGCCGCCCTTGATGAGCACACCTTTCCGCGCCGCAGCGGCCAGCGCGGACACGATCGATACCGGAGTGGAGATCACCAGCGCGCACGGGCAGGAGATGACCAGGAGCACGAGCGATCGATACAGCCACACCGACCAGCTTCCGCCGAGAACCAACGGCGGAACCAAGGCGACGAACACCGCGATTGCCAGGACTACCGGCGTATAAATCCGCGCGAACCGATCCACGAACGTCTGGCTCGGCGCCCGCTGTGCCTGTGCGCGCTCGACCAAGTGAATGATTCGAGCGAGCGTCGAGTCGCGACGCAGTCGTGTGACCAGCACGTCAAGCGCGCCGCGGCCGTTAATCGTACCGGCGAAGACATCGTCGCCGGCGGTCTTTTCAACCGGGAGGGATTCCCCGGTGACCGGCGCCTGATTCACGTAGCTGTCACCGCCAATCACTCGACCGTCGAGCGGAAGTTTTTCCCCGGGTCCGACGAGAATGGTGTCGCCGACACGGACCTCGTCCACCGGCAGACGCAGCTGGTGCCCGTTGCGCCTGACGATGGCCTCGGCGGGGGCGAGATCCATCAACGCCCGAATGGCGCCGCGGGCACGATCCATTGCACGCGTCTCGAGCAGCTGCGCGAGGGCAAAAAGAAACACGACCGAGGCGGCCTCGGTCCATTCACGCAGCGCCATCGCACCGCCGACCGCGATCACCATCAGCACATTGATGTCGAGGATGCCAGCGCGAAGCGACGCCAGCGCGCGGCGGCCAGTGAACACGCCACCGAGGGCAATCGAAACGACGAACGGTAGCCAGATCGTTGAGGCCGGCGCGCCGAGAAACGGTGCCGCCAGCCCGACAGCGAACACAATGCCCGACAACGTGAGCAGCCTGAAACGGCTCGTCGCCGAAGCGGTCGCCGGCGCAGGCTCTTCGTGTTCGAGCCACGCCCGCATCCCGGTTTGCGCAACTGCCTCGGCGATCGATCCCGTGGACAACTTCGCCGCGTCGTACTTGATGCGGAGACGCTGCCCGATCACGTCAGCATCGAGCGCCTCGAGGCCGGTCAGTCGCTTCAATCGTTTTTCGAGGATTGCGACTTCCTCATGGCAGTCCATGCCCTCAATCTTGAAGGTGGACTCGGCGTGCAGCTCGCAGACCTGACAGGTGCTCATCGGCCGAATCGCGATTCCTCGACGTGCGTCGATGCCTGTTTCAGAAGTTCGAGGATGTGCTGATCGTCCACGGCGTAATAGACCAGCCGTCCGGCACGTCTCGGCCGCACCAGCCGCATGCCTCGAAGCAGGCGCAACTGGTGCGAGACGGCGGACTCGCTGATCCCGACGAGCGCGGCGATGTCGCAGACGCACAATTCGCCGCCCGCCAGTGCATCGAGCATTCGCACGCGCGTGGGATCGCCCAGCACTCGAAACGTATCGGCGAGCGCTTCAACGGTACGCGCGCCCATCAGCGTCGGGCGCCGCTGACTCGCGAGATGCGTGGCGTCGCAGGAGGCGGTCAGATCAGGAGATTGCTGGTCAACAGACGACATATGAATATCTGAGCAAGTGCTCATATGTATGGTAGCAAGGATAGCCCAGCGGGATCAACCAAACACTGCGCGGCCACGGCGCCCCAGCGGGGCGCCTTGACACGTTTTTCCCTGTCTCGATAGTATGCAGGATCGGGCTGTAATCGGCCTTCTATCTACACCTTACGCAGTCAGATTCGAGGCGGCAAGGTTCACGCTAAGCAAGTCTGGAACCCCTGCGCCACGATCTAACCCTGGGGCAGTACGAATTGCTGAAGAATGGCGGTGTCGAGGCTTCTCCCTTGACGAGCTCCGTTTTTCAGCGGATCCAGAGAAAAACGGAGTGCGAGTGTGATCGAGGTCCAGCACATCACGAAGCAGTACGGCCGCGTGACCGCCGTCGACGATGTCAGCTTTCGAGTCGAGCGCGGCGAGATCCTCGGCTTCCTCGGCCCCAACGGTGCCGGGAAGACCACGACGATGAGAATTCTGACCGGCTACATGCCTCCCACCGAGGGGCGGGCGATGGTCGCCGGGTTCGACGTCTTCACCAACGCCATCGAGGCCAAACGCCGCACCGGCTATCTGCCGGAGACGCCGCCGCTCTATCCGGACATGACGACCCGCGAATACCTCGACTTCGTCGCGAAGATCAAAGGCGTCCCGGCGAGCGAGCGAAAACAACGCGTGGCCACGGTGATGGAACGCACCCGAATCGCGGACATGGCGGAGCGTCATTGTGGCAAGTTGTCGAAGGGATATCGGCAGCGCGTCGGCCTGGCCCAGGCGCTGATTCACAATCCGGACGTCCTCATCCTCGACGAGCCGACAGCTGGATTGGATCCGAAACAAATCATCGAGACTCGCGATCTCATCCGCGGCCTCGCCGGTGACCACACCATCGTCCTCAGCACCCACATCCTGCCCGAGGTTGCGCAGACCTGCCAGCGTGTCGTCATCATCAATAAAGGGCGGGTGGTCGCCGTCGATACGCCCGACAACCTGACGGCGCGCTTGAAAGGGGCGGCGACGATGTACGTGCAGGTGGACGCGCCCGATGCGGACGCGGGCGCGGCGCTGGCGGCGGTTCGCGGCGTGACGCGGGTGACGAGCGCCGATCAGCCACGCGGTCCGGTCGGCCCGGATCTTCCTCCGCCGCAATCCACGGGCCCGCTCGCCTTCGAGGTGGAAAGCGAGCCCGACGTCGACGTGCGGCGAGATCTCGCCCGAGCCGTCGTCACGAGAGGGTGGGGGCTGCTAGAGTTGCGTCCGGTGCGCATGAGCCTGGAGGATGTCTTCCTCCAGGTGACGACCGAAGAAGTTCCGGAGGAGGCCCCCCGTGCGTAACGTCCTGGCGATAGCGGAAAAAGAGATCCGTTCCTACTTCGCCTCGCCCATCGCCTACATCCTGATCGGGCTCTTCTCGCTGCTGTTCGGGTGGTTCTTCTACGTCTACCTGATGGCGTTCGTGCAGCAGAGCGAGCAGATGATGCAGTTCGGCGGCGGCGCGGGAACCAACGTGAACCAGATGATGATTCGCGGACTGTTCCAGAACACCGCCGTCATCATCCTGTTCGTGATGCCGATGATCACGATGCGAACCTACTCGGAGGAGAAGCGATCCGGAACCATCGAACTGCTGCTGACCTCGCCGATTACTGACCTTGAGATCATCCTGGGCAAGTTCATCGGGGCGCTCACGCTCTATGCCTCGATGCTGCTGGTTACGATGTTGTACATGGCGATCCTGTTCAAGATCGGCAACCCGGAATGGCGGCCGCTCGTCGCCGGCTACCTCGGGCTGCTGCTGATGGGCGGCTGCTTTCTCTCGACCGGGCTGTTTCTGTCCAGCGTCACGAAGAACCAGATCGTGGCGGCCTTCCTGACGTTTGCAACGTTCCTGATGCTGTGGATCATCAACTGGCTCGGCGAATCGTCCAGCCAGACAACGCGCGATGTGCTGAACTACTTATCGATTACCGAGCACTTCGATGATTTTTCCCGCGGCATCATCGACACCAAGCATCTCGTGTATTACCTCAGTTTCATCACTTTTGGATTGTTCCTGACGGCCAAGTCGGTCGACAGCGAGCGGTGGCGCGGGTAGCGGACATATGTTGAAACGTGTTCTCGGGCTTCTCGGATGGCTGGGCGTGGCGCTGGTGTTTGCCGCCGTAGCGATCCGTTTCACTCGTCCTGAATGGCAGCAGTGGTACAACGGTCTGGCGCTGGCGGGGCTCGCCTGCACGCTGCTCTACATTCTCAGCCAATGGCGTGAGGTCGTCCGCTCGTTCTCGGGGCGGCAGGCCCGGCTCGGATCGCTGGCCGCCGGCAGCGTCGTGATCGTTCTCGCGATCCTGTTCGCCATCAACTACCTCTCGTCGCGCCACAACAAGCGGTGGGATCTTACCGCCGCGAAGCAGTTCTCGCTGTCGGATCAGACCAAGAAAGTCCTCCAGGGGCTGCAGAAGCCGGTTCACATCCGCGTCTTCGATCGAAGCGAGGGCTTCGGTCGATTCCGCGAACGGCTCGACGAATACCAGTACCAGTCGAAGCAGGTCAACGTCGAGTACGTGGATATGGAGCGCAAACCGACACTGGCGGGCGAGGCGAAGGTGACACAGCCGGGCACCATTGTCATCGACTATGAGGGCCGGACCGAGCGCGTCACGTCCGACGGCGAACAGGAGTTGACCAACGGGCTGATCAAGGCCATCCAGGGCAAGACGCACAAGGTCTACTTCGTCCAGGGCCACGGCGAACATACGCCGGATGGCAGCGACCGGACCGGTTACAGCACCATCACCGCATCGCTCAAGAACGACAACTTCGAGACGGACAGCCTCGTGCTGGCGCAGCAGAAGGCTGTTCCCGACGACGCGTCCGTGCTGGTAGCGGCAGGACCCAAGACAGACTTCTTCCCCGCCGAGATCGAGATGGTCAAGAAGTACCTCGCGAAGGGAGGAAAACTCATGCTCCTTCTCGATCCGCCGGAGCGATCCGATTCGCCACCGCTGACGAACCTGATTGCGTTGGCGAAGGATTGGGGCATCGACGTCGGCACCAACATCGTGGTAGACGTCAGCGGGATGGGACAGTTGCTCGGAACCGACGTCTCCGTCCCGGTTGCCGCGAAGTACGACACGCATCCAATAACCGATCGCTTCAACCTCTTGACGGCGTATCCGCTGGCGCGCTCGGTGACCTCGGTCGAGGGCGGCGTCAACGGTCACTCGGCCCAGAATCTCGTCGACACGAGCAAGAACAGCTGGGCGGAGAGCGACATCAAACGGCTGATGACGTCAGGTCAGGTCGAGCGCGAGCTCGACAAGGGTGACAAGGCCGGTCCTGTCTCGCTCGGCGCGGCCGTCTCGTCGACGGCAACCGACGCCCCGACGCCGGCGGCGGGAGACAGTGCCAACAAACCCGCCGACGCGCCGAAGCCGGAAACTCGCATGGTTGTCTTCGGCGATTCGGACTTCGTCACCAATGGCTACCTGGGGATCCCCGGAAACCGGGACCTCTTCCTCAACTCGGTCAACTGGCTCGCGCAGCAGGAAAACCTGATCTCGATCCGCCCGAAGGATCCTGAGGATCGGCGCGTGTCGCTGACGGCCGACCAGTCGAAGCTGATTTTCTGGCTGTCGATTCTGATCATCCCCGGCCTGATTCTCGCAGCCGGCGTCCAGACCTGGTGGCGGAGGCGGTAGATGCGGGGAACGCGTTTTCTGATCCTGCTGGTGATTGCGATTCCCCTGGCGTGGTACGCGTACTACGACTCCAAAAAGGGACCGGTCAGCGATTCGCCGAAGAAAGACAAGGTGTTCACCGTCGACGCGGACAAGATTGACGAGATCGAGATCAAATCCGAATCGGGCGATCGCACGACGGTGCGAAAGAAGGGAACCGATTGGGAAATCGTCCAGCCAATTTCGGCCGCCACCGATCAGGCGGCCGTCTCCGGCATAACCTCGAACCTGTCGTCCGTCGAAATTCAGCGGGTCATCGACGAGAATCCGCCCGATCTCAAAGAGTACGGCCTTGACTCTCCGCGGGTCGAAGTCGCGTTCAAGGCGAACGGTCAGCAACGCCGGTTGCAACTCGGTCAGAAAACGCCGGCCGGTTCCGATATCTACGCAAAGCTGCCTGACAGCAAGCGCGTCTTCCTGGTACCGTCGTTCCTCGACTCGACCTTCAATCGCAGCACGTTTGATTTGCGAGACAAGTCGGTCCTGAAGCTCGATCGGGAGAAGGTGGACAGCCTCGAAGTCAATTCCGGCAGCCACAGCGTGAAATTCGAGAAGAAGAACGGCGAGTGGCAGATCGCGCAGCCGTCGGCGGGCCGGGCGGAATTCAGCGCAGTAGATGGCCTGGTCTCGCGAATCAGCTCGGTGCAAATGAAGTCGATCGTCCCGGACGCGACGGACCTGAAGAAGTACGGCCTCGACAAGCCGGTCGCCACGGTGCGGCTCGGGTCAGGCTCGTCCCAGGCGTCGCTCGCCATTGGCAGCGCCGGTGAGAGCGGCAGCGTCTACGCAAAGGATCTGTCTCGCCCCGCTGTGTTTACCATTGAGTCATCGCTGGCTGACGACCTGAAGAAGGATGTCGGGGAGTACCGCCAGAAGGATCTCTTCGACGCTCGCTCGTTCAACACCTCGAGGCTCGACGTCATCCACAATAACCAGACCAGCACGTTCGAGAAGACGAAGGTGAAGAACAAGGACGGGAAGGAAGAGGAAAAGTGGAAGCAGACGGCGCCCACGGCACGCGACGTCGACGCGTCAAAGATCGAAGCGCTGATTTCGGCCGTCACCGTCGCCCGGGCGACCGGGTTCGTCGACTCCACTGCCAAGACCGGCCTCGACAAGCCGGAGTTGACGGTCGCGTTCAAGTATGACGAGAACAAGGACGAACGCGTGGACTTCGCCCGCACCAAAGACGGCGCCTACGCCGCTCGCGCCGGAGCGCCGGGCGCCGCCAAGGTCGACGCCTCGGTCATCGACTCCATCGTCAAAGCACTCGGGGAAGTGAAATAACTCCACGTCTGCCGGTTTCTCGCGCGACGTTACTCGCCGTTGCGCTGGCAGTTGCGGGCTGCGCGGCGAACCCTTCGCCGAAGACGGCTGCACAGCCACAACCGTCGCCTGCGGTGCAATCTCTCCGCGACGATCTGACCAGGGTCTTCAGCGCTTCCATCGACGAGCGCGGGGTCTGGGGGATCGACATTCGATCTCTCGACACCGGCGAACGGCTGTTCGGTTTGAATCCGGGCAAGCTGATGATGCCGGCGTCGAACATGAAAATCCTGACGCTGGCATCCGCCGCCAACACGTTGGGCTGGGACTATCGCTTCACGACCACGCTCGAAGCGCGCGGCACGATCTCCGGCGGCGTCCTTCACGGCGATCTGATCATCAAGAGCAACGGCGATCCAACCATCAATTCGCGCAACGGCCGGGCTGATACCGTGCTCGCGCAGTGGACTCAAGCGCTCGCCGACGCGGGTATACGATCGATCGACGGACGTGTCATCGGCAACGATCAGGCGTTCGACGACGAGGGAATCGGCGCCGGATGGGCCTGGGATTACTTGCAGTACGGATACGCCGCCCCGGCGGGCGCACTCGAGTTCAACGAAAGCGTCGCGGCGCTGACCGTCGCGCCGGCCGCGACTGCAGGTGGCACGGCCATCGTGAGCCTTCAGCCGGGCGCCGGCCTCGAGTTGCTCAATCGCGCGATGACAGGAAGCGGTGGCTCCGAGGATACGATTGACTACCGAAGGCACCTCGATCGACCCGTCCTCGAAGTCACAGGATCGATCCCGCTTGGCGCACAGGCCGACGTTCGCACGGTCGCGGTCGTCAACCCAACCCTCTTCTTTGCGGAGTCGGTCAGGAGTGCCCTGATCGCGGGAGGTATCGCTGTCAGCGGCTCGGCTGTTGACTACGACGACGTCGCGGCCGAAGTCGGCGCAGGAACAGATCGATCGGGCGGGGTCATCGCCATGACGACCTCGCCTCCCTTGCGCGAGATCGCCACCGTGATGATGAAGGTCAGCCAGAATCTCTATGCCGAAACATTGCTCAAGGCAGTCGCGGCTGCGCGCGGCGGTCTGGGCACGGTCGAGGGAGGACGGATTGCCGCCCGCGATTCGCTGACGTCATGGGGCGTGCCGACAGACTCGTATGTGATGTACGACGGATCGGGGCTGTCACGGTACAACTACGTGACCGCTTCGACCGTGACGTCGATACTCGAGCACCTCTACAAGGACTCGTTGCATCACGACGCGTTTCTCGAAACGCTGCCGATTGCCGGAAAGGATGGGACGATGGCGTTGCGCCTCCGACAGACGAGGGCGGAGGGCAATGCGCTCGCGAAAACAGGTTCGATTTCCAACGTCCGCGCACTCTCCGGGTTTGTGAAGACGCGCGACGGTGAGACGCTCGTGTTCTCGATCCTCGCGAATGATTTCGTGATTCCGTCGGCGACGGTCAACTGGATCGCGGATCTCGGCATCGAAATCCTCGCGAATTTCACGCGGAAATAATCTGTGAATTGCTGATCTTCGATTGCTGATTGTTGGTCGGGTGGCCTGGCAATCAACAATCAGCAATCAGCAATCAGCAATCAGCCATTTACAATTGATCGTGCGAATTGCAGCTCTGGTCATTCTCTTGCTTGTTGCCGGCGGCGCCGCTGCGTACGTCTACATCGAGCGAAAACCGGCGCCTCCTCCCGTCGAAGTGGTCCAGCCGGTCGACGATGACGCGTGGATCGACCACCTCTACCATGCCAATCCCGCGGAGGTCGCCGCAGCGACCAGTCAGGTCCAGCAGCTCGGCCCTCGAGCGCTGCCGCTCATCCACAAGACGCTGCAGGATCCGACGGCATCGTCAGAGCGTGTGAAGGCCGTGCTCAAGGCCTGCGGGATCCTGGGCCCAACCGCCGCGCCCGCCATTGACGAGGTCGCCGAACAGCTGCCGGATCCGACGTTCACCGCCGAAGCCGCCGTCGCACTGAGCTTCATGGGACGCAAGGCGTTCGATCCGCTGCGAGAAGCGGCAGCGAGCGACGACGCGGTCGTCCGACGCGAGGCGCTGCGGTCGATCGGCAAGCTCAAGGACCGCGCGAAGCTCGCCACAAGCGAGGTGGTTCCACTCTTGATTAACGGCGCCACAGACACCGATGCCGGCGTGCGCACGGTGGCGGTGACCTATCTGGGAATCATTCACGAAGGCGGCGCCGATGCCATCGACGCATTGGTCATGGGTTTGCGGGATCCGGAGGTCGACGTGCGGCGGTCCTCGGCCACTGCGCTGGGATCATTCGGTGATGAGGCTGTCAATGCCCTCCCGGCGCTGAAAAAAGCGTCGACGGATTCGGACCCTGAAGTCGCTCGGGAGGCGGGTGCCGCGCTGATAAAGCTACTGTCGAAGTAGCTGGTCACGCGCGAAGGCGACGATCTCGTCAGGAGTGCCCTGCAGGCCTCCGCCCTGCGCCAGATCCGACCGGCCGCCACCCTTTCCGCCAAACCGCTCGATCAGTTTCTTCAGCAACGCGGCGCAGTCCAGCGTCAAATCGGCGGCGCGCGCAACGACGGCTGCAGAGGGACCCGACGTGCTGAAGAGAACGGCGACATGGCCGCCTCTCGCGGTTATCGTCGCCGCCAGCGCCTTGAGACTGGCTAGATCGGAACCTTCGACGACGGCCACAACGGCATGAACGTTTCCGAAGACCTCCGCACGGTCCGCCAGCGCCGCGCCTTCAAATCCGGCAAGCCTGGCCTGCAGATCCTTGATCTGGCGCTTCGAATCCCGCGCGTCCGCCTGGAGGCGCTCGATTCCGGCGGGCAGGTCTGAGGGGAGAACGGAGACGAGGCGGACGCTGGCCGCCATCGCGTCACGCAACGTGCGATACGCGCTCGAGGCACGCACACCGCAGACGAACTCGACCCGAGTGCCGCCGCGAAAGCGCTCGGAGGAAGCGACCGCGATGTTTCCGATGGCACCGGTACTGGCCACGTGCGTCCCACCGCACGCGGAAATGTCGAACCCCGGGATCTCGATCAGTCGAAGAGTTCCACTGCGAACGGACTCCTTTCGGAGCGGCAGGCTGGCGGCTTCCTCCGCGCTCGCGAAGCGAACGGTGACCTCACGATCCTCCCAGACGACCCGGTTCGCTTCGTTCTCGGCACGCTCGATCTCTGCCGCTGAAAGAGTGCGATTGAGATCGATGGTTGACGACGCTGAACCGAGGTGGAAACTCTCCGTGCGCGCGCCGACGAGGCGATCGAAAGCGGCCGAGAGAACATGTTGACCGGTATGCTGCTGCATGTGCTCGAATCGCCGGTTCCAATCAATCTTGCCGTGCGCCCGCCCCGGCTCCAGCGCCCCCTCGATCACATGTCGGACGATATCGTCGTCTCCATCGACGACCTCGACGACCCTGGCGGAGCCGAGCTGGCCAGTATCGAACGGCTGGCCGCCAGACGTCGGATAAAACGCGGTGCGATCGAGGATGGCCGTGCTGCGATCGTCGTGCGATTCCACCCGCAGGATTGTCGCGTCGAACTCGGTGAGGTAGGCGTCGGTGTAGTACAGGCGCTCGGTCACGATCGCGGCCCGACGTGGCGAAGCGCCGGATCGGCGACGCCCGCTTGCGCGAATCCGCGCGCGCGGAGGCGGCAACTATCGCAGCGCTGACAAGGATTCCCGGATGGATCGGGATCGTAGCAGCTGTGTGTGAGGCCGTAGTCGAGGCCAATCTCAAGACCTTCGCGAATGATCTCCGCCTTGGACATTCGGATGAGCGGCGCCCTGATCTCCATGGGCTGCCCTTCGACGCCAGCCTTCGTCGCCAGCGAGGCGAGCCGCTCGAATGCGGCAAGGTACTCGGGACGACAATCGGGATATCCGGAGTAGTCCAGCGCGTTCACGCCGAGGACAATCGTGCGCGCCGCAAGGACCTCGGCCCATCCGAGCGCCAGCGAGAGAAAGATGGTGTTCCGCGCCGGGACGTAGGTCGAGGGAATGACGGTCTCATCCAGATCTCGATCCTTGGGAATGGCGCCGTCGCCAACGAGCGTCGAGCCTCCGAACGCCGCCAGATCGACATCAAGCTCGATGTGCCGGACGACGCCCAGGTTTTTCGCGACGTCTCGCGCGGCCGCCACCTCGCGGGCATGAATTTGCCCGTAGCGGACGGTGAGCGCGTACAGCTCGAAGCCATCGCGCCGGGCCAGTGCACCGGCGGTGTAGGAGTCGAGCCCGCCGCTCAGAAGCAGAATTGCTCGCATTTAGACCCCGCGGGTGTGGGGATCCCAGATGTATTTATGCGCCTGGAGTTGCAGCCGGACCGGCAACCGGTCCTCGAGGATCCATGCCGCGAGTTCCCTCGCGTGCAGCACGCCGTGCACCGGCGAGAACAATACCGCGGCCGTGCGATCCAGAAGACCGTAACGCGCGACGACATCCTTCGCGTATTCGTAGTCCGCGCGATCGCGGATCACGAACTTCACTTCGTCGCGCAGTGAGAGCAGGTCCAGGTTCTCCCAATGATTCTTCGCCGACTCGCCGCTGCCCGGGCACTTCACGTCGACGATCCGAATGACGTTGGAGGGCACGTTCCTGATGCTTCGGTGACCGCCAGTCTCCACCATCACGGTCTTTCCCGATGCGAGCAGCTGCTCCATGAGCGGGTAGACGTCGCTCTGAAGCAGCGGCTCCCCTCCCGTGATCTCCACGAGATCGCACCCGTACTCCTCGACCCGTTCGAGCACGTCGTCGAGCGTCATCTTCTGGCCTTCCGTAAAGGCATACGGCGTGTCACACCACGAACACCTGAGATCGCAGGCGGTGAGCCGGACGAAGACGCAGGGGCGTCCGGTATGGGTCGATTCACCCTGGATGGAGTGAAAGATTTCGTTGATCGTGAGCACCGTCTCCATTGTACCCGGCTCGGACGGGAGGGCCGGCCGTGGGCGGGTAGAATAACGGGATGGGCAAAGCGACCTTCTACTGGAAGCCGACCTGAACCACGTGCCGTAACGCCAGAAGTTATCTGGACCAGCACCGCGTGGACGTTGAAGAGCACGACATCAACAAAGCCCCTCCGACCCGTGCGTTTCTCGAGAAGCATGTCGATGCGGACCATTTCCTCGATTTCGTCAGCACGCGGAGTCCCGTCTTCAAGCAGCGGCCGTTGCCCCGTTCGAAGAAGGAGGCCATCGATTTGATGATGCAGCATCCCAATTTGATCCGCCGGCCCATTCTCATCGAGGGCGACAAGGTCATCTTCGGCTTTGACAAGCGGGCCTATCCAACGGGCAAGTGAGGGCCGGGACGTTTCATGGGTGAAATCCGAATTGGCACGTCGGGCTGGAGTTACCCCGCAGGAAAGGGGACCTGGAACGGCATCTTCTATCCGGTTCCACCCGGCAAGCGGTCCGGCCGCGGCAGCCGGTTTGATGATCTCCGCTTCTATGCCGAACACTTCAACACCGTCGAAATCAATTCGACGTTCTACGGCGTGCCCACGCCGGCAACCACACGAGGGTGGGCCGAGCGGACGCCGCCGGGATTCGAGTTCTCGCTGAAACTGTTTCAGAAGTTCACTCATCCCGACATGTTCCTCAAGTCGACGGGTGGCGATCCGTGGACGCTCGGGCAGACGGACGTCGATGACTTCAGGGGTGCGATCGAACCGCTCGCGTCCGCGGGCAAGCTGGGAGCATTGCTGGCGCAATTCCCGGCGAGCTTTCGCAACGAACCAGATACACACGCCTATCTGGAGTGGTTGCTCGAGCGCTTCAAGGATTATCCCGTGGCGCTCGAGCTGCGCCATCGCAGCTGGAGCGACAAACCAGCCGAAACGCTGCAAATGCTCGACGCCTTCGGCGCCGCGTGGGCGCAGATCGACGAGCCCAAGTTCCGGTTTTCAATCCGGCAGAATCTGCTGCCGAATGTCCGCACGTTTTACTATCTGCGTTTGCACGGACGGAACGCCGCCCAATGGTGGAAACATGAAGCGTCCGAGGATCGATACAACTACTTGTACTCAGCCGACGAGCTTCGGCCCTTCGCAAAGGCGGCCAGGGACGCCGCGCGCGACGTGAAGAAGGCGTATCTCTACGCGAACAACCATTTTTCCGCGAAGTCGGTGGCCAACGCCGCGATCCTGAAACACGATCTCGGTCAGCCGCTCGAAGGCGAGTACCCGCAGGAGTTCGTCGATCGCTATCCCGATCTCAAGGGACTCGTCAGGATTTTGCCTGCCCCTACTCTTTTACGGACGCCTTCTTGAGAACGTCGGCGACCTGGATCTTGTCCACGACTTCGATCCCTTTAATCACCTTGCCGAAGACAGCGTACTTTCCATCCCATTCAGGGTGCGCTTTGGTGTCAATGAAGAACTGGCTGTCGGCGCTCTTTGGGTCCGTTCCCGGATAGGCCATCGCCACGGCACCGCGGAGGTGTTTTCGCTTCTTGGTAATCTCGGCGACGCCGATCGGCTTGCCGCTCGCCTGACGTCCCCAATACTCGCGATACAGCATGTTGCGCGTCTGCGGATCGCCAATCTGCACCGCACCGAGTGACGCCTCCGCGCGATGAAAGCGCAGCCCATTATAGAAATTCCGTTTGACCAGCCCGACGATCTGCGCAACCGTCTTCGGCGCTTCGTCGGGATACGTCTCGAACTCGATGGTTCCCTTGGCCGTCTCCAGGATGATGACCGGTCCGGCGCCAGGCGAGGTCTGCGCGACGGGCCTCCCGCCGAGAAGTGCAACAGCCAGGCCCAGGGTCAACACAACACGAGTCATCATGAAGCGACCTCCTGACTTCCGCCTGACGGCGGAAGCTACGGGAGCGTAGATGCGCGGCTCGATTCGTCTGATCATCTTGTAGCGTCCGCCTTCAGGTGGAAAGGCGGACGCGCTGAACCAACTCGCGTGACGCCGATTCTCGGACAAAGGTCGAAAAGAACGCAACTCCCGCACACCGGGAACACCGGCCGGCAGACGTTCTGCCCCCACGTCACCAGATACAGGTTAATGATCGGCCACCATTTCCGGTGCGTGGCGCCGTACAACGCCTGTTCGGTTTCCTCCGGCGTCCGCGTGTGCACCCATCCGAGACGGTTCGAGATTCGGTGGACGTGCGTATCGACGCAGATGTTCTCGGGACTCCGGTGCGCCAGAATCAGCACGAGGTTGGCCGTCTTGCGCCCGACCCCCGGCAGCGTCAGCAGTTCCTCCATCGAGTCAGGGACAACGCCGTTGTAGCGCGAGAGCAAGAGCTCGCACGTCTGCCTGACGTGAACCGCCTTGTTTCGATAGAAGCTGACCGGGTAAATGAGACGCTCGATCTGCCTGACCGTCAGCTGTGCCAGTGTCCGCGGTGAGCGCGCCACCTGGAACAGCCGCGTCGACGCCGCGTGCGTCACCGCATCCTTCGTCTGCGCCGACAACATCGTCGCGATCAGAACCTGGAACGGATCGTCTCGCTGGTCGCGGGCAATCTTTTCAACCGCCGGTTCTTCCAGCCCGTCGATCGCCCGGGCCAGGCGCCGCATCACCGCGCCGACCCGGCCGCGAGGGATGGCGGGCTGCGACGGCAAATTCATCCTTCATCGAGGGGCTTCGCCCCTCGAACTCCCCTACACGTGCGCTCGCGGGGGCCCCGCGCCCCGCTCCACGCACGTGGCTCACTCGCTGCGCTCGTTCGATCTACGCGATGCGTCATACCGGCGTAAGCGGTGGATTACCGGAAAGCACGGCGATGACGTTTCGCACGGCCAGATCTGCCATCGCCGTCCTGGTCTCACGCGTCGCACTGCCGAGATGCGGCACCAGTACGACGTTCTCGAGCGGCAGCAATCCAGGATGGACCGACGGCTCCTTCTCGAACACATCGAGTGCCGCTCCAGCGATGAGGTGCTCGTTCAGCGCCCACACGAGGGCTTCCTCGTCGACAATCGATCCGCGTGCAGTGTTGACGAGCAGCGCGGATCGCTTCATGCGAGCCAGCGTGCGGCGATCGAACATGTGGCGCGTTTCCGGCGTCGCTGGGGTGTGGATCGATACGACATCGGAGCTGACAATCAACTCGTCGAGCGACATATCGTGCTTGGCGAACACCGAGGTCATTCCGAACGCCGGCGCCCTGGCGGCAACCGCTCGACCAATCCTGCCCCTGCCGAT
Organism: Acidobacteriota bacterium; assembly: GCA_046732715.1. Lineage (GTDB taxonomy): Bacteria > Acidobacteriota > Vicinamibacteria > Vicinamibacterales > 2-12-FULL-66-21 > JALZOC01. The sequence goes on along the minus strand of JBKPNQ010000163.1, from coordinate 5,548 downwards.
GATTCCGAGCTGCTTGCCGCGAAGCTCCATCCCAAGCATGAAGTCAAGCGCCCAACCCCGCCATTCGCCACGCCGAATCAATCGATCCCCTTCGGTCACGCGGCGAGCGAGCGAGAGAATCAGCGCCCACGTCAGCTCGGCGGTGGCCTCGGTCAGCACGTCCGGTGTGTTGGTGAAGACGACGCCTCGCGCCTTCACCGCAGGCACATCGACGTTGTCGTAGCCGACTGCGACATTCGAGACGATCTTCAGATCCGGAAGTCCGGCATCGACGACGGCGCCGTCAATCTTGTCGGTAAGCAGGCAGATCAGGGCCTTCTTGCCTTTCAGCCGTCGCTTCAATTCGTCCGGCGGCAGAGGTGAAGCCCCTTCATGCAAGTCAACATCACACGCGGCGTCGAGCCGCGCGAAAGCTGCTGATGGAATCCGACGGGTCAGAAGGACTGGAGGCTTGGACATCGCAATTGCTGATTGTTGATTGCTGATCGTTGATCGGTCAATCTGCAATCAGCAGTCAGCAATCAGCAATTCTCAGTGTCCGTGCGATTCGCAGTAGCCGCAGTGATTACATTGGACCTTCGGCTCGATGAGGCACGGGCCTCCGGATGGCGGCAGCGCGTAGCGGTAGTGGCTGGAATGCCTGATCAGCTCAACCGGCACATCGATTGTCTCGGTTCTCTCGAGTCGTCTCGCGACGGCCTCGCGGACCATTTGACGCAGCGCGTCCTCGTTCATACGTCGTCCCGGTAGTCCAGCTCGTCGACGATGCCAATCACCGCGGCATCGACCGCGGCAGCCTTGCGCCCGAGCGCGTCCCCGGCGGCTTTACCCTCGATCACGACCAGCACGCGTTCGCCGACCCCAGCCCCCACCGAGTCGATCGCGATCAGCGCCACTCCGCGCGCGGCGCCATCGAGCGTGAGCGGCTGGACGAGCAGCAGCTTGGCTCCTTCGAGCTTGTGATTTTTCTGCGTCGAAACCACGGTTCCGACCACGCGGCAGATCTGCATATCTCAGTTGCCAGTTGCCAGTTTCCAGTCGAGCGAACCGCGAACCGCGAAAGACTACTCCACATCCCAATGATCCACGATCCCGACGATGGTGGCGTCGGTCGGCGGCTCTGCGGGATAAAACGGAAAGGCAGCTTCGCGGCCGCGCACGAAGAAGACGCGCTCACCGGTACCGGCCCCGACCGAATCGAGCGCGACGAGTGTGCGGCCAACGTTTCCACCCTTGACGTCGAGCGGTTGCAGGACCAGTAGTTTGGTGCCGGTGAGATTCGAATCCTTCACGGTCGAGACAACTTCGCCGATGACGCGAGCCAGTTGCACGTCAGGCCTCCGGGTCGCTGACCTGGATCGTGTCGATAATGCCGACGATGGCCGCATCTACTGGGCAGTCCTTCAGGCCGGACGCCATTCGCGCGGAGCTGCCGCTGACGATGAGTACCGTCTCGCCGAAGCCGGCGTCAACGGTATCGACGGCGACCAGGTAGTTCCCCTCCGGCTTGCCATACGGGTCGACCGGCCGCGCGATCAGCAGCTTGTTGCTGACCAGCCGCTCGTCCTTCCTCGTCGCGACGACGGTGCCCACAACCCTCGCAACGATCATTTGGTCGCAGCGTTCGCCTTGCCGATCGGGAGCGCGTCCTCGAGGTTGGCGTGCGGCCGCGGAATGACGTGGACCGACACGAGCTCGCCGACCCGGCGTGCCGCAGCCGCCCCCGCATCGGTGGCGGCCTTTACCGCAGCCACGTCGCCGCGCACGATCGCCGTCACGTAGCCAGCGCCAATCTTCTCCCAGCCGACCAGCGTGACTTTCGCGGCCTTGACCATCGCGTCGGCCGCCTCGATCATCGCTACGAGACCCTTGGTCTCGACCATGCCGAGCGCCTCACCCATGCGTTTATCTCCTTCGGAACTTGTAGCTTCCGCCTTCAGGCGGAAGGACCCTATTTGAGGTTCTTGATCGCGTCTTCTATGAGCGCCGTGAGTTCGCGGTATGTTAGCCGAATTTCATCGTCGGCACCCACCGAACCGAACCGATCAGGCACGAGCCGCTCACCGCCTGCTGATGGCGGCGCGAACACCACCTGGCAATCTTCTCCGGCGGCCTCGCTGTCGCTCACCGGATCCGAACAAATTGGCGCTGGCGCCGCGATCCCGTAGCGTCCCCTGAGGCCCTGCAGGCGTATGACCTCGTCGCGTGACAGCAGGCGTTCACCGCCGAGCATTCGCGCAACGAAGCTGATGTTTGCGAAGTGCTCGATCGTTTCCATCTTGTAATACGCCGCAAACACATCGCTGCCAAGCGTCAACGCGCCGTGATTGGCGAGGAGCATGCCGTCATGTACCTTGACGTACTTGCGGACCGCTTCCGGCAGCTCCTTGGTTGAAGGCGTGGCGTATTCGGCGATTGGCACGCTGCCGAGCGTCGTCACCACTTCTGCCAGCACCGCGCGATCGAGAGGGATTCCCGCGACCGCAAACGCCGTCGCAACTGGCGGATGCGCGTGGACGACAGCCTGAATCTCGGGCCGCTGACGGTACACCTCAAGGTGCATCTGCATCTCGGACGAGGGTCGGCGCTCGCCGGCGAGCTTGGTCCCCTCCATGTCTGTAATCACCATCATCTGCGGGTTCATGAACCCCTTGCAGACGTTGGCGGGGGTCATCAGCAGACGTTGTTCGTCGAGGCGTGCGCTGATGTTGCCGTCGTTCGACGCCGTGTATCCGCGCGCGTACAGCCGTCGTCCGACTTCAACGATATCCGCGCGCAGTTGAGTTTCGGACGGAGCCATCGTCATCGTCGTCGGAGGAGACGAAGGGAACGGAGTTGCCTTCGCCACATCGAATCACCTCTTCGTCCACTTACGCCGACAGTCTTCAGAACAGAAGTAGCGTGTCGCCGGTCCCGTGCCTTCGCTCAATGCTTGACCGGGTACGACGTAGACGCCGCAAACGGGATCGCGAACGAGCCCGACACTGCGCGGCGGTGAGTCCTCGCGTCGGTAGCCGGCGCCTTCCAGCACACCGTGCAGCAGTCGCGACAGCGAGCGCACGAGCAGCAAAATGAGGACTGCCCACAGAATGAAGCGAGCCATGCTACTTGGGCTGACCGGGAGATGCCGCGCCGTCAGGGGCGGCGCCGCGCTGACCGTGCGCCGATCGGAGGCCGTCCAGCCCCTTCTTTGCAACTTCGGCTTCCTGGCTGTTGGGCGCCACATCGAGCACGCGTTGCCAGGCCTTTTCGGCGCCGTCGAGATCCTGTTTCCCGAAGGCGCGCACGATGCCGATGTTCAGCAGCGTTTTCGAGTGCCTGGGATCGATCGCGAGCGAACGGTCGAACTGTGCTAGCGCGCGGTCCGGTTGATTGGAGTAATAGTAGGCAATCCCGAGATCGGTGCTGGCGTTGACGTTCTTCGGATCGATCGTCAGTGCCGACTCATACCACTTTGCCGCTTCGTCGTACCGTTCGGCATCGAAGTACAAATTGCCGAGCTGAACGCGAGACTCGATGTCGGATGGATTGCGATCGGCGGTCGCCTTCAGTGAAGCGGCGCGTGACTCGTCGAAAACGGGCGGCGCGGACTGTCCTGCCGGCGCAGCAGACGAGGCAGTTGTCGGCGGGGCTGCCGCCGGGATCACTCCTGAAGCCTGCTGGCTGCCAATAATCCAGCCGACAAGGACGCCGAAAAAGATGCCGGCAACGCCGAACACCAGAGAGTCGCTTCTCATCGAAAGATCAGGTTCTACTTGGTTCTACGTGGTTCTGCGAGGTTCCACCGGGTTCGTTCGAGGTTCTACTGGGTTCGGCGAGGTTCTACTGGGTTCGGCGAGGTTGTGCGGACGAACGAACCTCGCAGAACCCTGTGGAACCCAGCAGAACCTGGTAGAACCCAAGAGGTGATCATAGCAATGTGCGCCGGAACCAGTCCACCAGCGTGCGCGCGAGGTCGGGATCGTGGCCGAGCATGACGGTGCCGTGCCCTGCATGGTTGACGATGAGGAGCTCGCGCGCGCCGCCGCCGGCCTTCTGCAGCTCTTTCGCCGATCGCATCGCATACGCATCGTCGTCGCTGGCGATCAGCAGGGCCGGACGCGTGCCGTATTTCTTCAGCGCGGCGTCGATGTGGAGTCCGCGATAGTCGCTCGTCGGCGAGAGCAGCGCAAGGCTGGCAATCGCGGTATCGGTTGACGCTTCGAGCACCGCCAGGCTGGCTCCTATGGAGGCGCCGGCGATACCGATGCGGGCCGGCTGCACATCGCTTCGCGACGCGACATAGCGACGGGCGGCCGTGAGGTCGCGGATGAACACGGAATAATCGGCACCGTCGCCTTCGGGCGCCGTGCCGGTCGATTCGCCGTGGCCGCGCAAATCCAACGCGAGTGCGCCAATGCCTTCGGAGGCAAGCCTTGAGGCGACCGGCTCCCAATCCCGTCGGCTCTTGCGCAGCATGTGCACGAGGACGACCGCTGGCGAGCGGGATTGGGGCTCGTACCACGTCGCCGCAAGCGACACACCATCGTCGGTCCGAATCGTCACTCGCTCCGTGCCGGCTCTCGCGCCTGCCGGAACGATGAAACCGAGCAACACGAGCAGGAGCACGGAGCCGACAAGAGGGCCGCCGCGGAGATCCCGATCGTCCGGGGCGGCGATCATTTCCGCCGCAGGAGCGCGATCATGTCCCGCACCGCACGGTCCATGCCGACCAGCGCCGCGCGGGCGACGATGCTATGGCCGATGTTGAGCTCTACGATCTCCGGAATCGGATTCAATGCACCGACGTTGATGTAGTTGAGTCCGTGGCCGGCAAGGACTTCCAGCTGCTCACGTCCGGCGGCGGCAGCCGCTTCGGCGATTCGAACGAGCTCCCGCGCCGCGTCATGTGCCGACGCGTCGGCGTAGCGACCGGTGTTGATCTCGATCGCGTCCGCTTCGGCAGCTTTGGCTGCACGAACCTGCTCGATCTCGGGGTCGAGGAAGATGCTGACCCGGATACCGGCGCCGTGAAGCTGGCGCGTGAAGTCCTTTACGGCTGACGACTGCGCAACGACGTCGAGGCCGCCCTCGGTCGTCAACTCCTGTGGTTTCTCGGGCACGAGCGTCACCTGATCGGGCCGCACCTGGAGTGCCACCCGCGCCATATCAGCGGTGACCGCCATTTCCACGTTCAGCTTGGTGCCGATCGTTTGGCGGAGGACCTCGAGATCCCGTTCCTTGATGTGACGGCGATCGCTGCGAAGGTGCACCGTAATGCCTTCGGCACCGGCCATCTCGGCGACGAGGGCCGCTGCAACAGGCTCAGGCTCGCGCGCTCTGCGCGCCTCCCTGAGCGTCGCGATGTGGTCGATATTGACTGCTAAACGCATCAATCACTCCGAGAGGCTTCGCCCCTCGGACTCCCCTACACGCTCTCTCGCGAGCCGCTTCGCCGGCTCGCTCCGTTCGCGTGGCTCGCTTCGCTACGCTCGCTCGCGCCTTCCTTCGGCCGCCTTGCCTCGCTGGCGCCGCGTCGGTTCACGCGCGCTCGTTTCGCCCGTCTTCA
>JBKPNQ010000162.1:0-7622 GCA_046732715.1 Acidobacteriota bacterium | reverse complement strand
GCAGCGCGCCGTGCACCGCGCCGGCGGCGCCTCCCTCCGACTGCATCTGCTGAATCACCGGCACCTGGCCCCAGATGTTCTTGATGCCCTGGGCGGCCCAGGCGTCGGCCAGTTCCGCCATGGTCGAAGAGGGTGTGATCGGAAAGATCGCGCACACCTCGTTGACGCGATAAGCGATGTGAGCGGCTGCGGTGTTGCCGTCCATCACGGCCGACTTGATCGGCATTCAGACAGCTCCTTCTGGCGCGTCGAGCGCGATGACGCTTCCTAGGCCCGAACCGTGAAGCGCGACGGGATCCGTTCGGCAGCTCCGCGCTGGGCCGATCCCTCCGGCGCCGGATCGGGCACCATCTCGATCGCATGACACGGGCACTGTTCGAAACACGCGGCGCATCCGGTACAGAGGTCGAGCTCGACCCGATAGAAACGACCCTTGCCTAACTTGACGATCGCCTGCTCGGGGCACGCCGCGTAGCAGTTGTCGCACTCGAAGCAGTTGCCGCAGGACAGGCACCGCGTCGCTTCGTAGCGCGCCTCCCGCTCGGAGAGGCCGGCGACGATTTCGTCGAAGCCGGTGCGCTTGTCTATCGGCAGCTCGGCGTGCGCTCGCCGATCGGCGTCGAGAAAAACCGTCAGGTTGAGCTGCTCGTACGGGATCGGTGGGTGCGCCGCAGGTTTCTCATAGACCCCGCCGCGCAGCCATGCGTCAATGTTCCGCGCCGCCTTCTTGCCGTGGCCGACCGCCGCGGTCATGGTCCGCGCGCCGCCGATCATGTCACCGCCGGCGAAGATCCCGTCGCTCGCGCGCATGTGCGCGTCCACTTCGACGACGTTGCCGCGCCCGATCCGGATGTCCGGCACTTTCTTCAGGAAGTCGACGTCGGCATGCTGTCCGACCGCGAGGACGAGCGAGTCGGTTTTCAGGGTCTGGAACTGTCCCGTGCCGACGGCGCCGGAACCGTCCGGCAACATTTCCATCTGCTCGACGACGATCTCGTCTTCGCCGAACTGCTTGACGGTCGAGAGCCACTTGACCTTCACGCCTTCGGCAAAGGCTTCCATCGCCTCGTACGGATGCGCCTCCATCTGCGCTTTGTCGTAGCGGAAGATGATCACGGCCTCTTGCGCGCCGAGACGCTTCGCGATCCGCGCGGCATCCATGGCGGTGTTGCCGCCACCGACGATGCCGACGACACGGCCAAGCGACGGGGCACGGCCTTTTTCGACGCGCTCCATCAGCGTCACCGCATCGATGATCTTGCCGCCGTCCATCGCCGGAATATCGAGATGGTTGGCGACCTGGGCGCCGATCGCGAGGAACACGGCATCGAACGAGCCGGCGATTTTCTCGCCCAACAGATCGGTCACTCGCGAGTTGCGAACGATCGTCACGCCCATCGACTCGATGCGCGCGATTTCCTTGGTGAGCCCTTCACGGGGCAGCCGATAGGCGGGGATTCCGTACAGCATCATGCCGCCTGGCTCAGAGTTCGCGTCGCGAATCTCGACGTCGTGTCCGAACCGCCGCAATTGATACGCGCACGACAGGCCGGCCGGGCCTGCGCCAACGACGAGCACGCGCTTGCCGGTGGGCGCGCCCGGCGCGATCGTCCAGCCCATCTCATTCGCGCGATCGCCGAGAAACCGGTCGAGCGAGTGGATCGAAACCGGCTGATCGAGCGCTTGTCGGTTACAGGCGCTTTCGCACGGGTGATAACACGCGCGGCCGTGCGTGCCCGGCAGCGGGTTCTCCTCCATGTATTTCCGCCAGGCCGATTCGTAGTCGCCCGCCTGGGCCAGGGCAAGCCATGCCTGGATGTTCTGTCCGGCGGGGCAGGCCTGGTTGCAGGGTGGAAGGTGGTCGACGTAGACAGGGCGCTGCCATCGACGCGCGCCAGCGCCCTTGCCGATCGTCTCGTTGTAGACCGGCGTCAGATCTTTGGGAACGAGGCTCACCGTGGCGCGCGGCGCAAACCCCATGCCGGGGAAGACGTTAGAAGCGTACGCGCTTTTGGCGGATCGGTGAGTCGTCGCCTCCGGCACGCCGGAGGTCCTCCGATATACCCGGCGACAACGCCCCGGACCGGGCGAACCGGCCGGGGTCAGTTCGCTTCAGACTGTCGACTTGTGGGACGAGATGTTGCCGGCCTTCGGATCCCGCCGATGTGAGTCGGAAGCGATTGGATATGCTAGTCGCATGAACGCATTCAGAAAGCGCTTCCAGGTGCCGCACCGCATTGCCCGCGTCACGGCTTTGGCGGTGGCCACATGGACGTCCGCCGCGGTGGCGCAGGCGCCCGCGACGGCCGTCCAGTCAAAGCCACCGGAAAAGGCCGCCGAGAAGCCGGCCGACATGCGGCCGCCGCTGCCGGCGGACGCGCACGTCGATCAGACCATTCAGCTCGAGGGCAGGCCGCTGAAGTACACGGCGACCGTCGGCACGCTCCCGGTCTACTCAGCCGACGGCAAGAAGAGCGCCGACGTCGTCTTCTCCTCGTACATCGTCGAGGGACGCGACCGGCCGGTCACGTTCGCCCTTAACGGCGGTCCGGGCGCGGCGTCGGTGTACCTGAACCTTGGCGCCATCGGTCCAAAGCGTGTCCCGTTCGGCGATCAGGGCGACAGTCCGTCCGAGGCGGCGCTCACCGACAATCCAGGAACGTGGCTCGACTTCACGGACCTGGTGTTCCTCGATCCCGTCGGCACCGGATTCAGCCGGTCGTATCTCAACGCGGACGACACCAAGCGCGAGTTCTACAGCACCGACAACGACATCCACTACCTGTCGAGGATCATTTACGATTGGCTGCTGAAGAACGAGCGGCTCCGGTCGAGGAAGTATCTCGTCGGAGAGAGTTACGGCGGCTACCGCGGACCGCGCATCACCCACTACTTGCAGTCGCAGCTCGGGGTCGCGATGAATGGCGTGGTCCTCGTCTCGCCGTATCTCAATCCGACGATCGACGAGAACGGCGATCTCTCTCCGATGGCGTGGATCGTGACGCTGCCGTCGATGGCGGCGGCGCATCTCGAGCGGACCGACAAGCTGACGCCAGCGGCGATGGCGGGCGTCATTGTCTATGCGCGCGGCGACTACGCGCAGGATCTGTTGAAGGGGCGCTCCGATCCGCAGGCAACCGCGCGCCTCGTCAAGCGCGTGACCGAGCTGACCGGTCTCGAAGAGGGATTCGTGCGGCGCGCCGGGGGCCGCATCGAGATCGGCGCCTTCCTGCGTGAAGTGGCGCGGGAAGGGGGCAAGATCGGGAGCGTCTATGACTCGAACGTCACGTCGTTCGATCCGTTCCCGTTCGCGCCCGGCCAGCGCAGCAACGATCCGCTCCTCGAGAGCATCATCGCGCCGACGACGACGGCGATGGTGGACTTCGTGACGCGCGTCGTCGGATGGAAAGTGGACGCTCGCTACAACGCCCTCAGTTACGAGGTGAACGGTGCGTGGGATCAAACGAGCGCCGCGCTGCGGACCGGTGCCGTCCCGGATCTGCGGCAGTCGATTGCCGCGGATCCCAAGCTGCGGGTAATGATCGCGCACGGGTGGAACGATCTGTCATGCCCATTCATGGCGTCGATTCTGACGGTCGATCAGATGCCGGAGATGGGGGATCCGTCACGCGTGCAGGTGCACGAGTATCCCGGTGGCCACATGTTCTACAGCCGTCCGGCGAGCCGCGCCGCGTTCAAGAAAGACGTCCAGGAGTTGTTCGCGAAGCACTGACGCCCTGCTCCTCAACGAACTCGCAGCTGCCAGCCCTCATCAGCCGTGCTACCGTACGGAGAGGAAACCGTATGCCCTCTTCTACCCGAGTCTCATCCGAGGAGCTTAGATTCCCTCTGGCGGCGATGCTCGCGGCCGCATGCGTGCTTGGCTTCCTGGCGCCTGCCTCCGCTCGCGGCCAGGAATCGGCCAATTTTAGCGGCCGCTGGGTTCTCAATCGCGACCAGAGCCAGGTCGACAAGCACGTCGGCTTCATTCCCGCCTGGCTGGCCGCCGGCACCCGAAGTGCCGAGCGTGAGTCGGGTGGCGGCCAAGGCGGTGGACGAGGCCGTCGGGGATCAGGCGGTAGTCAGCAGGGCGGCTCCGCCATGCGCGAGAGCGAAGAAGACGCCAAGCGCGTGCAGGAGCTCTCGGCCGAAGCGCAGACGCCGTCAGCGCACCTCACCATCCTGGACAGCCGCGGCACCGTGACCATCACCGATGCCGACGACGTCTCGCGGATGCTCCATACGGACGGCAAGGACGACGAGCTGCAGATCCACGGGCTCCCCATTACCGCAGTCACGGTTCGAGACAGCGGCCACTTGATCGTCCGCTACAAGGTCGAGCAGGGGCGCGAGCTCCGCTATACCTACACGCGCGAAACCGCTGGCCCAAAGCTCACAATCGACATCGATTTTGTCGAAGGCGGCCGCGTCGGCGACAGCGTCCGGCGCGTCTACGACCTGATCGGACCCGACGACCCGTTCCCGACGCCGGAGGTCACGTCGAAGACGGAGCCCGCAGCGGCGGGTGGAGTGCCCGCCGTTTCTCCGCCGCACGACCTACGCGGCGCTGCGGCCGCGTCGCCCAATGCCGCGCCTCCGGAGCCATTCAACCAGCAGCCGGATGCCGAGCTCAAGGGACTGTCGCGTCTGGGGATTGTCATCGAAGGCCTCGGCGCGCAGGCGGCGTCGTGCGGGCTGACCGAGCCGGCGCTCGACGCGGCGGTAGCCGGCAAGTTGAAGAGCGCCGGCTTCACCGTACTGACGAAGACCGACGAGGACTCGTACGTATACGTCAACGTGATGACTGGCAGCCTGGCGACCGGATCGTGCGTGTCTCGCTTCGACGTGACCGTCTATACCTACACGACCGCGCGGCTGTCCTATCAGTCGTCGCCGGTCCTCGTCCAAGTGTCGCTCCTGCACAGAGGGGGCATTAGTGCGAGCGCCGCCGCTGGGCACTCTGCCACCGTGGTCAAGGGCGTGTCCGAGTATCTCGACGAGTTCATCGCCCGGATCAAGGCGGCCAACAAGTGAGCGCCAAGCCGCGCGGATGTCGGTCGGCAGTCTGTCGGCTCAGCACAGCATGAGCCGCAGGTCGCGCTGCGTGGTCACGTGCCCGGGCCGATCAGGCTCGCCATTGTCGGGTGGTACGCGGATAGGTCAGCGCGACATCGTCAGCGTGATCGTTCGCTTCTCCCGCTCGCCCACGACGATCGTGACGGCGTCCTTCGCGAGCGCTTCGAAATACGAAGGCTCGACGAAGCCCGGTTGGAAGGTGCGTTCGCGCGAGCCCGCGACGATGTAGTACCGACCCGGCAGCAGGCCAGCGATCGTAAATTTTCCCCCCGACTCCAGCCGGGCACGTCGCATCCGCACCGACGCCGTCGTCCATCCTGCAGGGTCCTCCGCAAACATGATCACCGCTCCGTTCGTCGCGGGTTGACCGTCGGAGGTGGTGACAGTTCCTTCGAGCGTCGAACCGGTCATCGTCAGGAGTATCGAGACGTGATCACCGACGGCGAATTGCCGTCGAACGTCAGTGATATCCGCGCCGTTCAGCTTCACCGATTTTACGAACCACCCCGGCACCACAATCCGGAGCACGCACTCGCTCATCAGGCCTGTCATCGTGAAGGAGAGGTCAGGACGGACAACTCCCGGTTGCGCCGGCCAGACGAACGCGTTGGTGTCGAACCCTTCCGCAAACACTCGCATGAGAGATGGGAGCGTCTTCGGTCGCTCCGGTTCGAATTCGATCCGTCCGCTGATCCTCACGGCCGGCCTGGTGGCGATCATCAGTCCTTCGACGTCGGCCGCAGTCACGTCGACTCGAACCGTCGTCACCTCCGGATCTCGCATCGTCACAGCCGCGGCCCTCTCACGCACCGCGAGAATGTACTCGCCCGGTTGCACGCGCGCGAGTGCGAACTCCCCGCGATCGTTGGTGAGGAAATGATTGATGGGCCCGGCAAAGGACATCGACATCCGCGGAACGAGATTCCCCTCTGCGGCAGAGAGCGGACGTCCCTGCGAGTCCGTGACGACGCCGGCAATCGAATGCGTGCGTCCGTGAGCCAAACGAAAATCAATGCCGGCGGTTTCCCGCCCTTCATTGACTCGGACGCGCTGGGCGGCGCCGTACTCGGTCGCGCCAGGGTAGTAGGTCGAGAGCAAATCGGGGAGCCGCTCGGCGTCGCCTGCGCTGGAATCGGCGCGTAGGCCAGTCGCGAGCACGACGTACTCGCCGGGGAGCAATCCATAGAGGCGGTAGTGACCCAGATCGTCCGTCCGGAAGGACGTGTTGAACTGCTGGCCACGGGCGCCTGGCCCCGCAAACCAGAACGTCACAATCTCCACTTGCGCCATCGGTTCGTCGAAATCGTCGGTCAGGGTGCCCGAAACGACACCACCGCGTGGAAGCGCAATCGTGATGTCTCCCGTCGTGTGTCCAGACGTTACGTCGATGGCCACAGAAGGATCGCCGATGGGGCGCTGCCCCCCATATCCCATCCGCACATATTGCGGCGCCAGTGGACCGGGGAGCGCCAAGAGGCGGTACGAACCCGGCGGCAAACCTGTGAACTCGAAGATGCCTGCGATATTTGTGACTGTCTGGCGTGGTGGAATGGGCATGTCCTTCGCGGAGTCCGATGGCATCCACGCAAGACTGATTGATGCGTGCCAGATCGGCTTCAGCGTATCGGCGGCAATCACTCGACCGCGGATAGTACCGCTGGCAGAAGGATCCGTCCGCTTCGACGTATCTCTGGGCGGCGGTTGCTGGCCGTGCAACCGCATGACGCACAGCATGCCGAGAGTGAAGAGCAGCAGTAGCCGATTGAGCGGCATGGAGCAGATCCGTCCGCGACATTATGCAAATGAGCCGTACGCGAACTCAAGCCGAGCCCGCCGCGGCTCACTTTCACTTCACGTGGTGAACGACGACGAAAAGGACGTTGCCACTTTCCGAGTTGTCGACGTCGGCCGATATTGTTTCGTCGATGCTCGCCTCGCTCGTGCTCGAGCCCGATTGTCAGATGACAAGGCCAGAATCTATACGGACTATGAAATGGCTCCAAGCCGAGTGGCGCGTCCCCAAATTGGCCACATTCTGAGCACCCCGTCTCCAGGAATGCGTTTGAGACAGTCCACTTTCGAGCGTTTGCGCTATGGAGGGCACGCTTCGCCTGACATGCGAGCGAAGGGTGGAGCGGGCTACGGGGATCGAACCCGATTAACTGAGTTTCTTCAAGTTGGTGATGGCGCGCGACTTCTGGCGACAAGCACTTGATGCGTAGTGTGTTAGCGGGACGACAACGTCTACTGGCGTCTCCACGAGTCCGCTCAGTTCCACCCGCGTTTTGGAGACATCATTCTGGACACGCTCCACGGCATGCCTCACCCGTGCTCTGAATAAGCTGCGTGGACCGAACTCGTGAATGCGGCAGATCATCGCCGCCACGACCGGTCGGACCGCACCTCTAGATCCAAGACTCGGAATCGATAAACACTACGCCGTTACCCGTTACTGATGAACTTCTGCTTGGGCGAGTTGGCAAACTGACGCAGTGTCGAGGGCGGAGCCGTCCGTGTCCCAGGTACGCACACCCGATGATGAATAA
>JBKPNQ010000161.1:0-12636 GCA_046732715.1 Acidobacteriota bacterium | reverse complement strand
GCGTCGGACTGGTCGCCCGCGCCACGCGTCGGATTGGTCGCCGACGCCACGCGGCGGACTGGTCGCCGGCGGCACGCGTCGGACTTGTAGCGCAGGGCTTTAGCCCTGCCCTCGCTGACGCCGCGTCCCGGCTGCGTTATGATTTCGAAATGATTCTCGCCGCGGTCGACGACCTTCTTTTCAGCTCGAAGATCCGGACGACCGCAAAGCAAGCCGGCGTCGAACTGGCGTTCGCCCGCACTCCCACGGATATTCTCGAGCAGTCGCGTACGCTTCGCCCATCGCTCGTGATTTTTGACCTCAATAGCACGAAGGTGTCACCGATTGCGACCATCAGCCAGATGAAGCGCGACGCGGGCCTGTCGGGGATTCGGACCATCGGCTTCGTGTCACACGTCCAGACCGACCTCATCGATGCTGCACGCGCGGCCGGCGTCGACGAGGTCATGGCTCGGTCTGCTTTTGCGGGCCGGCTCGCCGAGATTCTTTTGGCCGCGAGCGCATCGAAGCCCTGATCACTCTCGATTCTGTCCGCACGGCGGCGCAACGTATTCAAGGACGGATACTCCGCACCCCTCTTCGTCGTTCGGAATGGCTGTCGGCCGGCACCGGCGGTGACGTCTTCCTCAAGCTCGAGACGCTGCAGCCGACGTTCTCGTTCAAGATCCGCGGCGCGTTCAATGCGGTGTTGTCACTTGGCGGCCAGCATCGCCGCCACCCGTCCGCTCTGGTGACCGCTTCGGCCGGCAATCACGGCCAGGCGCTGGCGTATGCCGCTCGCGCCGAAGGCATACCGCTGACCGTTTTCTTGCCGGCGACGGCGCCGCGGACGAAGACGGATGCGATCCACCGGATGGGAGCGCAGCTGATGATCTGCGGCGATTACGACGAAGCAGAATCGCGCGCGAAGCGGCACGCGGCCAATGGCTCGGCGCTGTTCATTTCTCCGTATTCACATCCGGACGTCATCGCCGGTGCGGGCACAATCGGGCTCGAACTGTTGGAGCAGGAACCCGGGCTGGACGCCATCGTCGTGCCGGTCGGCGGCGGAGGGCTCGTTGCCGGCATTGCGATTGCGGCCAAATCGCAGCCACGGCCGGTCGAGGTCGTCGGCGTCGAAGTCGACGCCTCGACTCCATTCCGCCGCGGCCTTGCCGCCGGCCGGATCGTTGCAGTCGATGTGAAAGCCACGCTGGCCGACGGGCTGGCAGGCAACCTCGATCCCGACACGATCACGTTCGACCTCGTCCAACGCCTGGTCGATCGAATGGTGGCCGTCAGCGAGCCTCAGCTTCAACAAGCCATCGTTGGCCTGTTGCGTGAGGAGCGAGTCATCGCTGAAGGCGCCGGCGCCACCGCCGTCGCCGCCGTGCTCGGCAGTGCGGTCGAAACACGGGGACGCCGCATCGCCGTCGTCGTCTCCGGTGCCAACATCGACATCGACACCCTGATGTCGCTTATTTGAACAGCCACCAGGCAAGCCCGCCGATCGCCAGAACTGCCGCTGCCGCCACCCACCATCTTCCGCGGCTCGCCGCGCCTTCATCGTCAAGCGGAAGCAATTCTGATGGCGCCATGTCGCCGGCACGGACGTCGAGCATGGCTCCAATCCCGCGGAGTTCGGCCGACAACGACGCGGCGCTTTGCGGACGCTGATCGATCTCTTTGGCCATGGTCCGCATCACCAGCGCATCGAGATCGCCGAGCGAGGTTGACAATGCATGCGTCGGGCCGATCTTGGCGGCAATGACATTGACAACGGTATCGGCGGGGGTTGCTGCGGCGAAAGGATTGCGCCCGGTCAACATCTCGTACAGCAGCACGCCAAGCGAGAACACGTCCGACCGCGCATCGATCGGACCGCCGAGCACCTGTTCGGGCGACATGTAGCTGACGACGCGAACGGCGTCGGGGCCGAGCGATTTCGGGGCCGTCGCGGCTTCCGCGCGCAGGCGCCCGCCGCTCGTCCAGCGCGACATCCCCATCTCGAGGACCTTTGCGCTGCCCTTGTGCGTGACGATGACGGTGTCGGGCCTGAGGTCGCCGTGAATGATGCCCGAGCCGTGCGCATCCGCGAGTGCGTCGGCGATCTGAACCGCGAGCTCGACGGCCCGTCGAGGGTTCACCGAACGACCGTCATTCTCCTGGCGGAGGGTGATCCCCGACGCAAATTCGTACGCGAGATAGCAATCCCCTTCGTACTCACCGACGTCGAACAGTGTCGCGATATTGGGATGCGACAGCCCCATTGCCACCCGCGCCGCTTCGAAGAATGCCTGGCGGCTCGCGGCATCGCGAAACATCTCCGCCGACACGAGCTTCAACGCAACGGTCCGTCCGACCTTCGTATCGCGGGCGCGCCACAACTCACCGGTCGTGGTTTCGCTAAGCTGCTCGAGAACGTTGAAGTGGGCGATCGCAGTCAAGTGGATTCAGCGCTTGGGTGGACGCGACGGCCGAAGCTCGACTCGACTCGGCAGGCTTCGCGCCGGGTGGCGGATCAAATCCACAACCACCTCGGCAACATCGTCTGGCGACAGCTTCCAGTCTGCGGCTGGCCCGCTTGGCGATTCGCCGCCGGAAAAGCCGGTCGCCACCGAACCCGGCATGACATAGCTGACACGGATGTTGTCGTGCCGCACTTCCTGCATCAGCGCTTCGCTGAACGCGTTGACGGCGGCTTTCGAGGCACAGTACGCCGCGCCGCCGGGAAAGGGGTTTTTGCCGGCCAGGCTGCTGATATTGATGATCCAGCCACCGCCGCGCCGCTTCAGGTGAGAAATGGCGGCGTGACAGCAGTAGAACACACCGCTCATGTTCGTATCGATGACGCTGTGCCATGCCGACAGGTCCATGTCGGCGACGTTGCCGAAGATGCCGACGCCGGCATTGTTCACGAGAACGTCGAGTCCGCCGAAGCGAGTCGCCGCATCGTCAACTGCCGCTGCCGCCGCGGCGGCGTCCTTGACGTCCGCCGTGACTGCATGAACCCGTTCCGCACGGGAGGCGTCCCCGCGCGACAACTTGCTCGTCGCGGCCTTCAGCTGCTCGCCGCTTCTGCCGGTAATCGCGACGCTCGCGTGTGCGTCGACGAGCGCTTGCGCGATGGCGAGGCCGATGCCGCGCGACCCGCCGGTCACCAGCGCAACTCTTCCGGTCAGATCGAGTGTTTGGGAAATGCCGGACATGGCTATTAGGATAAACGAGTCCCATGTCCTTCGTCGCCATCATCGGCAGTGGTGCGCTGGGTGGCGCAGTCGCGCACACGTTGGCCGTCCGCGATCGCGTACGCGAAGTCCGGCTCATCGACTCGGAAGAGCGAGTCGCGGAAGGCAAGGCGCTCGACATCAGGCAATCATCGCCGATCGATCAGTTCGCCACGCTGGTTGTCGGCAGCAACGCGATCGCTGCCGCTGCAGGCGCCGCGGCCATCGTAATCGCGGATCCGGCATCGGGAGTCGGCGAATTCGCCGGCGAGGCTGGACTGTCGCTGCTGCGCCGACTCGCAGCGATCGAGGCGAGGGCGCCAATCGTCTGCGCCGGCGGCTCTCAACGCGAATTGATCGCTCGCGGCGTTGCGGAACTGCACATGCCGGTCGCTCGTCTGATCGGGGCGTCGCCCGTTGCTTTGGAATCCGCGCTTCGGGCGCTCATCGCGTTGTCCATCGACGCGTCTGGCGTGCCCATTACTTTGACGGTCGTGGGAATTCCTCCGAATAACGCGGTCGTCGCGTGGGAGGAAGCATCAGTTTCGGGGCAACCACTGACGTCGCTTGTGGCACCGCATGTGATCGCTGGTCTGAATGCGAGACTTCCAGGGCTCTGGCCGCCCGGTACCAACGCGCTCGCATCGGCAGCCGCGGCAATCGTGGAAGCGATCGCGATCGGATCACGGCGACGGTTCTCGTGTTTCGTGCATATCGGGAACCGCCGAGTCGCCGCAATGCCGGTGGAGCTGGGCGAAGACGGAATATGCCGCGTGCTCGAACCCGTGCTGACAAGACAGGAGCGCACGCGGCTGGAGAACGCGATCTCAAATCCCTAATCTCTAGTCGCTGATCCCAAATCGCTGATCCTCGAGTCGCCAATCCCTGAATCCTTGAATCGCCTGGCCGCCTATCGACTGCGGATTCGAGGACTCAGCGATTCGAAGATGAGGGATTCGAGGATCAGCGATTCAGGATCAGGAATCAGTGATTAGCGATTCAGTGCGTCGCTTCCCTTGCGTGCAATGCTATGCCTCCGGCGAACTCGCCGAGGTGCTGGCGAAGAATCAGACGGCCACGATGCAGGCGTGACTTGAGCGTCTGCGGCTTGACTCGAAGGATCGCGCTCGCCTCTTCCGTAGACAGGCCCTGGATGTCGCGCAGGATGACCGGGACGCGGTACACCTGCGGCAGGTGCGTCAGCGCCTCAATCAATCGATTGCGCAGCTCCGCTCGCATGACGTGGTCGTCGGCGAGGGATGACCAGTCCGCTGGTTCCGGCCGCGTCGGTTCGGTGCCTTCGTCCTGCCGCGGAACCTCGAACGGACGGCTGAACTTGCCGTTGCGCAACCGCGACATCGCGGTATTGAACGTAATCCGATAAATCCAGGAAGACAACGCCGCGTCACCGCGAAACGCATCAATCTTCCGGTGCACTTTCATGAGAACGTCCTGGGTCACCTCTTCGGCATCTTCCCAGTTCTTCAGGTAGCGGAACGCAAGCTGGTGGATTCGCGGTCCGTATGTCGAGGCGAGATCGCCGACGGCCGTGCTGTCCCCCGCCTGCATTCTGCCGATCAGTTCTTGCTCCACCGGCTGACGCATCTGGGGCCTCCGTGAGGAAGAGAACACCCGATCACATCCGATTATTCCGAATGCCAGAAGCTTTTCTAAATACAGGGAAAAGCGATGTTTACCGGTAAGCCTGGGTGACGGTTGGCGGTGCCGCCGCGACGGGGGAACGATCGAACACGCCAGCAAATGCCTTCGCAGCGCTGTCAGCTACCTCATCCATACCAAGCGTTCGCCCGGTCAGACGCTCGAGCGAGGTCACACCCTTGCCGACGATCCCACACGGGACGATCAGATTGAAATGCGCCAGGTTCGTGCTGACGTTGATCGCAAAGCCGTGACTCGTGATCCAGCGGGCTATCCTGACGCCAATCGCCGCAAGCTTGTCATCCCCGGCCCACACGCCGGTCAGTCCCGGCAATCGGTTTGCGCTGACGCCAAAACTCGCGGCGACCCGAATCAGCATCTCCTCCAGGTCGCGGACGTAGCGGTGCACATCGCAGCGATCCGGTCGCAGATCCATGATGGGATAGCCGACGAGTTGACCGGGGCCGTGATAGGTCACGTCGCCGCCACGGCCGGATTCGAATACCTCGACCCCCTCCTCCTCGAGGAGTTCCGGTGCAGCAACGACATGGCTTCGGTCGTTCCGGGTCTTCACTCCAAGCGTGATGACGGGTGGATGTTCGAGCAGAAGAAGCTGATCGGGAATCTCGTTCGATTTTCGCTGCTCGACCAGATGCTGCTGGAGTTCAAGGGCGTCGCCGTAGGACACGACGCCGAGCCGGTGAACCTCAACACGTCGAGTCATGGACGAACTCCATTCTCGCTACATCCACGCTTCATCAAAGTTCTCGAGCCGCTCCTTGACGAACGAGAGAAACCGGCCCGCATCCGCACCGTCCACGAGCCGGTGATCGTGGCCCAGCGTGATGTGGCATACCGGGCGAATCGCAATCGCGTCGTCGATGACGACGGCGCGCTTGTCGATGCTGCCAACGCCGAGAATCGCAACCTGCGGCTGATTGATCAGCGGCATCCCGTACAACGCACCGAAGATGCCTGGATTGGTAATCGTGAACGACCCGCCCTGGACCTCCTCGGGGTTCAGTTTCTTGGTCCGCGCACGATTGGCCAGATCGTTTATGGCGCGGCTCAAGCCGAGCAGGTTCTTCTCGTCGGCATTTCTAATCACCGGAACGATGAGGCCGTTGTCGAGCGCCACGGCGATTCCGAGGTTGATGTCCTTCTTGTAGACGATGTTGTCGCCGTCGAGCGACGCGTTGACGACGGGAAACTGCCTGAGGGCATCGATGGCAACCTTTGCGATGAACGCAGTGAACGTCAGCTTTGCCCCGCCGGCTTCGTAGTCGGCCTTCTTCCGATCGCGCATCGTGGAGACCCGGCCAAAATTCACTTCATAGACCGAATACACATGAGGCGACGTGCGTGCGCTGAGCACCATGTGCTCGGCAATCTTCTTCCGCATCACGCTCATCGGAACGATGTGAACGTTTTCGCCAGGCTTGTAGACCGGCCCCGAAGCGGCGGCAGGTTCAGGCGCAACCGGACCAGGCGGCGCCGGGCGAGCATCGCCCTTGCCCAACTGGATGAAGCCGAGGATGTCCTGCTTGGTGACGCGGCCGCTGAGGCCGGTGCCATGCACCTGCGCCAGATCGACCTTGTGCTCCTGCGCGATCTTGCGCACGAGGGGAGAAGATTTCTGACGACGGAGTTCCTCACCCGTTTCCGGCGCGCCCTCGTCTGACTCGGCGGCCGCTTCGTCCGCGGCGGCAGCGGCGGACGCTTCCGCTTGACCGACTGCCGCCTCGGGGACGACGGACGGAGGCGGATCGGCGCTCGGACGGACGTCGCCAGCGGCGCCAATGGTCGCCACGACGCTGTTGACGGCGACGGTTTCTCCCTCTTTGACCTTGATCTCGGTCAAGACACCGGCAGCAGGCGACGGAATCTCTGCATCGACCTTGTCGGTCGATATTTCGAACAGCGGTTCATCGCGATCGATCGAATCTCCAACTTTCTTGATCCATCGGACGATCGTGCCTTCGGCAATCGATTCCCCCATCTGGGGCATCACAACGTTGGTCATGTAATCACTCCGAGGGGCTTCGCCCCTCGGACTCCCCTACACGCTCCCTCGCGAGCCGCTTTGCCGGCTCGCGCCGTTCGCGTGGCTCGCTTCGCTACGCTCGCTCGCGTCTTTTCTCGCAGCGCCTTGCCTTATCGTCGCACCGACCGATCTGAACGAGGCGACGCCCGGTTGCGACGCTCACGATCTCCGCTCGTTACACGCTTCGCTACGCTCGCTCGCGTCTTTTCTCGCAGCGCCTTGCCTTATCGTCGCACCGACCGATCTGAACGAGGCGACGCCCGGTTGCGACGCCCACGATCTCCGCTCGTTACACGCTTCGCTACGCTCGCTCGCGTCTTTCTCGCAGCGCCTTGCGTTGTCGTCGCACCGGCCGACCTGAACGAGGCGACGCCCGGTTGCGACGCCCACGATCTCCGCTCGTTCGCCGAGCGTCCGTGCTGGTTGTGGAACCAGTTCTTGCCTATTGTATTTGCCTATTGTAGTTCCCAGTTTTCAGGTTCCAGCTTTGGAACCTACTGGGCACTGGAGACTGGTAACTGGCAACTGATTTACGCATGTATCGCACCGCCGTGCGCGGCGTGCGCCGCCTCCCCCACTGCCTCCGACATCGTCGGATGCGCGTGAATTGTCCGAATCAGTTCCTCAACGGTGCATTCGAGCCGAAGCGCGAGCGTCGCCTCAGCCACCAATTCCGTCGACCGCGGTCCAATCATGTGAACGCCAAGGATCTCGTCGTACTTCTTGTCGAACACGATCTTGACAAACCCCTCGATTTCGCCGGCGATACGCGCCCGCCCGAGGATGCCAAACTTGAATGATCCTGTCTTCACGTCGTAGCCGCGATTCTTCGCTTCGCTCTCGGTCAGTCCGACGCTGCCGATTTCAGGATCGCAGTAGGTGCAGGCGGGAACCTGGTCGTAATTGATCTGACCGTGTTCCTTGCCGGCGATCCGCTCCGCCAGCACGATGCCTTCGGCCGACGACAGGTGGGCCAGCTGCGGGTGGCCAGGTTGATCGAACGTGATGACGTCCCCGATGGCGGAAATGGCGGACACGCTCGTGCGAAAATCCCGGCCGACGTGCACGTAGCCGCGTTCGAGGCGAAGACCGGCTTCCTCGGCTCCCAGGCCGGATGTGACCGGCCCACGCCCGGTTGCGACGAGCAGATACTCCGCGCTGATCTTCGCGGTTTTCCCGTCGGGCGTCTGCGCTTCCAGGTCCACGCCGTTCGGCGACGGTTTTGCGGTGGTGACCCGTGTCCCGGTGAGCACCTTGATCCCCTGCTTCCTGAAGGAACGCTCCAACTCAGAGGAGATCGCTTCATCTTCAACCGGGACGATTCGAGGGAGCAGCTCGATGATCGTGACCTCGCTGCCGAACCGCCGGAAGATTGAGCCGAACTCGACGCCGACAGCGCCGCTCCCCATGATGGCGATCGACTTCGGAATCTCCCTCAGGCCGATTGCTTCGTCGCTGGTGATGATTCTTTTGCGATCGAGTTCGACCCCCGGCACGCTGCGAGGCTGCGAGCCGGTCGCGACGATAATCTCTTTTCGGGCGGACAGCGTCTGTTTCTGCCCTTCCGTCACCTCAATGGTGCCTTTACCGGCAAGTCGGCCGTTGCCTTTGATCCAATCGATCTTGTTCTTTTTGAAGAGCAGCTCGACGCCGCCCGTCAGCCCTTTGACGATCTTGTCTTTCCGCGCGTGGACCTGCGCCATGTCGATGCCGATGGCCGCCTCGCCGATGGTCAGCCCCCACTCTTTCCAGTTCTGCGCCACTTTCAACGCGTGCGCATGTTCGAGCAGTGCCTTGGTTGGAATACACCCCCAGTTGAGACAGGTGCCGCCGAGTACCGGTTCGCGCTCGACGACGGCGGTTCGGAGGCCGAGCTGTGCGGCACGGATAGCGGCCACGTAGCCGCCCGTGCCAGATCCGATGACTACAACGTCGTATTCGTTCGCCATTTACCTGTCTTTCTTCCTGATTGTCGAGAGCGGCACGAAAGAAACCGTGGCGGGGCTAGCGGCCGGTGCGGGCTCCGGATCCGCCGCCTGGGTTTCGGGGTCGAGCCGGGACACCTGGGAACGAAGCCGCGTGTAGTCATAGCGGAGATCCCAGTACGACTGCTTGAGGGTCTCGAGCCGTGCGGAAACGCGGCGGACCCACGCCAGCGCGACGAGCGCAATCAGCAGGCCAGCGCCTGCAACAACCCATGACAACACAACGATTTACCTTACAAAGAAACGGCCGAACCCACAAGCGGATAGGGTCGGCCAAAACGCGCTACAATCGGGCAGCTTTCCCATGGCAGCCTCGAAGACCATCCTGATCTGCGACGACGATTTGGGGATGCGCGACACCATCGCGGCCATCCTCAAGCGCGACTATCGCGTTCTGACCGTATCGAGCGGTGAAGCGGCGCTGACGTTGCTGAAGAACGAAGACATCGACCTGATTCTCCTCGACGTCCGGCTTCCCGGGATCAGCGGGTTCGACGTTCTCCGCATCGTCAAGGAGAACTACAGTCTGATCGAATGCATCATGATCTCGGCCATCAACGAGGTCGAAACCGCCGTGCAGGCGATGAAGCACGGTGCCTATCACTACATCACGAAGAACTTTGACTACGACGAGTTGCGCTCGCTCGTGCGGAACGCGTGCGAGCGGCAGGATCTGAATCGGCAGGTAATCACGCTGAGCGCGCAGGTGGCCGAGCAGAGCGAGCGCGAATTCCTGATTGGCCCCAGCCGCCAAATCCGCGACATCGTCGATCTCGTGCAGAAAGTCGCGAAGCTGTCGGCCACGGTGTTGATCCTCGGTGAGAGCGGGACGGGAAAGGAACTGCTGGCGCGGCTGCTGCACCGTGAGTCCGGCCGCGGGGACGCGCCGTTCATCGCGGTCAACCTGTCGGCCATTCCTCACGAACTGGTGGAAAGCACGCTGTTCGGCCACGAGCGCGGCGCCTTCACCGGGGCGCACAAGCAGCAGCTCGGAAAATTCGAACTGGCGACCGGCGGCACGCTCTTCCTGGACGAGATCGGCGATCTGCGGTTCGACCTGCAGGCCAAGCTCCTGCGAGCGATTCAAGAAGGGGAGATCGAACGGGTCGGCGGAACGAAACCGATCAAGACGAATTTCCGGCTGGTGGTGGCCACCAACGTCGATCTGGAGAAAGCGGTCAAGGATGGACGGTTCCGGGAAGATTTGTACTACCGGATCAACGTGATTC
Organism: Acidobacteriota bacterium; assembly: GCA_046732715.1. Classification (GTDB taxonomy): domain Bacteria; phylum Acidobacteriota; class Vicinamibacteria; order Vicinamibacterales; family 2-12-FULL-66-21; genus JALZOC01. Next base: position 2,513 of record JBKPNQ010000161.1, on the reverse strand, counting down.
CGATTCGGATGCCACCGCTGCGCGATCGAATCGAAGACCTGCCGGAACTCGCGCGGCTGTTCCTGGACCGCTACAAGACGAAGTTCCGAAAACCGGTTCGCGGGATCTCCGGGTCGGCGCTGAAGATCCTGGCGTCCTACTGGTGGCCTGGAAACATCCGTGAGCTGGAGAACCTGATCGAGCGCCTGGTCGCGGTCAGTGACAAGGAATGGATTACCGACGAGGACCTGCCGCTCGAGTATCACTTCGCCAAGCTGGATTCCGGCCCGACCACGGGTGATGCGCTGTTCCAAGAGGCCTGCGACACCTTCGAGCGCAATTTCATCCTTCGCGCCCTCGAGAAATCCGACTGGAATGTGACCGCGACGGCGCGCTACCTCGGGATTCCGCTCAGCACTTTGAAGCACAAGATGTCACGTCTCGACCTGCGTGAAATCGCCCGGAAGCTTCGCGGCGCCTAACTCATCAATTCAAGCTCAACCACAAAAACCGGCTAAGGCCTTGACCCTACCGGCCAATGAATTGGCCGATTCCGACAGCACCGAACGCAGGGTGCGCCGGTTCCGCTCACATAAACTAGTCTCAAAGAGTCATTCAAACAGATCTGTATTTCCAAGGGTGGGCTGAGCTTTGGGGTGGCAGAACGGACTCTTTGGACAGGTCTGGTGATGCCGGAATATGCGTTGCAATTTCAGATCCTCGATGGCCGCTGTTTCGTGGCCCTCCGATCTACGCAACCCGCTCCCCAAGATCGACGCACGTTAAGGAGAGCTCATGCAAGCCTCGATGTTCAACGTCCGTGTACCGCTCGAGCAGATCGGTCAGGGCAGCGACGTGTTCCTGATGAACACCTTTACCGATGCCCAGGTGATCGTCTCGCGCGACGTCGCGGACCTGCTCGATCGGGTGGGTCACAACACGGAGTTCCTGACCGACGAACAGCGCGACGCGCTGGCGACGCTGACCGAGCACGGTTTCGTCGTCAATGACCGCGAGGGAGAGCGACGGAAGGTCGACCAGTACTTTCGCAACATTCGCGAAAGCAAGGAACAACTCAGGGTCACGGTTCTGACGACGCTGCAGTGCAATTTCGCCTGCGACTACTGCTTTCAGGGCGACCACGGCGACCACAACAAGTTCGCGGCAAAGATGTCGCTCGAGACCGCAGCGCGGGTGGTTCAGTGGACGGAGGAACGGCTCGACGCGATCCGGCCGGAAAGTTTCGTGTTGACGCTCTTCGGCGGCGAGCCGCTCTTGAACCTGCCGGTTGCCTATTATCTGGCGGAGCAGTTGTGGGCCGCCACGCAGGCTCGCGGCGTGAGGATGCTCGTCAACGTGATTACGAACGGGCTCCTGCTGACCCCGGAAGTCGTCGACCGTCTCGCGCCATACGGGCTCAACGGTGTCAAGATCACGCTCGACGGCGACCACGACACGCACAACCGCATGCGGCCGTTGCGCGGCGGCCAGGGCACGTTCGACAAGATCATCGAAAACATCCGTCGCGTCGCCGGCAAGTGCCGCGTCTCGATTGGCGGCAACTTCGACGAGTCGTCGGTTGACAGCTATCCGGCGCTGCTTGATTTCCTGCGCGAACAGGAGTTCGCTGACAAGCTGGCGCGCGTCTCGTTCAAGCCGGTCATCCGCGAGCCGCGGCCGCAGCAGCCGAAGGGGCTGATCCCGCTCACGGTCGTCGGCAGCGAGGGCAAGCCGCTCAACGGTACGTGCATGACGTCCGCCGGCGGCGGCACCAGCATCTGCGACAACTGCAACTTTCTCGACGACAAGATGTCATTTCTTCGTGAAGAGACGAAGAAGCGCGGTTTCAACACCGTCGACGGCGTGCATATGGGCCCATGCGAGATCCATCGCCAGCACGCGCACACCATCGGGCCGGATGGTGCGATCTACGCGTGCCCCGGATTCACCGGCGATACGCAGTTCTCAACCGGCCACATCAACCGGGATCAAAGCGGCGTTCAGGCTGCCGCAGCCACGCGCTTCGAGACGCTCGCCGCGTGGAAAGAGTGCAACGACTGCGCCTTCATCCCACTTTGTGCCGGCGGCTGTTCGACCGCCGCGCACCTGGAACTCGGAGACATGAACCGGCCGAACTGCCACAAGCGCAGTTTCGAGGCGGGCGTCGTGTCGTTCGCGCGCGATGCCGCCGCGCGCGAAGCAGCCACTGTCAATTAGCGGTTCACCGTCAGTTTTTGAAGGAGTCAAGCCATGAAGAACGAACGCAAGGAAACGGACAAGAAAAAGGGAACGCTGCGCCCCTGGCTGGTCGACGTCGCCGTCGAGCACCTGCGCTAACCCAATCGTTCAACCCGTTTCAGTCACAAAGAGGAACAGCTCATGAGAATCCAGATCGTCAAGAAGGCGGACAAAAAGCCCAGCGACAACGCCGGCTGCGCATTCATCGTCGAGCAGCCCCTGGAACCCCGCCGGTAACACACGAACGACAGCCCCGCACCCTTGGGTTTTGGGCAGGGTGTGCCGATAATGCTGGT
>JBKPNQ010000160.1:0-14544 GCA_046732715.1 Acidobacteriota bacterium | reverse complement strand
AGTCAGCATCCGCACACCTGCCGCATGCGGCGACCTCTACAAACAATTCGGCATGTTCGCGGTTATCGCGAAGTCGGTGCGCGTTCGAGCTCCACACCTGATCGCCAGACATGAAGGATGTCGCGAGTGGCGACGCGCGATCATCCCATTCGCCCACGTTCAAGACCTGGGAGATCGGTGACCGATGCTGAATTGATGACAGCTAGCGGACGCCTGCTGAAGTCACGCCGGTGACATGAATCGGCATCGAGGTCAGCAGGGTGCCATTAGCAGCGGTGACGTCCACATGGAGGTCGCCCAATTGCATCGGGACGAAATCGAAATCGTACGTCTCCCCGTTGCCCATCTGAACCTCCGACCCTCGTTCCGAGACTTGATCGCCAGGTAAGTCCATGCCGTCTTTGGCCAGCGAGCGCCACGTCACGAGCTCGTCGCCGCGCAGCAGGCGCATGCGCATGGACGGACGCGATACGTGCACGTTGATGAAACGCAACCGGTAGTGTTCGCCGACGTGCATGGTCCGCGATGGCGGCGCGGACGTGCCATTGAGCAGCACGACACTGTCATCGGATACCCGCCGCGGCGTCGTCACGAGCATGACGAGATCGTGCTGCGGATCGTATTTGGCGGGATCGTCAACGACGACCAACGCGCCTGTGAGTCCCGCCTGCTGCTGCTTCAAATCGTCGAGGTGCGTGTGGTAGATGAACGTCCCCGATCTCGGCGGCGTAAACCGGGCTTCGAAAGACCCGCCGGGCGTAATCGCTGGAGCAAGGCGGTTCCCGTTGCCGGCAAAGCCCGCGACACCGTCGTAGTAGCTCTCGAGCTCGATTCCGTGCCAGTGGACGGAGGTGGGGATCGGCAAGTAGTTGACGACCGTGATGCTGACCGGCTCACCTCGCCTGAGCACGATCGTGGGAGCAGGTAGGTACGGCTTCGACACCGCTGCCCCTGCGCCCTCCAGCGTATAGCCGAAGGCCGGCTCCTCGTTCGAACCGCCATCGTCCACGCGCGCGACGAGCCGCAAGCGCCGTCGCGGCGCGGACGTGCCGGCGCGCTCCAGGCTTTTGCCCGTTACCGTGATCCCGATCACCGGACCCGCCATCATGTCCATCTGGCTCATCGACTGATGGCGCGTGTCGCCCTCGAGCGGGCCGCTGTATGTCACGTGGAGCGTGTCGTGACAATGAAACAACCAGTTCCCGGGGCGAGTTGGTCTCCACGTGAGCGAAAACGTGCTGCCTGGAACCGTGCGTTCGGTGACCACCAGATGCGGCGATGAGTGTGCCGGAAATACGTCGTCAGCGCGCTCGGTGCCGCGGCTGTCCACGTTGAAATAGAAGCCATGCAAGTGCATCGGGTGCACCGAATTACTGAGATTCAGGACGCGCATCCGCACGACGTCACCGACTGCATACGTGAGTCGTTCGGTGTTGGGCCACGATCGGCCGTTGATGGCGATACGTGCTCGCTGCTCAGGGCCGCGGCGGGCGCCGTTCAGCCAGCCAGTGATGACAAGCACTCGATCCGATGAAGATGCCGGGTGGGAGGGATCGACCGCGGGATCAACAATGAAGGCGCCCGAGAGTTGCGTGACTGCTCCTGGGCGCGGACTGATGGCCTGTGTCGCGTCGGCAGCCGCCCAGTAGTAGTAGGTGCCCGGCGCGCCCGCCCGAAATGTGATCTGACGTGTGCCGCCGGCTTCAATCGTCGCGGGACTCGCATCCGCGTCGGACTTCGCCGGGCGCGCGTAAAGACCGTGCACGACGAGCGGTGTTTCAAGGAGATTGCGCACCGACGCGTGGATTTCCGTTCCTTCGCGTACGCGAATCAACGGTCCAGGACTCTGCAACGCCGCGCCCTCCACGCCAAACGCGTTGACGTGGATGCCCGGGTTGTCGTCGCCATCCGGGTGCCATTCGCCGGCACGTGCCTCGAGACGAATGGTGAGAACACCGCCGGCCAGAGTCCCTGCGCTCTTCCTGTTATCGTTCGGGGAGATTCGCTCGGCACCCGTCGGGTCCCTGCCCGATGCGAGTTGCGAATCACCTGGCACCGCCAGCAACGCGGCTGCGAGAACTGCCCATCTCATCATGGGGCCCTCCAGACTTCGGAGAGGAATGCTTTCTACCACGAAACGGGCCTGACACGCGATCGCCGTTTGACTTCTTGCCTCCGACCCGGGACGGAATCGTGCCGGCGCGGATGAGCCAGTTCCGGGACGCGTCCGCAACCCCCGAGCCAGCCTCGTCCGCAAGTCACCCCGGGCTTCACGCCTTGTCGGCATCCAGCGGGCGCGCTCGTCGACGGTCATTCTCCCGCCGGCTGCTTCAGCGTCGCAACGCGCAGTAGATGTCCCTATCCCCAAAGCTGTCGCCGCGATCGCCCATCCAGCAGATCTCCTTGCCGCCAGCGCGAATGGTCGGCAGCCCGCCGAAGCACGTCGGGCAGTTGAGCGTGTCGAGGTAGATGCGGGGACCCCACGGCGCGCGATCATTCTGGCGTTCCGATACATAGAGGTGGTTGACCGCGCCGGGCGCAAATGGATTGTCAACGCCCGATGAGAAGAACATCGTGTGGCCGTCCGGTGTAAGGGCCGGCCCGTAGTCATGACCTTCGGAATTAATCGGGGGCGCCAGCTTCACTCTCGCCCCGAATGGCTCGTCGATCGAATTGCGTGTTGTCAGAAAAATGTCGAACACGAAATCAGGCGTCACCCCGGCAAAGAAAAGGGTCCGTTGGTCAGGACTGATGTCAAGCGACCCTTCGAAAAGCGGCGTGTTGATACCGCTCCCAAGGTTCACCGCCGGGCCCCAAGCTTGATTAACAGACCCGCGGTGCGACACCCAGAGATCCGGCCACGGCGGGCTGAATGGGCCCGGCCGGTTGGAGGCAAAGTACAGCGTGAGCCCGTCGAGCGAGATGGTGGGTGTGATATCGAAGAACGGGCTCGAGACCGGTGGCGGTACGCGCGCTGGTTCGCCCCAGGCGCTGTTCACGGACTGTCGCCTGGCGACGTAGATGTCCTGGTCATTCGGCCCGCCGAGGGCCCCAGGTCGATCGGACACGAAGTACAGTTCCAGGCCATCGGACGACAGCGACGGGCCGCCTTCGAATCCAGGTGTGTTGATCGGACGATCGAGATGAATTGGCGTGTCGTAGCAAAACGGCTTGCCGGCTGAGCAGTCCTCTGCGTATCGCGGGCCGCTCAGCCCTACGGTCAGCACGGCGATCAACACCACGATCGATGCACCGGCCACTTTTCGCGACAATGTCGAACCCATAGCGCCTCCTGCTCAGAGACTCGACGGGAAGGGTTTCGGGCGCAATGCGCAAAGCCTGTCACGGCGCTGATGGCCGAATCTGGCTTGAAATGACAGGCCATAATGAGTCGTCATGCCGATGCGAGACGTGGGATGACCAACGATCGCCTGGATTCCTGGAAGGAGATCGCTGCATATCTCAACCGCAGCGTCAGGACGGTGACCCGTTGGGAGCGCGACGAGAGGCTCCCGGTCCATCGTCATCTCCATAGCAAGTCAGGGAGCGTGTACGCATATAAGGCCGAGCTGGACGACTGGTGGAAGAAGCGCGGCGAGAGCGTCGACACGTCGGATTCGGCGGCACCGTCTTCCCGATTCCGAGGTGCCCGAAGACTCTGGATCGTCGCGGGCACGCTGGTGGTTCTCCTTGGACTCGGGGCGATCGTCTGGCTGCCGGGCGCGCGCCGTCCATCCCTCACTCCTTCCCGCCTGGCCCCGCTGACGACTTACCCAGGCATCGAAGGGCCACCGAGCCTCTCTCCCGATGGAAATCAGGTGGCGTTCGAGCGCACCGGCGACATCTTTGTGAAACAGGTCGATGGCGAGGCACTCGTGCAGATCACGAGCACCGCGCTCCACGAATCTGCACCGGCGTGGTCGCCTGACGGCCGGCAGATCGCATTCACCCGCGAGGGTCAGGGGGTCTTCGTTATCTCACCGCTGGGCGGCGCGGAACGAAAGATCGCCGACACGCGAGTTCCGCTTCTCTTGAAGACGATTGCATGGACGGCGGACGGCCGGTCACTCGTGTTGAGCGAGATGACATCCTCAGTCGGCGCCAGTCTATTTGTCATTGCCATCGAGAGCGGGGAGAAGAGGCAGCTCACGACGCCGCCAGAGCCCAGCATCGGCGATGGCTGGCCTGCGGTCTCACCCGATGGCAAAACCGTTGCGTTCGCACGCTATTCACAGGACACCTCGGCGAATGTTTATGTGATGCCGCTGAGTGGTGGTGACCCGCGTCCATTGACGTTGGACAAGGCCTCCATCTTTGGAATGGCGTGGATATCGAATGCGGACTTGCTGCTCTCCTCTGATCGCGGTGGCTCGTTTCGTCTCTGGCGCCTTTCCGCGCAGCCTTCCTCGGCTCCTTCGATGGTGGCGTACGACACGGCGAGCGAGGACGCGCGATTCCCATCGATTTCGCGTGCCGGCACTGCGACACCGGCAAGGCTCGCCTACCAGCACCTCGTCGAGAACCTGGACATCCGGCGTGCCGAAATCGTTGGCGCAGGCGATCCGCAGCACGTGGTGACGTCTTCACAGCCGTTCATCGCGTCCACCAAGTCCGAAGATCATCCTCAGTACTCACCGGACGGAACGAAGATCGCATTTGTGTCACGCCGGTCCGGAACGGATGAAATCTGGCTGTGTGCGAGCGACGGCTCCAGTCCGGTGCGTTTGACATCTATGAGTGGACCGGTCCTCGTCGGTCCTCGATGGTCGCCCGATGGGCGTCGCATCGCGTTCTTCGCCACCACAGGACCCGCCGGCAGCTATCTGACGTACGTGATGGATGCAGACGGCGGCCGACCGTCGCGGCTGACGCGAAACGCGGGCGAGTTGGAGGCGCTGCCCGCCTGGTCCCGGAACGACCGTTCGATTTATCTGACATCCGGGCGATCCGGGTCGCTGCAGATTTGGAAGTTACCACTCGACGGTGGAGAACCAGTGCAACTCACGAAGCGCGGCGGCGCCGAGGCGTCGGAATCACCAGATGGCCGCATCGTCTATTACACGAAGGTCGCCGAGATTGGCCCCGGTCTCTGGAAGGTCCCAGTTGACGGCGGCGAGGAGGAACAGGTTCTGGCGTCCGTGCGATTCGGCTACTGGGCAGTCGGGCGCACGGGCATCTACTTCATCGACTTCGACATGCCGAGCGAAGGCGGTCGGCCCATCAGATTTTTCGATTTCGAGTCGCGCCGGGTCAAGCAATTGGGCACGGTCGAGAACACAGTCAAATGGACCAATACACCGGGTTTTGCAATTAGCCCGGATGGTCGCTGGCTGCTGTACACGAGCCTCGAGAGCACCGAAGCCGATCTGATGCTGGTCGACAATTTCCGTTAGTGACCGTCGTCCTGCCGGACGACGTAATCAAGCGGTGCGGATGAGCGAGTCTCCCTTCCCGAAGTCTGTCTCGCCGAAGCTCGCGGAGTGAGCGGAAGGCGTACTCCTTCCCGTTTGCTCGGACTGTGCGTTTCCGTCAGCGCTCTTTGGCGTGTTGCCTGAGGAGCGTCTCCTGACGGCGAAGCCAGGCGAGAAGCTCCTTTCGCGGACCGGTCTCGAATGTCGAATTGCACGATGTGACCACGACGACGGCACGAATACCCCGAACGATCAGAATCTCAAACACGCCATCGGACGCAGTCAGATCCTGCGCAGCGGTTCCCACGTGGAATCCGCAATCGAGGCGGCGTTTCCGTCACTGTCACTTGCGCCAGGGCAGCGCGTTGACCTCGCTAGCCACGCAGCGACCCTGGTCGAGGCCTTCGTAGATCGCCGAGTGGTAGTGGATGCCAGCGTAGATGCGCGATACGGCCGTCTCGTTCATCGAGTCGGTCAGGCTCGCGAACGTGCGCGGCGCGAAGCCGTCGGCGTCGTGCGTGTGGTCCGTGTAGCCGATATCGCCCCAGAGCGCGATCAGCGTGTTGATCGCGGAGCTGGTCTGGCCCGAGTGCGCGGACGTGTACTCGGGGAACGGTGGCGTCGGCAGGAACGTGGTCCAGCCCGGATCGATATAGCGATTGATGTAGGTGACCGGGCGGATCCAGTTGTACGTGTACTTGGACCACCATACGGCGTACACGCCGTCGCCGACCGAGAGCCCGACCCGCGCATAGGTCTCGGCCGCGTCAGCGAGGTTCGCGCCCACCAGTTCAAGGATCTGGCTGGTGGTCGACAGCGAGTGACCGGGACCGTTGATCGTGCCGCCCCCGTCTGCCCAGAACCTCGCGATTGTGGTCTGCTCGGGCGTCAGGTTGTTTTTGGTGACGTAGACTTCGTATGCCTCCTGGTAGGCCTCTGAGGCAGGGTCTGTGGAGAACGCTGGTGGGCCGTCCTCGCCGCAGTCGCCGGGCGTCAACACAAAGGTGGTCATTCTGTCCTTCCAGTACGGCTGCAAGGCCATTTGGCCCGGTAAGGGCATCCAGCAGCCATCGCACACCGGCGGAACGTAGTCAGCCGAAACGTTGGTCAGGTAGCTCCGGTCCTCCCCATCATCGAGCGATGTCTGGTACACCGCGGCGCCGACCGCGTGGCCATAATCGATCGAGCGGCGCCCGAGCGAGCCCTGGAGATCGAAGCTGTCGGCGATCAGCTGTTCGAGCGAGTCGATGTCCGCGACGTTCTGCGCGGCGACGTTTGTCGCGTCACCCCAGAGTCCACGCATTACCTCGGCCAACGCGGCGCTCGCGACCAGCGGCCAGTATTTGGTGCCATCATTTGTGGGGAGCGGCCCGATGCCGTGCAACGAGTTCGCGACGGATCTGTTGTGCGGCATCCCGCCGACGACCGACTCGTAGAGAGCCAGGCCCATGTAGGCAAAGATTCGAGCCTGCACCGGTGGCGTGATCCCGCCCGTGCGCTTCGAAAGCGTAAAGGAGAGATTGTAGTACGCGAGCGGCACATCCATGCCGTACGCACTCGCCGGTGCGTCGGGAGGAACCCGCCGGTTTTGCGAAGCGACCGAAGGGCCTGTCGATGATATTTCGTGTTCCGCAGCGCCGGCTGGCGCTTCTTTTGGAGCAGTGGGCGTGACCGGACGCTCCACGCTTGCGCGGATCACCCCGTCCGCCTGAAGTTCGACCCGAGTGGCAGCAGTCGCGAAGGCCAACGGTACCGCGAGGACTAAACCGATTGCATATCTCATGATCAGGGTTCGCGTGTGGACCGGGGCTACGGGTCCAACGGCCGCCGGGACCGCAATTTGCGTCTTCCATCCGAAACGTGTGCTCATCATGTCCCCCTCCACGTGCTCCGTTCCGACCCTTCCATCCAGTGCGTTGCGCTTGTACTTCCCGAAACGGTGGTTCACACCAAAAGTGCACAGCGCTCGTTCGGGCGCGAATTGGCGTCTTCTCGGGAGGACAGGCGTATGATTGGCCGTCGTCAAAGCTGAGGGCCAATGAAGGGGGATGGGAATCACAGCCTCGAAGACTCGAGCGACCGGCCTCAGCTTCATTCATCGCTGACGTTGCTGGAGCGCGCCCAAGCCGGCGACCGCGTCGCGCTCGAGGCCCTGATCGCCCGATATTTGCCGCGCCTGCAGCGGTGGGCGACCGGACGGCTGCCGCGATGGGCGCGCGACATGGCCGACACGCAGGACCTTGTGCAGGAAACCCTGTTCCAGACATTTAAAAGAATTGAACGGTTCGACCCTCGCGGCGAAGGGGCACTGCAGGCCTACCTGCGCCAGGCCGTCCTGAATCGGATCCGCGAGGAACTGCGCCGGACGAAGCGCCGGCCGCCCAGAAGCGAACTCGATTCGGCCGCGGCGGATAGCGGCCAATCTCCGCTCGAAGAAGCGATCGGCCAGGAAGCCATCGACCGCTACGAGCGGGCGCTTGCGCGGCTGCGGGCGGAGGATCGCGAGCTCGTGATCGCGCGAATTGAACTCGGTTACACAAACCGCGAGATTGCCGAGCTGCTGGACAAACCCACGCCGAACGCCGCACGCATGGCGACGGAGCGCGCCATCGTTCGGCTCGCCAAGGAGATGGAAGAGGGGAAGGCGTGATGCCGGACGAACGTATCCTGCACGACGTTGCGGGTGCGATGGTCGACGGCGTCCCTGTCGATTGGGCATCCGCCGAGTCGAATGCCGACGACGAGTCGATGCGGAGAATCGTCCGCGAATTGAAAGTGATCGCCGCGATCGCTGACGCTCACGGCACCGTGTCGCTCTGCGCTGACGGTCTGCCAATCGACGCGGAAGGACAAATCGACAGGGGGCACCAAGAGAATGCGGCTGACGTCGATTCTCGCGAGGGGGCGCTGCAGATCTGGGGTCCGCTCCGCGTGTTGGACAGAGTCAGCGAGGGTACGTTTGGCGCGGTCTATCGAGCATGGGACGCGCGACTCGATCGTGAGGTGGCGCTGAAGCTGCTGCGCCGACGGGACTGGTCGGACCCGGCCGATGCGGCGTCGGTGATCGAGGAAGGTCGGATGTTGGCGCAGGTCCGTCATCCGAATGTGGTGACGGTCCATGGCGCCGACCGCATTGCCGGACATGTCGGACTCTGGATGGAGTTCATCCACGGCCGCACGCTCGAAGAATTGCTCCGCGAGCGGGGCCCGTTTGGATCCGGCGAGGCGACGCTGATCGGGCTCGATGTGTGTCGCGCCCTGTCAGCGGTGCATCGAGCGGGGCTGCTGCATCGGGACATCAAGACGCAGAACGTCATGCGGGAGGACGGTGGGCGAATAGTCTTGATGGATTTCGGCACCGGGCTCGACCGCACCCCCGGTTGGAATCATGGACCAAGCGGCCTCGCAGGAACCCCGCTGTACATGGCCCCTGAAATCCTCGAGGGGCATGAGGCAAGTATCCGCGCCGACATCTACAGTGTCGGAGTGCTTCTCTACCGGCTCGTAACCGGATCGTATCCGGTACAGGGGCAAACCGTGGCGGAAGTCCGCAACGCGCATGCGCGCGGCGCGCGAACTTTTCTGCGCGATGCCCGGCCGGACTTGCCCGAGTGCTTCGTCCAGATCGTCGAACGTGCGCTGTCGGTGAATCCAGAAGATCGATATGCCAGCGCGGGCACGTTGGAGGCTGCACTGGCCGCGACGAACGAATCCGCGGACGCGTCCCGGCGTGCGGCGCGAGCGGTTTGGATGAAACGTGCATTCGCGATTGCCGCGGGGCTGCTCGTGATCGCGGCGACGGGACTCCTCTGGCGCACAGCCGCCGGCAAATCGCCGGCACCTGTCATCGCCGTGCTGCCGTTCAAGAATCTGAGCACCGACCCGGACAGCGATTACTTCGTTGACGGACTGACCGACGAAGTCATCCGCAACCTCTCGGTGATTGACGGTCTCACCGTGCGGTCGTCGGCCTCATCGTTCGCCTTCAAAAACAAGAATCCCGGCACACGCGAAGTGAGCGAGCAATTGAACGCGAATCTGGTGCTGTCGGCATCCGTGCTCCGAGCGGGCACGCGGTTGCGCATCAACGCGCAGCTCGTGCGCGCAGCCGACGACGAGCTGCTATGGTCCGAGCGGTACGACCGTGAATTGAAGGACGTGTTCGCCATTCAGGACGAGATCTCGCGGTCCATCGTGAACGAATTGCGTCTCAAACTCGGACGGGGTCAGCGACGCTATGCCACGAATGTCGAGGTCTACGACCTCTATCTGAAGGCGCGGGTGGTGCAGGCCCGGCGCGGTCGCGGCACTCGTCAGGCGATTGAGCTCGTCGAACAGGTCGTGGCCAAAGATCCAGCGTTCGCACCGGCGTATGCGGCGCTTGCCAGCGCGTACGGGTGGTCCCTGGTCATGCAGGCGCCGAGCGTCGAGAGTTTGCGTTTACCAGTCCCGCCGGATCGAGCGCATGCGATCGTCCGCCGCGCCGCGCTCAAAGCGATCGAGCTCGACCCGATGCTCGCCGAAGCGCACGACGCGATGGGGTGGGTACACTCGCTTGATCTCGATTGGGCGAAGGCGGAAGAGTCTTTCCGACACGCCCTCGAGCTGAACCCGAGCCTGACCACCACTTACACGGATTTCGTGCTCTCGACGCTCGTGCCCGAGGGAAAGTTGGATGAGGCGCTGCGGCAGCTGGATGTGGCTCTGAGCGCCGATCCGTTGTCGTCGGATCTACGAAGGACGATGTCGACGGTACAAATCAGTGCCGGCCTTTACGATAGCGCACTTGACAATTGCCGCCGCGCACTTGCAATTGAGCCCGACCTTCATATCGCGAACACGCGGTGTGAGCAGGCTTTGCTGCATAAAGGCGAGATCGCCCAGGCCATCGCGCTGATGGAGCAGTTCGTGGGACAGAATCCATCGTTGAAGGGAGGACGCGGTTATGGATACCTCGGCTACGCATATGCCATAACCGGCCGCCGGGCGGATGCTGAAGCGCAGGCGGCGAGGAATGTTGGTCTTCCGCATCATCAGGCGACGATATACGGAGGCTTAGGCGACAAGGACCGCGCGTTCCAGGCGATTGAGGAGCTCGCCGCCATCAACCCTCACCGCGCGCTATCGTGGCTGACTCGTCCCGAGCTCGCTCTGCTCCGCGGCGACCCGCGGGTTGCCGCTCTTCGCAAGAAGTTCGGCGTGCCTCAATAACGGGACGACGCGTATCGAGGGAATCACCATTCCAGCTTCGCCCCAATCCGCGCGATGCGTGGCGAGACGATGTTGAGCGGACGAAGGAACGACGGACCGGACGCCCAGATCGCCGTTTCTGCCGGGTTGGCATTGAGCAAGTTGAAAGCGTCGACGAACCCGGCGATGCGACGGTGTTCCGCCAGTTGGAAGCCTTTCTCGAGCCGCAGATCCAGGAGTGTGATGTTGTCCATGCGACGCGTGTCAATCGGCTCGGCGAGAATCCGAACGTTTCCGTAATTCAACCTTGCCACGAACGTTCGGCCGAAAGGCTGACCCGATTGATGTCGAAGGTAGGGCGTGATCCGCAAGGCCCACGGCCCTTCGTACGTGCCGTAGATCTTGGCCGACCAGGTCGTAAACTCGTAACGCCCGTCCTTACCGGCATTGATCAGATCGTTCGGCGTCAGAGCGTAGGTGTTCTGGCGGACCGACTGGCCGGAATACGCGCTTGCCTGATCGTAGTTCCAGGTGTTTGCGAACCCGGCCACCAATGACCAGCGCCTGCTGAAACGCCTGGTAGCCGTGATGTCCCAGGTCCAGTATTCGCTATCGGAGTGGGGCACGTTACCCACGACGTTGAGTTGCGGTAGGCTTGCAGCGTCAGCATTTAGCTCGAACGCCCGAATGTCAGGCCCATCGTCCTCGGTGCCAGCCACGTTATCGGGGCCCGGATCTTGGAGACTGACGGGGACAGAGAACGCGCCGAATGGCCGGTTCGGGTTGTGACGCAGGTAGTGGTGCCGCTCGCCTCTCCATACGATGCTTGTTCGAATGCCGACGTCCGCGAACAGCTCGCGCTCCAGCGAGGCAGCGACCTCTCTCAATCGTGACAAATGCAGCTCGGGGTCGCGCGATTCGAGTTCGGCACCGCCTCGACTCTCGATCGGCCTACCCTCCTCCCCTCGATCCCAGACCCCGTTGTTATTGAGGTCAGACCATGAATAGTGCTGCCACCAGTCGGGCGAATTGGGATTCGCATTGGGCCCAAGATTGGTTCCTGGACTGAACCAGTACTGCCCGTAGTTGAATTTCAGGAGCATGCGCGCGTTGCCCGACGGATCGAAAATCGCCCCGATCCTCGGAGCCAGAACGTTCCAGTCGATCACGTCGTCCACGGCGGCGAATCGCTGCAGTGTGGGATTGAACAGGCCGGGCGGATGCGTCTGCTGTGGAAAGAACACACGAAACCGATCGAATCGCAATCCGGGACTCAGCGTCAGCCGATCGTTGAGTCGCCACAGATCGCCGGCGTATCCACCGTACGTCCATAACCCGCTTTCAGAGTTTGATGGCGTCTGGAACAGATACACCTCCGCAGGATCGCCGTTGCGCACCACATGCAGGACGTCCCCTGGATAGCCCTTTCTCCAGATGTCCGTCACTGTCGTTCGGAACAGCTCGCCGCCGGCCTTGAACTGGTGGTTACCGAGCCAGTCGTCTTTGAAATAGCTGACCGATCCGAACACCTGGTTGCTGCGGCGGTTCTCCTGCCAGTCACGGTTTCCGCCCTGGACGACGGACGTGATGACATCCTCGAAGCGCGGGGCGGTGCCGTTCGGTCTCTCCGGCCGCTGAGTGGCAAACTCTCCGATCCGAATTTCGAACAGCATCTTGTGATTGACGACGGAGTCCCACTCACCCTTCCAAATCCATCCCGAGGCAAGCAGTTTGGATGTCGATTCCTCTACCAGACTGACCGCAGCGGGGAGCGTAAATTCATCGACCAAATTGGGCTGATGATTGCGCCCGGTCTGCGCAAAGAATACGAGCCTGTTGCTCGGATTCATCTGATCGGTCAGCTTCGCTGTGTAGTTCGTCAAGTGTGTTTCCAGCGGCTTCACCGGAAAATTAACTTGCCGAGCCGAGACGTTCTGCTTGCGAAATGACGAATACCACCAGAGGCTGTCCGGTCTGATGTATCCGCCGACGTCGGCGTTGAGATCGTGGTAGCTCCACAGGCGATTGGCTTCCCGCGGTGACAGCGCGCCTCCGCCCTGCGCCTGAGAGCTGATCTGACTCTCGTCGATGTTGAACGACTGCCAGTTGTGATTTTCGTAGTCGGCGTAAACGGCGCCGTGATATTGATTCCCACCCGACTTGCTGATGAATTGCATCTGGACGCCAGGGGCGGGCCACTCGGCGCCGTGCACGGCCGTCCCCACCGATACCTCGCTGAACGACCCGTAATCGAGCGTGAAGCCTGAAGGAAAGATCCCGGCGACATTGATCCCCTCGACCATCGGTCGATTCGCTCCGCGTGTCCCGTACGCGCCGTAAGGAGCTCCTGAGTCGCCGCTGCTGCCTCCGACCTCGAAATGCGCGACCTGAACCGATGGTGTCGCAGTCAGGATGGCGAACGTGCTCCGCGAGCCTGGTAGATCTGCGAGCTGACGTGCATCGAATCGAGTCGCGATCGCTGTCGAGTGCGTGTCAATGACCGGGGATCTGCGTTCGACGGTCACGTTCTGCGTCACGGCGCCGACTTCCAGCATGATATTCACGGTCGCAGCGAAGCCGACGCCGACGTAGATGCGTTCGCGGCTCACGGTCCTGAAGCCCTCGAGCGAGAACAGGAGCGAGTACTCGCCGGGCGGAAGTGCCGGAAAGCGGTAAAGTCCGTCCGCGCCAGTAACAGTCGCTCGCGTGCCGTCGTTACCCATGATGGCTTCGCTCGACAAGGCAATCGTGACTCCGGGAAGAACGGCACCCGAAGCGTCGGTGAGTTTGCCGCTGATCGCACCGGTCGTCGTGCCGACTGCTTGATGGCCTTCGACGGACGCCTGCAGGAATGCGCACGCGACGAGCGGGATCAACACCGTGTTGCGGAGAGGCACGGGTAGACTCTCTTCCAGAACGGGCACGCATCTGATCTGCACGCCGTTGCCACGACAATCGAGGCGGCGGTGAGTGCGGAGACAGACTGCGGCAGCATTCTAATCCCGCCGCGGTCGTTCAATCTCAAAAGACGACGCGCTCGGAGCTTATCGGGCGCGAAGAGCCGCTGGCAGCCTCTAGGCTTGCGGCACGCGGATTCTTTGTGCTGCCTCCGAATTATCGCGGCAGCACGGGACGCGGTGTGGGTTCTCGAGGGCCAATGAACGCGACCTCGCCGCGCGCGACTTCGACGACATTCTCACCGGGAGCGACCACCTCGTTCGGCTGGGCTTCGTCGATCCCGATCGCGTTGGTATCGAGGGACAGTCCGACGGCGGGTACCTCGTCGCCTGGAAACCGCACTGCGCCGGGCGTCTAAAGAAGGAAACTGATGATGAACGAATTCCAGGATCTGCTGGTATCCCAGCTTCGCACCGACGTGGAATCCATTTGCCTGCCGGAGGGACGCAGGGTCGGCTCACCCGGGCACCGCCGAGCTCGCGAGATCCTGTGCGGCGCCTTCGCGAGATGGGCTGCGAGCCGTGGCGTCGAAACGATTTCCAAATGTCGTACGAGGACGACGGCCAGTCGTTCTGCAACCTGGCAGGGGTGGTCCGCGGGCAGGACCCTCGGTTGGCACCACTGCTGGTGGGGGCCCACTCCGACAGCGCCATCGATGCGCCATGCGCCGGCGACAACGCGGCCGAAGTCGCGATCGCCTTGGCTCCGTGGCTCAGACCCATGCTGGAACGCTGCGGCTTGGCTGCACTCACCAGCCGGCCAGATGTGGACCGCTTCGTCGAATCCCTCCTGTCGCTCGGCGCGTGACGACCGGATCGTATCGTCCAGCTTACGGCCTCACGGTGCGTTGCGAGCCGCATTTTCGCGAGTTGAAATCAGGTGACCAGGTGGTTGAGGGCCGAACGCCGTCGTCAACGAGCTGTACCTCCGCCTCGTCGGCGGCCAACCGGTGTCGTATCAGGATCGTGTTCACTTCTTCGCGATT